>SYAM01000064.1 GCA_005787645.1 Actinomycetota bacterium | reverse complement strand
GCGGCGGTGTATTCACCGATTCCAGGTAGCGCGCGCAATTCATTACGGGATACAGGTACTTTGCCAGCATGGTCGGTAACAATCACTTGAGCACATTGGTGTAATCGTTTTGCTCTTTTTGGGTAGCCCAATCGACCCCACTCGCGTAGCGCATCGCTAAGTGAAGCAGCAGCAAGATCTGCCGGTGTGGGCCAGAGTTCCATCCAGCGGTGCCATTGTGGCAAAACTCGTTGCACTGGAGTTTGTTGCAACATAAATTCACTAACGAGAACTCCCCATGCAGAGGTCTTCCGCCACGGCAGAGCCCGCTTATTTTCCTCATACCAATCAAGAACCTGCTCCATCGAGGTTACTTCTTATTGTTAGGGAGAAGTTTGACCTTTTCCAGCGCTTGATCGAGGCGATGAACCTCGACAATATCCATTCCTGAGACTTTGACTTCACTTCCTGCAGGAAGAATGGCTTTCTTAAATCCGAGTCGGAACGCCTCTTGCGCTCGCTGTTGTAAACCATTGACTCGGCGAATCTCGCCCGCCAAACCAACTTCACCAATAGCGATGAGATCCGAGGGAAGAGCAAAGTTGACCGCTGCAGATGCAACAGCAAGCGCTAGCGCCAGATCTACTGATGGCTCGACAAGTTTCATGCCGCCAACCGTTGCTACGTAAATATCGCGCCCTGCAAGATTGACTCCACTTCGTAATTCAAGAACAGCGAGGGTCATCGCACATCGAGCGGAGTCGAGCCCGCTTGTGACTCGTCGAGCATTTCCATAATCCCGATCTTTCTCAGCGCCCACAAGAGCTTGAATTTCAGCGACTAATGCGCGCCTGCCCTCTAGAGCGACAGTTAGACATGTGCCTGGGACTGGTTGCGCGTGACGAGTAGTGAAGAGCCCAGTGGGATCGGCGACGCCAGTGATGCCGCCATCATGAAGATCAAAGCAACCAACTTCATCGGTGGCGCCAAAACGATTCTTCACCGCGCGAATGAGACGTAATCTCGAATGGCGATCACCTTCGAAGTTGAGCACGACATCGACGAGATGTTCGAGTAGGCGAGGTCCGGCTATTGAACCATCTTTAGTGACATGGCCGACGAGAATTACAGTGATCCCACGCTCTTTTGCAATTCGTATTGCAGTGTTGGCAACTTCACGAACCTGCGTCATGCTCCCTGGTGCACTATCAAGGGCGCTACTTGCAATTGTTTGGATCGAATCAATAATCAATAGATCAGGTTTAACTCGATCCACATGAGAAATCAGAGCGCTTAAATCAGTCTCGGCAGCTAACCAGAGAGATGGATCTATTGCTTTCAAACGTTCGGCACGTAAGCGAACTTGTGCCGCAGATTCTTCGCCGGTGAGATAGAGGCTCGTCAATCCACTCCGCGCACTCTCGGCAGCGACGGTAAGTAGAAGCGTTGATTTTCCCACGCCAGGTTCACCTGCGAGTAGGAGCACACCTCCTGGAACTAATCCGCCACCTAAGGTGCGATCAAGTTCAGCGACTCCGCTAGAGCGCGATTGTGCAGCGGCAAGACTTATCTCACCAATAGGTGTGGCTGGAGCTGCGACTACCCCTGGTAATAAAGAAATTTTTCGCGGAGTGAGCGCACCACTCTCTTCGACGCTGCCCCATGCCTGACATTCACCGCATCTGCCCACCCATTTAGTGGTGCTCCATCCACATTCGGAGCAGCGAAATGGGTCGCGCGCAGGTGCCTTTGCCATAGCGCTCAGCCTAGGGCGAAGTGGCGACTCTTGCCTACTGGTACCCAAGAGCGTCGACTATCATCATCTTCATGGTGCGTAAGTTAGTAGCGGAATTTATTGGCACTGCTGTTCTACTCAGCGCAATAGTTGGTTCAGGAATCATGGCAGAGAATCTAACTAGTGATGTCGGCATTCAGCTTCTGATTAATGCGCTCTCTATCGTTCTTGCCCTATATCTGTTAATTACTATCATAGGGCCGATCAGTGGGGCTCATTTCAATCCGATTGTGACGATTTATAGTCGCACTCAACGTGCTTGTACGAATCAAGAATCGCTCATGTATCTCGCCGCACAAATCCTTGGTGGTGCATTTGGCGTGATAATCGCAAACCTCATGTTTAGTAAGGCTGCTATTGATATTGCGAGTACCTCGCGGGTAGGCATTGGTCAATTCATTGGTGAGGTTGTAGCAACTGTTGGACTGCTCACAATTATTATCATGAAGCCTGAGCGAGCGGCGCTCCTGGTCCCTGCTTGGATTGGAAGCGCTATCTTCTTCACCTCTTCGACATCTTTTGCAAACCCTGCTGTCACGATTAACCGAACTCTCTCCGACACTTTTACCGGTATAGCACCTGGATCAATTGGTCAATTTCTAGGGGCGCAACTACTGGCCTTGGCTCTGGTCTTCGGTGTTCGGAAATTAGTGAAGGGAAGTTAGATGAGCAAGGAACCGAGAGTGCTCTTTGTCTGCGTGCACAATGCGGGTCGCTCTCAGATGGCAGCAGGGTTCATGCAATCACTTTCTGGCGGAAAGGTTCGAGTTCTTTCGGCTGGATCAGCGCCAAAAGATTTGATCAACCCAATGGCTGTAAAGGTTATGTCTGAACTTGGTATCGATATTGCACATAATCAACCCAAGATACTCACCACTGAGGCAGTTCAAGAATCTGATGTGGTAATTACGATGGGGTGCGGAGATACCTGTCCCTTCTATCCAGGAAAGCGATATGAAGATTGGGTGCTCGAAGATCCTGCTGGTAAAGAGATTGAGAAAGTTCGCCAGATACGCGATCAAATAAAGTTAAAAGTGGAAAATTTACTCGCAGAAATTATTTAGACTTTCCTGCGGCTAAAGTCGCAGGATGAATCTGAAGTAGTGGCAGCAACTTTGGCGAAGCGAGGCGACGAGCCTCTATTCGGGCATCACAAATCTCTTTGAGAATCGTGTAAGCCTTTGTTCCCATCAGCTTTATCAACTCGTAGGCATTAGAGATATAAACCGGCTCTTTTCCAACATGTGCTTCAGTGTTGCTAGTGCAGTACCAATCGAACTCGACGCCACCAGGGCCCCAACCGCGACGCTCATATTCACCAATGACAGTGACGCGACGCTCTTCGTCATCTCCTAGATCGACTTTCTCAAAGGAGCGACGAATCGGAAGTTGCCAACAGACATCTGGCTTAGTCTCGACAAAGTGCACATCCTCACGAATTGCTAAGTGGTGTAGGACGCAACCCATCTGTCCAGT
>SYAM01000063.1 GCA_005787645.1 Actinomycetota bacterium | reverse complement strand
GGTGTTTTCTTGGCAGGTGCTTTCTTCACTGCGCTCTTTGCGGCGGGTTTCACGGCAGATTTCGCACTGCTTTTACCCTTTGCGGCATGGCTCTTAGAAGGCACGGTGATCCTCGCTACTTGGTTTGGCGCCTAATCGAATCGCTCCGACTGACTCCCGATTCCTCTATTGTACTCAGGGTTTGCTACAGCGCGCTAAAAATGCGGTTTTGACCCGACTTACGAGCGCTCCAAAGCCCGAGAAATCGCTCTCCGAATGATCTCCCCCACCGACTCCACCTCAACGAGGAAGCCATCGTGACCAAAGGGCGAAGAGAGCACATCTGGGGCTTCCGCTGTGGGAGTGAGATCGGAGATTTCTTGTTGCAAACGGGGTGGAAATAATCGATCGGTATCGATTGCTACGACAATCACTGGAACAGTGATCGAAGCGAGCGCTTTCTCTACGCCGCCACGATCACGACCGACATCATGCGAGTTCATCGCTTCAGTGAGAATAATGTACGTGTTCGCATCAAAACGTTTAGCAAGTTTATTTGCCTGATGATCCAAATACGATTCCACGGCATATCGCCCCGTGTCATCACCTTGCATATCTCGACCAAAGCGCATATCCATCTCAACCTCAGAGCGATAGGTCAGATGCGCAATTCGGCGCGCGATACCCATCCCCTCCACCGGTCCACGCTCCTGGTCGTAGTAGTCACCACCCTTAAAAAATGGGTCTTTTTTGATAGCTCTAATTTGAATGCTCGCAGTGCCGATCTGATCCCCGGTTGCCACAGCGGAGGAACCAATGGTGCAGATCGCACCGACTTTATCGGGATGAGTGATGGCCCATTCGAGTGAACGCATGCCGCCTAACGATGGACCGACTGCGATGAGGTATTTTTTAATTCCCAACTTCTCTGTGAAGGCTCTCTCTGCTGCGACCATGTCGCGAATCGTCAACGATGGAAAGCGCGAGCCCCACCGATTTCCATCTGGAGCAATCGACGATGGCCCCGTTGATCCTTGACAGCCACCGATCACATTGGGACAGACGATGAAATATTTATCGGTATCGAATGGCAGACCAGGACCGACTAGAGATGGCCACCACGACGGTACATCAGACCAACCCGTGAGGGCATGATTAATCAAAATAGCGTTATTTTTCTCGCTATTTAACGTTCCCCAGGTCTGATAGGCGATGGTGATATCAGGAAGAACTTCTCCCGATTCCAGAGTGAGGTCGCCAATTTTTAGGAAGCGACGCTCACCTGGATCGTGATCTTCTAACCATGCCCCAGTGATGGGTAGGTCGGTAGTAATTTCTACTTCCCTGCTGCGGCGAACCCAGTCTCGAGATCGGCCTTAATGTCATTGATATCTTCGAGACCAAGACTTAAGCGAACTAGACCAGGTGTGACACCAGCAGTGAGTTGTTCCTCTGGCGTCAATTGTGAGTGGGTAGTTGTGGCAGGGTGAATCGCAAGTGAGCGAACATCACCTATATTGGCAACGTGGCTGAAGAGTTGGAGCGCCTCGATGAACTTCTTGCCGGCATCAATGCCACCTTTGAGTTCGAAGGAGAGGACCGCACCGGATCCCTTAGGCGAATACTTCTTTGCCAAGCCATGCCATGGCGATGAGGGCAGGCTGGCGTAATTGACCTTGGAGACCGCTGGATGCTTCTCCAGCCAGGTAGCGACGGCGAGCGCATTCTCGACATGGCGTTGAACGCGAAGGCTCAAAGTTTCAAGACCAAGGGCCAATAACCATGCATTAAATGGGCTGACTGCCGCTCCGGTGTCGCGAAGGAGCGTCAAGCGAATCTTGAAGATGTAGGAGAGGTTGGCGCCAAAGGGTGAACCCACACCGAGATTCACTGCATAAACAAGGCCGTGATAGCTCGGATCTGGTTCATTGAAGTTCTTAAAGCGCGCCGGATATTGCGCGTAATCGAACTTACCAGAATCGATAATCGCACCTACGACTGAGTTGCCGTGGCCAGCGAGGAACTTGGTTGCAGAGTGGACCACAACATCAGCGCCATGTTCGATTGGCTTGATCAAGTAGGGAGTGGCCACTGTGTTATCGATGATGAGTGGAACGCCAGCATCGTGCGCAACCTTGGCAACCGCTGCGATATCGAGAAGGTCGTTCTTTGGATTGGCAATGGTCTCGCCAAAAAGGGCCTTGGTATTGGGGCGAATTGCCTTCTTCCATGACTCGGGGTCATCGGGATTATCGACGAAAGTGACTTCAACACCGAACTTAGGCAAGGTGTAGTGGAAGAGGTTGTAGGTACCGCCATAGAGCGATGGCGAGGAGACTATGTGATCACCTGCTTCAGCGACGTTCGCAATGGCATAGAAGGTTGCCGCTGAACCGGAGGCAACAAGGAGCGCTGCGACTCCACCTTCGAGCGCTGCCAAGCGTTGCTCCACCGCATCTTGGGTGGGGTTCATGATTCGGGTGTAGATATTTCCCAACTCTGCTAAACCAAAGAGGTTTGCAGCGTGGGTGGTATCGCGGAATTGATAAGCGGTTGTCTGGTAGATCGGAAGTGCACGAGCGCCTGTTGTGGGATCAGGAACTTGTCCAGCGTGAATCTGTTGGGTATCAAATGACCAATTGGCTGACATAACGAAATATCCCTTCATAACTTGCTATTAGGGGGTATTACCTTTCGGTGAGATACCCGCGCTTGTCGTTACGACTTTCGCAGCGACCTGGTCTTCACCCGGAGCACCCCACCGCGGTGGAGGGTTGCCGTCCAGTTAGCCGGGGCTTGGAACTGGAACTCATGACCTAAGGGAAAAGATAGGCAAAAGAGTGAAAAAAGTAAAATTCGAGGGAATTTTTCCCGGTTATCCCCGTTATCCCAGCAACTCTTCCTCCAGCTTCGGGTGGAGTTGATGGCGCATCGTGGTGAATGCCTCCGGTGGCCACCCTGCGGCAAAGGTCTTCTGCAAAAGATGTGCAAGTGAGTAGTGCGGGTCATCAGAGAGCGCCCGTTCGAGTGCGCGCTTGGCTCCTTCGATATCCCCACCTTCATAGCGAACCAGCGCTAACAAGGTTGCCGTTGGCGCTCGATATCCAATAGGCGCAGAGTCCAAGAGCGAGCGCCATAGCTCCCGGTGTAATTCGAGATTCTCATCGCCATGAGATCCGATTCCAAAGTCGCGCACTTGAATATCGGTCAGTGCAATCAACGCATCGGCAACAAGGCTCTGGTTCTCTAATTCGCGCGTGATAGTGAAATGTGAAATCAATCGGAGTAATGCGATCACGCCACGCTTGGAACGATTACTCGGTTCACAACGCTCAAATTCAGCTCGCGCGTGATTGATCAGCGCAGAGAGATCTGCGCGACCTACTGATGAAGGAGGAAGCGGCGGCATGAGTAACCCCTGATAAACATGATTGGCAGCAAACTCGCTCGACGCGATGTCGGGTAGGGGCTCACCCGCAGGCTCACAACAGCTCTCGTCTTTACAGAGAAAAGAGCGCCAACGCCCTTGGTGGATAATTAAAAAATCCTTTACAGGAGCGATTTTTTCGCAGTGCCCCTGGAGTTGTGCCCAAATATGATCACCAATTTCGTTAGAAAAATCTGGTGGAAGGTAAGCGAGAACCAATAGTTGATCAAGCTTATTGTCGCGAAGAGGTGTGAAGAATGGCTCTGCTCCATCGAGATCGGGAGTGCGAGGCAACTGCGCCTGGACTGCGAGAGCAACTGCTCCTTCAGAGAGTGCGATAAATATCAGGCACTCCTCGGGTGCACCGTTGAGCAGAAAAGGGACGGCAGTGATGAGTTCGGTTGGTGTAGAGATGGTTGTCATAGGCGCAGAGCCTGGTCGCTGGCTCCGACGTGACAATTACTTATCCACCTCACCTTGTGGAGAAATTATTGGGTGAAGAAGACTCTCGCTCGAAATAACTCTCGCTCCATCGCAAAGGTCGAAATGATTCCCTCAGGAATGGGGGTCCAAGGCAAATGTGGCGTGCGAAAGCGACCTTCCCAATGGCAACGCATCTCAATTCGATATCGACCTGCACGTGAGTAGATGTGGGCACCGCGAACTGCGCTCCCACCCCAAAACTCTTGCTGCCCATCCCCCCATATCCATTCGATTCGTGGCGATAAGCGCAATTCGATCGAGGTATCGAGAATCGGCAGCGTTTTCACAAAATCTGAACATCCGTAAGTGCGTATCAGAAGCGGTTCGTTGATCAACGCTCCATACCTGGGCAAGGTCGCAAATCGCCCTTCAGGAAGTACTTCGCGAATCTGATCAGAAAGCGAGGGTTGAGGTGTGCGCTTGACGACTCTTGTGGGTGTGCTGGCGGGAGTTCGAGCGGGTATGGGAATCGGGGTGGCTGCCGGGGCTTTCCGGATGATTCGCACAGGTTCGCGACGAGCTGTGATGACCAACTCCCCGCCTTCACGACGGACTTCCACACATGTCTGCGAACAATCGGCTGCTAGAGCGGCAGGAGCGGTATGAGCAGAGGCTAAATACGTGATTATCAAAAAACCGATAAATTTCAGGTTTTTTCTCATACTTCACTCCACGTATCTCCGCTACGAAGAAATCTTCGGAGTTCACTACCCGTTTGATCAGGCGGTGCTTCACTTGAGATCTTCAAGGTCCAGAGATCCACACTGACGCTCTCTACCTGTATTTCAACAATCTCGCTCTCAGGATTTTTATTTACCAAAAGATAATCAATAAGTGAGGGAGGAATTTCTGGAGGAATCAAGTAACTCTCGCGACTACTCGGGTGTCTCAATCCGCCAGTTGGCCCTTGTGACGCTCCTTGCTCGATCTGCGTACACCCCACCACCATGAGCGCCATCAATCCGAGAGCGAAGCCCTTGATCTCTCGGATACTGAGGATTTTCACAATATTGAGAATGTTCATCCTGGTGAGAGTAGGTGAAAGCGATAACGCCCGAACTCTCACGCTCGAAACTGTGAATATCGTGCCGATGCTGTGGTACCAATGGCTATGGCTGCGCGCGATGGTGATGGATGGGTGGAATGTCGTTGCGGCGGAAAGCATTGGGGAAAATTTGGCGCCGCTGGTTTGCTCCTGATTCGCGATTCACAGGTCTTACTTCAACATCGCGCACCGTGGGTACATAACGGCGATACCTGGGGTATTCCTGGTGGCGCCCGCGACTCCCATGAGAGCTTTATCGAAGCAGCGCTCCGCGAAGCCCACGAGGAGGTAGCGATCACTGGTGATGAGATTGAAATTCTTACAGAGTGCGCCGAAGAGCACGGAATCTGGAGTTACCACACCATCATCGCCCGAGCGAAGAATCTCTGTGATCCCATCGCAGCAAATCAAGAATCAATTGAGGTACGTTGGGTAGAGCGGGATGATGTCAATTCGCTGGCGTTACATCCAGCCTTTGGAAAAAACTGGACCCAACTTCAGAGGGTGATTCAGACTCTGCCGTAGGCAAAATCTGCGACGCCAATTACTCCGGCATCATTTCCTAATCGTGCCCTCGTGAAGTGAGGAATGGTCCGTAAATCAGGAACGACGATGTTCTCCTGCAAGCCACGGAGCGCACCGCGCTCCCAGAGTTCAAAGGTGGATCCAAAGCCACCGCCAATAACAATCACTTCAAGATCTAGAACATTTGCCAATCTCCCAGAGATCGCACCGATCGCCCACCCCATCTGGTCAAAGAGCGCACTTGCTTCTGGCTGCCCTGCACGCGCAGCATCGGCCAACTCTTGAGTGCCGGCAAAGCCACTTTCCTTGGCGCGAGCCTCCATCGCTCGACCGCTAGCAACCGCCTCGACACATCCAGTGAGGCCACAGGGGCATCTCTCACTCGCTCCCGGAACATTGAGGTGGCCCAATTCAGCTCCCAATCCATGGGCGCCCAAGATGAGTGAGCGATTGAGGATTAGTGCGCCACCAATTCCGGTTCCCACTGCTAGGAGCGCCATATGGCTAAAACTTTTTCCCGCGCCATGGCGAAACTCTCCCCATCCAGCAGCGCTTGCATCATTGGTTAACGAGATCTCTCGATTGATTTGAGGGGCAAGGAGATCACGCAAGGGAAAATTTTCGAACCCGAGATTGCCCGCGAAAGTAATCACACCACGCTCTGAGTCGATGAGCCCAGCGCACGCAATTCCAACGCTCTCGCTCTCTTGCTGCGGATCTAAACTCTTGATTGCCTTGGCCAAATCCTCAATCACCTGCTCGCGTCGAAATGGTTCCTCGATTTTTTTGACGATTTGCCCATTGCGGACCATGGCTGCAGAGATCTTCGTGCCGCCAATATCTACTCCCAGTGCAATTGCCATCGTTACTGGACTCAGACCGTTTGGGTAACTTTGTTCAAGCCTCGAGGTTCATCGGGATTAAAGCCCCGAGCGATAGCGATGCGCTCGGCAATCTTCTGTCCGGGGATTACTTGGAGGATTGGTAGCAACTCATCAGGAAGTTCTGGTAATGGAATCTGGTGTGTGGGGATACCTGGAGCGCTTACGCCACCGATGTTGATGATGGGCGCGCCCGCTTGATGTGCTGCACGTTGCAAATCGTGAAGCCCAGTCAGGAGCGGTGAGGTGCTCGAAAGTCCAAGTGAAATAAGAGGAAATCCTTGGGAAAAAACTGCAACCGGTCCATGTCGAAGATCGGCAAACGAAAGACCTGACGCGTTAATGAGCGCACACTCCTTCAACTTCAGAGCAATCTCTCGCGCTACCGATTGTCCAAAACCTCTTCCCGAAACCACCAAGGTATGAGCGCTGCCGATTGCTCGCTCGATTTCACCAAGATGTAGTGGCGCTGCAAGCACTTCGCGCGCCAGATCCGGCAATCTGCTCAGCTCATCATCAAGGGAGCCTGCACTCAACGATGAGGCAACCCATGCCATGGCGGCCATGGCGCTTGAGAAAGTCTTTGTTGCTGGAACTGCGCGTTCAACCCCGGCATAGGTGAGCAGAGTGAGATCTGCTCCTTCTGTGATTGGACTATTTGCCAGATTGGTAAGAGCCAGAGTCTTCGCACCTAAACGCTTAGCCCATGCTAAGGATTCCACGATCTCTGTAGTGGATCCCGATTGGCTGATGCCAATCACAACATGATGGGAGAGATCAACTTTGGCATCGAATGCTGTGGCAAGTGATGGACTGCCACTTGCTGCCAATACTCCGGCTTTAGTCGAGAGCAGGTACTGTCCATAATCGGCAACGTGATCGCTTGTACCGCGGGCCATGAAGAGAACGCTCTGAGCGCCACTGAAAAGTTGTTCCACCTCGAGCCGGGAGTTACGAAGGTTGGCAAGCGTCGCCGAGATCGCATCTGCCTGTTCATTGATCTCTGAACTCATGATGCTCATCAAGCCACCTCCACTCCCCCTACCCAGGTACGAATACTCCCACCTTCGGTGAAGAGCGTCAGGTCTGCCCGAGCGCCAACTGCTATCTCCCCGAGATCGCCTCGCCCTAGTAGGCGCGCCGGCACGCGAGTAGCGCTGAGCAGCGCTTGGGCAAGCGGAACTCCTGACGATATTGCATGGGCAATCACGTGGTCGAGAGTCAATCGTGAGCCAGCGAGAGTGCCATCGGTTCGATATCCACCGCCATCTGCTCTGGCAGTAACTACTTCATCTCCCAATCGGTTGCTCAACGAATCGGTCACTAACGTAATCCGTTCGCTCATATTCTCAAATGCCCAACGAATCTGTTCTTCGTGATTATGAACTCCATCTGCGATAAATCCAATCGTCAACTGATCCAATTCGAGCGCTGCTCGAATGATTCCCTGGTTGACATCTTTATTCATTCCATTGAAAAGATGAGTGACCATGTTCAATCCGACGGCAACTGCATCGACTATCTGCTGAAAATCTGCCCCTGAGTGGCCGACACTTGCGATAGCTCCTGATTCGCGAATCGATGCAATCGCTTCGAGTGCGCCAGTTCGCTCTGGAGCAAGGGTGACAATGGCAATTCGAGCAGTTTCAAGAAGAGGCAGAAGATTTTCACGGGTGGGATCAACGAAGAAGCGCGCATTATGTGCACGCGCAAAATCCTCTGAGAGAAAAGGGCCTTCGATGTGATAACCAAGGTGACGCGCTCTTACTAAACCTGTAAAAGAACTTTCACCGCAATCACTTGCTTTGATCGCTGCAACTAATTCACCTATTGGCGCCGAGATCATTGATGGGGTGCAGGAAGTCACTCCATGGCGAGCGAGGAGGGCGAGTGCACGCTCCATCTCTGACTTATCTGCATCAAAGAAGTTGATTTCGCCAATGCCATTAAGTTGGCAATCGATAAATCCTGGCGAGAGAGTTCCCGAAGTTAGAATGAGATCATCAGAGAGTTTTTCCGGTTCGAGACCGACATCGACTGATGAGATGAAGCCGTCGGTTACCTCGATCGAGGCCGAGGTAATCACGCCATCAATCAGCGCGCTCTCGGCCCCTATCGAAAAAGGTTGAGCCATCTAGCTAGGTGTTACTCGTTAGCTGCATCCCGAAGTGGAGCCACAGCCTTCGCAGACGTAGCAGGCGCCTGCTGCACGCATCTTCACTCCGCAGGTCATACACATTGGAGCATCTGCGCTTCGACCCATCATCGCCTCGAGCAATTCAGTGGAGGAACCGATCTGCATCGGTGCTGCTGGCGGTGGAGTAATCGCAATATCTTGCGCCTTTGGTGCCTGCGCTACTGGAGCCACTCGTGGCGTGTCGATTGCTACCTCATCCATCGCTGGCGCGGTTTCCGGTGCGCTGTAATTTCCCGCATCTAATGCACGTGCGCGCTCTGCTGCAGAGAAGATTCCCAACGCTGCTCGCTCATCAGCAGGGAGGTAATCAAGAGCAAGGCGACGGAAGATGTAATCCATCATCGATTGCGCCATGCGGATATCTGCATCATCTGTCATACCTGCTGGCTCAAATCGGAGGTTGGTGAACTTCTGTACGTAAGTCTCAAGTGGTACGCCGTACTGCAAACCGATCGAGACTGCGATTGAGAAGGCATCCATCACGCCGGCAAGAGTGGAACCTTGCTTGCCAAGCTTTAAGAAGACCTCACCAAGAGCACCATCTTCGTACGCGCCCGCAGTCATATATCCCTCTGCGCCACCAACATTGAACGAGGTGGTTCGTGATGGACGTGACTTAGGAAGACGCTTACGTGTTGCGCGAGCAGGAGCTGTGCTCTCGACAACTGGCTCCTCTTTCTTCTTTGCCTTGCCATCAGAGAGAGGTTGTCCGACCTTGCAATTGTCGCGATAGACGGCGAGGGCTTTGAGGCCCAGCCTCCATCCTTCGTAGTAGACCTCTTCAACCTCTTCGACAGTAGCGTCCTCGGGAAGATTGACGGTCTTGGAGATTGCACCAGAGAGGAATGACTGACAAGCAGCCATCATCCGCACGTGGCCCATGGGCGCAATCGAACGCGCACCGAGCGCGCAATCGAAGACGTCATAGTGCTCCTGCTTAAGCCCTGGGGCATCGATGACATGTCCATTTGCTTGGATGTACTCGACAATCGCTTCTACGGTCTCTTCGGTGTAACCAAGTTTGCGAAGCGCAGCAGGAACGGTCTGGTTGACGATTTGCATCGATCCGCCACCGACAAGTTTCTTGAATTTCACGAGCGAGAAATCTGGCTCGATTCCGGTGGTATCACAATCCATCATCAAACCAATTGTTCCGGTTGGTGCCAGAACGGAAGCCTGGGCATTGCGCCAGCCATTCTTCTCACCAATCTTCAAACCTTCATCCCATTGCTTATTTGCCTCGGTCCAGACATCGCGATCAAGGGTTGTCACCGAGCGCGCAGCGACAGATGCGGCGGCATGCTTACGCATTACGCGGGTATGTGCTGCCGCGTTACGTGCGTACCCCTCGTAAGCACCGACGATTCCGGCAATCTCTGCGGAGCGACGGTAGGAGGTTCCGGTCATCAATGAGGTGATTGCACCAGCGAGCGCGCGTCCACCCTCACTGTCGTATGGCAGACCTGATGCCATCAGGAGCGCTCCGATATTGGCAAATCCAATACCGAGTTGGCGATATTTACGAGTGGTGTCCCCGATTGCCTCAGTTGGGAAATCTGCAAAGCAGATGGAGATGTCCATTGCGGTGATGATCATCTCTGTTGCCTTCACGAAGGTCTTGGCATCAAATGATCCATCGGCCTTGAGGAACTTCATCAAGTTGAGCGATGCAAGATTGCATGAGGAGTTATCAAGTGACATGTATTCGGAGCAGGGGTTCGAGGCGTTTATTCGACCTGTCTCTGGATTGGTATGCCAATCATTGATGGTGTCGTCGTATTGAATTCCTGGATCGGCGCAAGCCCATGCTGCCTCTGCCATCTTGCGGAAGAGTGAGCGGGCGTTGACATGCTCGATGATTTCTCCCGTTGAACGAGCGCGAAGTCCGAATTCTTTTCCTTCTTCGTAAGCGCGCATATATTCATCGCTTACGCGAACGGAGTTATTGGCATTCTGATATTGAACAGAGATGATGTCTTTACCACCAAGGTCCATATCAAAACCTGCATCGCGAAGGACGCGAATCTTCTCTTCTTCGCCAACCTTGGTCTCGATGAACTCT
>SYAM01000062.1 GCA_005787645.1 Actinomycetota bacterium | reverse complement strand
TAATAGCGGCACCAAACCCCCAGTAAGTCTCTCTAAACGTGCAACCGTCTCTTCTCCTCCACCCGAGCCAAAGAGCGAGATCATCTCTGCGCAATGTGGGCAGGCGAATGCAGACATATTCTCAATCACTCCAGTGAGCTGTTGTTTCAATTGATGGGCAAGTCGTCCAGCGCGCTCAGCCACTTCTGCTGCCGCTACTTGTGGCGTTGTGACAATGATTAACTCAGCAGATGGAAGCAATTGACCAAGTGAGATAGCAATATCACCGGTACCGGGTGGCAGATCCAGCAGAAGGAAATCTAATTCACCCCAAAATGCATCCGCTAAGAGTTGCTCAAGCACCTTATGCAGAATTGGGCCTCGATAGGCGACTGGGTCTTCGCGTTGTGGTTTGAACATCTCCATCGAAGCGACTCTGATTCCACGAACATCTTCAGGGGGGATGAAAGTGGTGTTATCAATTGCCGTAGGGCGTGCGCCGAGCATCCCAAGAATTCGCGGAATTGAGTGGCCGTAAACATCGGCATCCAAGATTCCCACTCGCTGACCCCGAGCAGCCAAGGCGACTGCGAGATTGGCAGTCACTGAGGACTTACCAACTCCTCCTTTCCCTGATGCGATTGCGAAAACTCGCGTAAACGAATCTGGGTGCGCAAATGGAATACTTTTTTCATTTCCACCACGAATAATCCGTTTAATCTCATTGCGCTGTTCATCACTCATCACGTCGAACTCAATAGAGACGTTCTTAATATTTGCTACACCAATTACCGCTTGAGAGATATCGTCGTGTAATCGCTCTTTCATCGGACAACCTGCGATGGTGAGATAGATACCGATTCTGGCGGTATCTCCGGAAATATCTATGCTTTTGACCATTCCTAATTCAGTCAGAGGTCGCCGAAGTTCTGGATCGATTACTTTGGTTAGAGCCTCTCGTATTAATTCACTGCTCATGGAAGTTGTGGATCCTGTCGCACCGAGTTCTTATCGAGGGCAGGTTCATCCTCAAGAGCCTGACGCATTTGCTTTCTGATGAAGCTCTTGGGATTAAGGTCACTTACACTCAAGTCTTCGAATCCTGGACCTAAGTTCTCGCGTAGATCGCTCGTGGCAGATTGTGCAAAACCACGGACTTTACGGAGGAAGCGCGCAGCGTCTGCTGCGAAGGTAGGAAGTTTGGAAGGACCAACTAAGACCAAGGCAACTAGGGCCAAGCCAAGGAGTTCGCCGGCGCCAATATCGAGCATTTAACTATCGTAACGCTACTGCGGCGCAGCGACCAAAGTTGCCTTTACTACCTTGGTGACCTCCTCACGCTTCACGGTAATCGAAACTCGGTCTCCGGGGGCTCGATTGCGGATTGCAACGATTAATTCATCTGGGTTAGTGATCACTCGTCCATCTAGGTTGAGGATGATGTCACCTTCTTGAATGCCCGCTTCATCAGCGGGACCTCCTGGTGAAACTGAGGTGATGAGCGCACCACTCTCGCCATAATTGGTATCAACCGAGACGCCCAAGATTGGATATGAAGATTTTCCGGTTTTGATGAGTTCTTCAGCAGTCCGTCGCGCCTGATTGATGGGAATAGCAAAACCAAGACCTATCGAGCCAGTCTGTCCACTAAAAGAACCCAAAGTTGCGATTGCAGTATTTACTCCAACCACCGCTCCAGTTCGATCCACGAGTGGACCACCCGAATTACCTGGATTGATCGCTGCATCGGTCTGTAGCGCATTGATGAAAGAACTCTCCCCCTGATCTGCGCCTGCGGTGACGGCGCGATTTTTTGCGCTGATGATTCCTGATGTGACAGTCCCTGATAAACCAAGAGGTGAACCAATTGCGATTACCGAATCGCCGACTTGGACCGAATCGCTATTGCCAAATTGGAGCGCAGGCACTCCAGTTCGGGTCACCTTGATTACTGCAAGATCGTATGCAGGGTTTACACCGACAATCTTTCCTCGAACAACTTTGCCATCGTTGAATGACACATTTAGTGAGCCACCGCGTGCCACATTCTCCACTACATGGTTATTGGTGAGTATGTATCCATCTGAACGAATCACAAATCCCGTGCCAGTACCTGCGCCACTGCGAGAGCGAGTCGAAATGGAAACCACCGATGGCAGAACACGCGAAGCAATCGCTGCAACCGATTCTGGGGCGCGTTCAACAGCGTTATTGGTGGCAACCAGATTCACTTGTGAATCAAAGAGTGAGGAACCATTTGCAAGGTTCCCTGCGATGCCACCTACAGCCCCTGCAATCAGCGCCATTCCTACCGCAAGGCCAACGCTTACCCGCGCACCTCGTCGCTGCGCTGGCGCACCTCGATCAGGAAATGGTTGCGCGCTCTGAGGAAGGTAAAAATTCGGAGCAGGATTCGGTCGTTGATTGTGGGCGTACTGCGCCGCCGGTGACCACCACTCTGGTTGACTCATAGTTGAAAACTCTCCTCGGTTGGTAAGGTGAACTATGGCTCCAGAATTCTAAAGAAACCTGAGAGCGCACTGAGATTGCCCCTAAACCTAAGACAGAACGCTGGGTATCGCCAGTTATCGCTTTACCGCCATAAAAAGGCCATCTCCCACACCGACAAGTGAACAGGTCCAACGCTCGCGATCTGCGCGCAAGTTACGGAGCAACTCTCGTCGAGAGACGGTGACTTCATCTCGTTGGGCTAAATCTGCAACTTTGCCACCATGCAAGGCATGTACCAGGAGGCAAACGCCGCCGCTTCGTAATACTCGATGGGCTTGCTCAATGAGATCACCACTCTCATCTGAGTATTCTCGAACAACAACCATGTCATAACCCGAATCGGTGAGTTTTCGCAAAATCTCGTATGGCGCGCCATGTATCAATCGAACCCGCTGTGGAGAGATGTCCATCTCATCACATGCTTGTCGAGCTAAATGCACATGCTCTGCTTCTGCATCAATCGATGTGAGAGTGCCACCTTCATCTATTCCGTCTGCGAGCCATAACGTACCTACGCCTGTTCCAGTACCTAATTCAACTGCGCTATGAACATGAATTGCACGTGCAAGCATCTGCAAGAAGGCGCCAGTTCCTTGAGATGGCTCGTCGCTTCCCAATTCAGAACCCCGACTTCGAGCGCTCTGTATCTCGAGCTCTTCGACAATAAAGCTCTCGATGAATTCCCTGATTTTCTCGGGTTGCTCACTCATAAGGTCTTTACCCATTCGGTTAGCAAGCGAACCCCAAATCCAGTTCCGCCTTTTGGATTCTCCCCTGAATCTGAATCACTTCGCCCCACTCCTGCAATATCGAAATGGACCCATTTGGTTTTCTTAGTACCAACGACAAATTTCTCAAGGAAGAGCGCTGCCGTGATTGAACCAGCGCCGACGCTTGGCTTTTCGGCGATATTTTTGAAATCAGCAACATGTGAGCGAAGGCTAGGTAGATATTCATCGACCAAGGGCATGTGCCAGACACGATCTCCCGAGGTCTCTCCTGCTTTAGAGAATTTGGCAGCTAAAGCGGAATCTCGGGTGTACATCGCCGCATAATGTCTACTCAATCCAAGAGTGGCTGCTCCAGTTAACGTGGCAACATCAATGAGATAATCGGGGTTTAACTTTTCCATCGCATAACCTATGCCGTCCGCGAGCACTAATCGCCCTTCTGCATCAGTATCTATAACCTCGACGGTCTGCCCGTCGTAATGGGAGATCACATCCGATGGTCGCTGCGAAGTCGCCGAGAGTAAATTCTCAGCGCACATCAACAATCCCGTGATTCGGCACTCGATTTCAAGTTCTGCTGCTGCTTTGATCGCTCCGAGGATTGCAGCCGCTCCCGCCATATCACTCTTCATGGCCACCATGTTCTCGTAGGGACGTTTGAGCGATACTCCTCCGGTATCGAACATTATGCCTTTTCCAACAAGGACTACATGAGGCCCCTTACGCTTTCGCGAATTGTAAGAAATCTCAATCATCGCAGGTGGTCGCTTAGGTGAGGAATTTCCCACTGCCGTTAAACCGCCAAAGCGCGCCAACGCCTTTCCACCCTGATGCACGGTGATTTCAACAGGTAAGTTGGCTAATTTCTTGCGCGCTTGAGTTGCCATCCACTGTGGACTCTTCATATTTGATGGCGTATGAATGAGATCTCTGGTTATAAGCGTTCCCACTAACATCGCCTGTGCTTCTTTCACGTCGTACTCTCGAATTACGGTAAATGTTGGAGCGTTGATACTTTCGTTACTCCCGCTTATCTTGAATTGATATGCCGCTAATGCGAGCGCTAACGCATGAGCGCGAGTCAACCCGCCTTTGCCGCCACAGAGCGAAGCGCAGCTCTTGGAACTTCCTCGGAGTTTTCTCCCGATAGTGCTTCCAGCTTTCACGAGATCGCTGCGCGTGCCATCACCAACTCCCACCAGAAAGATGCTCTTCAATGAGGACGCTTTACGAGTAGTCACAGGGATATCAAGAAGTTCTCCCGCTTTGCCAGTCAGTGAATGTCGAGCCACCAAGTCATTGAGATTTACATCAACAGACTTAAGGAAAGTTCGAACCTCCGCTCCTGCCTCAAGAAATACCTTCGCTGGTTCACCTTTTCTTACAGGAATTGCAAGCACATCACTTTTGCGTAGAGTGGAGGAGGTGTACGGAAGGATCCGAGGGTGCTGCTGAGAGGTAGGTCGAGGCACTTGCTAACCGTAGCGCCTGTCAATGGCGGAGCAAGCGAAAGAACGCTACCCCGATAACGCCACTTATGAGCGAACCGGCCATCACTGCGATAACTGCGAGATCCTGAAGTTCGGGCTCGGTAAATGCCAACTTCGCGATGAAAATCGCAACAGTGAATCCGATCCCCGCGGTGCTGCCGACTGCGACAAGAGCGCTATTGGCCGTTTGTGGTGGCAGTTGCGCCACCCGTGCAGCAACGGCTGCCTTTGCGGTAAGAAAAATGCCAAGCGGCTTACCCACCACTAAACCTGCGACGATTCCCCAAGCGATGGGTGATGTGAATGCTGCATTCATCGCAGAGGCAGAGATGACCACGCCAGAGTTTGCGAATGCGAAAAGTGGCACCACAAAAAATGCCG
Source organism: Actinomycetota bacterium (assembly GCA_005787645.1). Lineage (GTDB taxonomy): Bacteria > Actinomycetota > Actinomycetes > Nanopelagicales > Nanopelagicaceae > IMCC26077. Next base: position 12,922 of record SYAM01000062.1, on the reverse strand, counting down.
AAAAGCGATGGAAGTTGCGTTGTAATTTCTCGACAAGTGTCAGTGTGCCATCTTCAACATCTTCAAATCTGCTATCGGTGATTGTCGTTGCTGGAGTAAGTAAACCCATGATTACACCGGCAAGGGTTGGGTGCACTCCTGCCTTATATAAACTAAACCAGAGTAAAAGTCCCACAATTGCATATATATAACTCTTCATCACTCCGATTCTCTGTAAAACCAGAACCGCAAGAGTTGCTCCGAGTGCGGCAAGTAACCATGAAAAGATAGCGCCAGCTGAAAAAACGAAAGCGATGATAATAATTGCACCGATATCATCGATAACTGCAAGTGCCAATAGGAAAGTTTTCAAACCATCTGTAGCCCGTGAACCCATCAGTGCAAGAATTCCTACGGCTAAAGCAATATCGGTTGCAACCGGGATCGCCCACCCTTCCGGAGCGGTTGATCCCGCGATGGCAAGGTAAATCAGAGCCGGTATCGCCATTCCACCTATCGCTGCAAAGAAAGGTGCGGCGGCCTTACGAATTTCAGAGAGCTGTCCAGAGGTTAGTTCCCGTTTAATCTCAAGACCAACGACGAAGAAGAAAATCGTCATCAATCCATAGTTGATCAATTTGAGAATGGTGAGTTCTATATCAATCCCAAGGGATTTGAGCGAGAACGAAAGATCTAGGGTTTTAAAATACGGATCGGCAAACGGTGAGTTTGCAATGAGCAAACCAAGAGTTGCTGCTGCGAGTAAAAGGATTCCGGAGGAACTCTCTCTTTCGAGGAAATCTCGAAACGGAGCGAATCTATTTTTTGACAAGCGCTACGGCAGCAGAAAGGCACTCGGAAAGTCGGTTGGCTTCATCAGCATTGAGTTCGACTACCAAACGTCCGCCACCCTCGAGCGGCACACGCATCACCAGGCTCCGGTTCTCCTTGGTGACCTCCATAGGACCATCACCGGTTCGGGGTTTCATAGCGGCCATTCCCGAATTATCTCGCACTCTCGCCAGCCTGGGAAATTAGGGCTTCAATCCGAGCCCGCCCCCGTTCCAACACCACCAATACAGCCCGCTCTGGGACAGAGAGCAGCCCGGCAATCTCAGATATCGAGCGGCGCTGCAGATAGACCAGGGTGAGAATTGTTCTCTCCTCCTCCGGTAGGCGCTCGAGCAAGTCGAGAAAGGGGCTCATATTGGTGAGGTTACCTCCAAACCTTGGTAAATCCTTAAGGCTTGATTCGCCAGATACTGACCAGATTATCTCCGCATCTGGCGGGCAAAGCGGTGCAGGCTGAGCCAAACCCCCAGCGCAAGGCCAGGTTTTATTAGGGTTGCGAGCGCTCCAGTTAACTCTTCATTCCATGTAAATCGGGTGTGGGCAGAATCGAGCGCCTCTAACTGAAAGTAGCCCGTTCCGCGAAGCCACCTGCCGTAGTGGAGCACATCACAGCGATGTGGTGGCTCCCATGTGAGCACCTCCATGTGATCCCAGATGCCCAACAGAGCACGACTAGGAAGCACTCCGGTAAATGCCGCAATTCTCGTGCCCACCCCACCGCGATCCTCAAGTAGATCCACACGGGTTGCCAACATCCACTCCCCTTGAGAGGTCCAATCGGCAATCGCATCCCAGATTTTTTGGATTGGAGCATTCATTATGAGCGTGAATTCAAGTTTTATTTCGCACCATCCGAACTTCTCGTACCGAGAGAGCGCTTACTGTTGCAACAAATACTAATGCGGCGAGTATGAAAAGCGCATTTTTTGTACCAATCTGCTCAGCAAGTGGGCCGATGAAAATCAAACCAATTGGCGCTAATGCATAGGAACCCAAAGCATCATATGAAACAACGCGTGAATAGGATTCTTCCGGGATATTATGTTGCATCGAGGTGCTCCATGCAACATAGAAAATCTCGATTGCCACACCAGCAAAAAAAGATATCACTATCGGGACCCAGAGATTACTTACAAATGTTATGGAGAAAATCCAGGCGCTCATGAAGAGCATGGGAGTAATTCCGTAGATCATCGGTTTACTCAAGGTGAAGCGGAGTAAGGCAAGGCCTGTAACAATCATTCCTGCCGTCGAAACAGCTAAAATTAGAGACCATTCACGGGGTCCATATCCGCTCTCCTTGATTGCTAGCGGTCCTAGAACTCCGAGGGTTGATTCATAAGCGAGATTGATGAAGGTGAAAGAAACGACAACAGAAACCACCCACTTATGTGAGATGAATTCGCGCCAACCAGCCCGTAGTTGATGAAACATCGTGCCACTGTCATCTCGAGAGATCATGGGTAAATTGATTGTCCACACCAAGACACCTGCAGCGAAGAAACTAAGCGCATCAACAGCAAGCGCCCACCCTGAACCCGCAACCGCTACAAGTACTCCTCCAAGTAGCGCGCCACCGGTATAACCAAAATTGGTTAATAAACCAATAACACTATTTCCCCGTTGGAGCTCCTCTTTGGGAAGGATCTCCGGCAATACCCCTGAAAATGCTGGCCACCAAAGCGCATTGAGTACGCCAAAGAGCGCTCCCATCACACACAGCAGAGGGATTGAGACGAAACCAAAGATGAAACTCATTGCGCTCACCATCACGAAGGCGCTACCTAGAATGTCAGAGCCGCCGACAATCTTATTTCGTTTATAGCGGTCGCCTACAACTCCACCAAAAAGCATAAAAAGCAAGAGTGGAATCATTTGCGAACCAAGGACCAAACTTAGTTGTGAGGCAGAGCCATTTGGCAGACCAAGTACCCCAAAAGATAAAGCGATCGGAGTGATTCCATTGCCGAGATTAGAGATAAATCGCGCTGATGCTAACTTGGTGAACCCGTCATACCGTGTCAGTGCACGGATATCACTAAGAATTTCGGATGCAGGCATCGAGCGCTTCTTCGATAGTGAAAGTCCAAATAATATGATTGAGTTGATGTGGCTTGAGAAATCCTTGGCTTGCTAAGTGCTCAATGAAGTCTCGGAGTGGCTTATAGAATCCAGTTGGATCCAAAATAATCACTGGCTTCTCGTGAAAACCCAGAGAGCGTCCGACCCAAATTTCGAAGAACTCTTCCATCGTTCCGGCTCCGCCAGGCAAGGTGATAAAGGCATCTGAAAATTGATCGAGTAGCGCCTTGCGTACTCTCATATCATCGACTACATGTAATTCGGTTGCTTGATGATCGGCAAATTCATATTCGGCTAAACGTTGCGGAATAACGCCGATAGTCTCACCTCCCAGTTCGCGACATGCTTTCGAGACTGCCCCCATCATCGAAATCTGGCCACCACCCCAGACAAGGGACCATTGCCTTCGTGCGATGGCAGCGCCGAGTTCTCCAGCTAACTCAATATGCTCTGGAGCAATATTTTCTGAGGCCGAACAATAAACCGCGATATGCACCCGCTCAGGATACGGGTAAAGCGGTACGGTGTACTCATGACGAGCGCCTCCGGTATCGGATTAGTAACAGTGGCATCTAATGGCACAGTTCTGGATGTCTGGTTCCCGCAACCACATCTTGGCCCGCTGTCGAATGCTACGAGACCTGAGTTGGCACACCTTTGCGGTGATGAGAGCGAGAGAAAAGTCAGTAAAAAAGCTATCGAACTTGAAATCGATATCACTAAGGCACCAACCTCGACAGAGGATGTCTACCTTCGCTTACATTTACTCTCCCATCGACTAGTCAAACCACATGGCCAGTCATTAGATGGGATCTTCGGTTTACTACCCAATGTTGTATGGACAAATCGAGGGCCATGCCTCAATGAAGATTTTGAAATGACTCGAGCAGCGCTCATGAAGCAGGGACATGTGAGCGTTTTCGGAGTGGATAAATTCCCTCGCATGGTCGATTACGTCATCCCCAGCGGGGTAAGAATTGCCGATGCTGATCGAGTTCGGTTGGGCGCGCACTTGGCAAGTGGAACGACAGTCATGCATGAAGGTTTCGTCAATTTCAATGCTGGGACATTGGGCACATCAATGGTCGAGGGGCGAATATCTGCTGGAGTCGTTGTTGGCGATGGTTCAGATATCGGCGGTGGCGCTTCAATCATGGGCACTCTCTCTGGCGGTGGCAAAGAGGTGATTTCGATCGGAGAGAAAACTCTCCTTGGCGCTAACTCCGGCTTAGGAATCGCACTCGGTGACAACTGTGTCGTCGAGGCCGGTCTTTACTTAACGGCAGCATCTAAAGTCACTCTCCCTGATGGAGAGATCGTTAAGGCGCGCGCACTCTCAGGAGCGCATAATCTATTGTTTCGCCGGAATTCTCGAAGCGGTGCTATTGAGGCTCTTCCAAAAGAGGGAGATTGGGGCGGACTCAATTCCGTTCTACACGCTAACTAAGAGTCTGAAAAGGTTCCAAAGTCAGATCTTTATCCATCACGGTAATTGCCGCAATATTGGGAAACTCTCTGATGATCTCCAAAGTGCGCTCTATCTCCGTTCCATCTGCAAACAGAACTGGTGATTGCCAAGTAGAGGCTATAAGTGCTGAAGTTGCCGAACGAGTGATGACGACCCGAGAGGGAAATCTGTAGGACGGAATATCACCGTAAAAGACCCCCGGAACATTGCGTTCGGTGAGCAGCGCCTCGACTGTTGATGAGGGCTCATAGTCCTTGCTCCACACAATTGGCCGATCTGATGCCATGATCCTGCTGGCATCGGCAAGCATGACATTTCGCTCACTTGCGATGAGGATTATTGGCTCACCAGAGAGTTGTGCAAACACGTTTTCACTCAATTCGATCTCATTGCGCCCTTCAAATCTAACCTCTTTCAACTTTCGCTTTGCTAGCGCTGCCCGACTAGGAAGAGCGCCGGTCCTGCCAATAAGCACAACCGATGAAATCTTCCTCCGTGCTAATTCTTTTAGTGTTTGCGAACTTAAATCATTAGCGCTGACGTTGAGAACCGGCAGTTGTACCTTATTCCCGTAAGCCATTCCGACAAGTGCACCAGAAGGATCTTTATCGAAGTTAACTAAGACCGCACTTCTTGCGCTTGGAAAGTTATTCCTCGCTACTGCAATCGCAATCGAATCAGAGCTCTCTCCAGTGACACGGTTTACAGAGCGCGAAATCCAAGTGGAGGGTAGTTGTAATCTCGAGCGGAACTTTTCTCCGGTTAATTCTGCGCTCTTGCCATTTGAACTGAAGGCAACCACTGCCTTTACTCCACCCGCCTTGGTGCGAGCAGTGACTTCATACCTGAGGACATCAGGTAAAGCGAATGCTTTTGCCATATCTGCTTGCTTGACCTGTCGCACCCACGAACTAAAGGTGGGGTTTATCAAGGGATCTAGACTCCATGGATCGGGGACCGGAACGAGATAGGGAACAGGAGTTCCCCATACCTCAGCAACATCCTGGGTAATTCCACCAGTTGAAGATGCGTAATACGTCGCTATCACTTTTCCGTTGTAGGTGATCGCAAGTCCCTTGCTTGGCTCAGGCTCGGTTGCAGTAATCGCATCAACCCATTTTTGTCCGTAAATCGGTTCGCTCTCTTTAGAATATCCAACAAAGTTCTGATCTTGTACGGTGGAATAGAGATTACAGTCGCAACTTTTTCGGTAAATGCTCGCCTTCGACAAAGCAAAGGAGCGGGCGGTAATCACCTGCGCTTCCAGTGCAGCACTCGGCCACGAGGATGGAACCTCGCCAATTCCCCTTAGGTACTCGCTATGAATCCGAAGGGTGGTAGTGGCGATGATTGAACCTTGAATTGCTGGCAAGACTGGTGGAATAAATTTAATTTGAACTTGTCCATACTTATATCGACGGATTACTGAACCTTGCCTCATCTTGATGATGTTTTGCTCCCCTGGAAAAGCGTTAGTACCCGACCAACGCAAAGTCCATATTGTTCCTGAAGGAAGAGTTGTTGCTTGTTTAGTTATTGGATCAAGAATGGAGATGATCATTGTTCCGCTAAGTGCGGAGAAAATCACTTCTCCCCCAATGGGTACTTCAACAAAAGTTTGTTCAGCAGTTGAAAGCTCTGGTGGTAAATCGCCACTATAGATTCTCATCGGTTGCGCGCTTCCGGTGGAGGCTTCGGCGCTAAATCCAACGGTCGCAACTTTGTCTGCAATATTAATCCGCACAAATGATGAATCATCGACAGTCGCGATTGTCGTTCCAGGGTAGTAATAGGTCGCAATCTCTGGCCCGCTCTTGCCTTCAAGGGCTTGTCCGTATGCCCCAAACTGGCTCATACCAACCCCGTGCCCGTACCCAGCGCCACGAAATTCGAAGCGACTGGGAACTTCTGCCGCTTTTGCTTGCATAGGTGTGACTGACAGTGCAAGCGTCAGTGTGATGAGTGATGAAAGGCGCCTCTTATACATCTTCATCTGCAGCTGGTGATGCCGCTACTTGCAACGATTCCTTGTATGCGGTGATGACCTGCCCAGGAGCGCCGCGCATCATTAACTCTCCTTGATTCAACCACACCACATCGTTGCAGATTTCTTTCACGGTCGCGAGAGCATGACTCACGATGATGATTGCCCGATTATGACTACGCAAAGATTTGATCCGGTCCAGACATTTCTTTTTGAATTTTGCATCCCCGGTACTTAACGCTTCGTCAATGATAAGAATGTCAGGCTCAACAACTACCGAGACTGCAAATGCCAACCTTGAATACATTCCGGATGAATACGTTCTCATTGGCGAATCAATAGCATCACCGATTTCGGAAAATGCCGCTATCTCATCAAATTGCGATTTGATCTCATCCCGAGTCAATCCAGCAGCCAAACCTCCGAGAATGACATTTTCGCGACCGGTCAAGCGCGGATTAAATCCGACGCCAAGAGCCAGTAACGTACTTACCTTTCCCTCTACTTCAACTCTGCCCGAAGTGGGAGGGATGATCCCAGAAATCACTCTCATCAATGAAGATTTACCGGCGCCATTAGCGCCGATTACTCCCAGCACGCTCCCATAAGGAATCTCTAGATTGATCCCGCGCAAAGCCCTGACCTCACGAGTCTTCCGACCAGTCTGAGTAAGCGCCTGTCGAAAAGTGGGTTTACGTTCGACAGTCGTCACATATGTGAGTGAGAGATCATGAATAGATATGGCTCGATCACCAGAATTATGCTGATCAGATACGGAGAGCAAATTCACGCTCCCTACTAAGGAAGAGATAGCTTGCTAAGAGAAATAGTCCGATACTCCACGCGAACATAAGAGCCCATGCCGTTAGCGAGGGTGCGATTCCATCAACGAAGATTCCACTCCAGGAATCGATAAACGGCGATAGCGGATTGAGATATTTCAAAGGTGTCAGAGCAGGTTTCAGAGAAGATGACTCATAGAGCACTGGCGAGAGATATAGCCAGGCACGGGTTAGATATGGCAGGAAATTCTTGGTATCTCGAAAATACACATTGAGCGTGGCGAAAAGGAGCGCGAAAGCAAGTGAAAGTAGGAGCGCCAGTATGAGTACTACGGGAATGAGGAGTAAAGCTGGGCTCAACGGCGAGGCGAGCAGTGTGGTGATCACGCCAAGCACGACAAGGGTGGGAATGAATTTGAAAAGTGAAACTACCGTTGCAGATAAAGGCAATACAAAACGAGGGAAGGCGGAGTTGAGAATCAGTTTGCCACCACTCGTGATGGATTTAGCCCCCATCGTTAGAGAGTTTGTAACTAGATAAAAGAGGAATAGCCCCGCAGTCAGGTGGGCAAAACGCCGGCCATCAGCATTTCCGCCAATCACCATGATCAATAAGAAATAGACCAGAGCGAGTAGAAGTGGATTGATGATCAGCCAGAGTTGGCCAAATAGTGAGCCAAAATTCTGCGCCCTTAGCGCCGAACGTGAAAATTCCGCGATGAAGGAGCGTCGTCGCCACACCTGTTTGAAATATTCACCAAGCTTGGGCATTCCTCGATGAAAAGGTTGATAAACCTGGACTGATGCCACGTCTACCTCACCCTCATCTCACGTGTGAAAATGCGCTCATTAATGAGCAAATAGTACCGCTACTGGTTGGCTGTGACGCGCTTTGTCGAAGTGATGAAGCCCCATGCCCACGAAAAATGCATGGTTGCCAGGATTAATGGCAACAACATCATCTCCCAAGACCGGTTTCTGAGTAATAACGAAAAAGAACCTAGAAGATTAAAAAGCAGATACATCGTCGGAAGCGCCAAGAACAATGGCGAAATGGGTGCACTAATTAATCCGACCAAGGTTCCGAGTAATGTGATGGGTGGAGCTAGGTACCGCGCATTGATGGTTCCTTTGTGACTTCGAGCCACTTCGCGTCGCCACCTCCCATATTCAAAATACTGTTTCGCTAAGGCGCGAATGTTTGGACGTGGTCGATATGTCACTTCAAGACGAGGATTGAAATAGACCAATCCGCCACGTTCACGAAGACGGTAGTTGAGTTCCCAATCTTGTGCTCGAATAAATCGTGGATCGAAACTATTGATCGCAGTTACTGCGCTACGCAGAAAGACACCCAGATACACAGTGTCGGCAGGTCCCTCTACTCCACCAACGTGGAAACTAGCATCACCAACGCCAAACTTGCTACGCATAGCGACCGCAACTGCACATTCGAAGAGAGTCTCTCCTCGCGCCGCCATGATTCCGCCAACATTTACCGCTCCGGTTCGAGCGAGGGTCGCTACAGCCTCTCGAATGTATCCATTGGGCAGGATCGAATGGCCATCAACCCTGACTATGACAGGATATTTTGAGGCAGTAATTGCACGATTTAGCGCATCAGCTGTCTTACCGGTGGGATTATCAACCAGAATAATTCGCAGATCTTTCTCTGCGAGCTTCTCCGCTATTTGATTGGTGTTATCACGTGAAGGTCCGAGCGCAAGAACAATTTCGAGTGGACCATCGTGATTCTGTGAGGTGATTGCGCCCACCGTCACCTCGAGATAACGCCCTTCATTCAAGACCGGTAGAATCACGGATACCGGAGTTAGGTTGGTAATTGGCGTGGTCATTAAGGACAGAAGGTACTCTCCACTTAGGCTATGGGCGTGATACATCAGCGGTTGGCGCGAATTCTCCCCCGCCAAAACCAACGACAACGGCAGATTGCCCTCTTCTCGGTCGGTGTGGTGCTGGTTTCGGCCATCATTTGGGGCGGTTTCGGTGCAGCAACCTCGCAAATCAAACGGGTGGATGTCTTTAAAGATCGAACCGAGCGACCGAAAGTAGTGGCTAGAACAGCGGTCACCTACCTCATCGTGGGTTCAGATACCCGCGAAGGTCTCACCAAATCGGAGATCAAAGCGCTCAAGGTCGGCTCAACTAAGGTCGCCGCAGGCAAGAGAGCTGACACTATGTTGCTAGTTCATATAAGTAAGTCTCGAGATCATGCCACTATCGTCTCGATACCTCGCGATACCTTCGTATTAATTCCAGAGTGGATAGATAGCAAAGGCAAGGTCCACTCGCCTTCGTATTCAAAAATCAATACAACTTTTGGTCGTGGAGATGCGCCGCTTCTCGTGCAAACTCTTGAAAGCATGACAGACCTTCGGATTGACCATTACATAGAGGTGAGTTTCCTTGGTTTCAAAGAGATGGTGGATGCTCTCGGTGGGGTAGAGATCTGCACGAGGAAGAAGATCAATGACCCTAAGAGCCACCTGGTATTGCCGGCAGGAACGCATCAACTCGATGGAATCACCGCACTCAAATATGTTAGAACCCGATATTTCGATGGCATGGGTGATCTAGGTCGCATGCAACGTCAACAACAGTTCATTGCAGCGATGATTCGTGAGGCAACTAGTGCGGGAGTTCTACTCAATCCCGTCAAACTCGTGAAGTTCATCAACGCTTCACTTGGTACGGTCACAACGGATCCAGGCTTAAAGCAAGATGATCTGATCACACTTGCAGAACAGTTGCGAGGAATTTCAACTAAGAAAGTCCGAACATTGACTGTCCCTCTTTCAGATGAGAATTACTATGCCAAAGGAGTGACTGCGGCGGTCTTGTGGGATGAAGAACGAGCGCCAATACTCTGGGATAAATTACGTAATGACCAAGAGGTGTTTGTTGAGCCGACTCCAAAGCCGACTACCACCGACAAAGATGGTGTGGATGTTCCTGACAAGAAATCAAAGAAGGCAACCGCCTCACCAACGCCAACGCCGACTGACATCTTCAAGTCGAGAACGGCGGAGGTCGATAGCTGCGGAGCCCTCCGCTAGCCTGACGCTATGAAAATCTCGGTTATCGGAGCCGGCTACCTCGGAGCCACCCATGCAATTTGCATGGCATCCCTTGGTCATGAGGTGGTCGTAGTAGATGTAGATAGCGAGAAAATAGCGCTACTGAAAGGTGGGACTCTCCCCTTCTTCGAACCAGGATTGTCCGAACTCTTATCCTCGGTTCTTGAAACGAAAACAATTAGCTTCACTACGGATATCACCGCAATTTCTGAGTGCGCGATCAACTTTCTTTGTATTGGCACCCCGCAGAATCGTGAGGGGATTGCGGCAGATTTGAGCGCACTTGAGCGCGCTTTTGATTCAGTTCTCTCGGTGGCGAAATCTGATTCGATTATCGTCGGAAAATCAACGGTACCGGTAGGTACTGCGCAACGACTTGCTCGAGAGTTATCTAATAAGAAATCAGATACCACCCTCAATTGGAACCCAGAGTTCTTGCGCGAAGGTCATGCCGTCGCCGATACATTTGAACCAAATCGAATCGTTATTGGTGCCCTCGCTCCTTCTGATGCAAGAGTTCTCGCAGACTTCTATCGCTCCTTCTCGCCAAACACACCTCAATTCATCACTAACTTTCCAACTGCCGAATTAGTCAAAGTTGCAGCGAACGCTTTTCTCGCTACGAAAATCTCATTCATCAATGCAATGTCTGAAATTGCAGACGCAACCGGTGCAGATGTCACAGTGTTGGCTGATGCAATCGGAATCGATGATCGCATCGGGCGAAAATTCCTCGGTGCCGGAATTGGGTTTGGCGGTGGTTGTCTACCGAAAGATATACGTGCTTTCCTCGCGCGCGCAGATGAACTTGGACTCGGAGAGTCACTTGCATTCTTGCAAGAGTTTGACCTGATCAATCAACGAGCCCGCTCGCGTGCAGTTGCAGTTGCGCTCAAGGAGCTCGGAAATCCGAAGGGAAAAAAGGTTGCGATCCTCGGTGCGGCCTTCAAACCAGAGAGCGATGATGTACGTGATTCACCTGCGCTTGAGATCGCGCAAACTCTTGCTGCCTTGGGGGCAGATGTCGTTGTCAATGATCCTCGTGCTCTGGCTAGTGCCGCGGAAAAAGTTCCCGATCTGACCTACGAAGAATCAATCACCCAGACACTTCAGGGGGCTGAATTGACGATGCTTCTCACTGAGTGGAATGAGTATCGCTCACTAGATCCAGAGAAAGTCATCGGTTTAGTCAAAACTCCAACGCTCTTTGATGGCCGCAACGTACTTGATGTAGGGAAGTGGCAAACGGCTGGATGGAAATTACTCGCTCTGGGTCGCTCGCTTTAGATTCTCAGCACGACCAAGAACTTCGGTGTGCATCTGCTCCATCTGAGATTTAATTGCAGCGAGTGCTGAAGGGTCATGCGCTCCCAGAATTCGCGCAGCAAGCAAGCCGGCATTCTTTGCATTGCCTATTCCCACTGTGGCTACAGGAATACCCGCAGGCATTTGAGCAATCGATAGTAATGAGTCCACGCCTTCGAGCGCCTTCAACATTATTGGCACACCAATCACCGGCAGCGGCGTAATCGAGGCCAACATCCCCGGTAAGTGTGCGGCACCACCGGCGCCCGCGATGATTACCTTAAAACCCTTTGCAACAGCACTTTTGCCAAACTCCATCATCTCTTCAGGCATGCGATGTGCAGAGAGCAGTGAAACTTCATAAGAAATTTTTAACTCTCTAAGAGTGGTGGCAGCGCTCTCCATCGTGGGCCAATCAGAATCTGATCCCATCACTATTGCTACATCTGCCATCACTTCACCCTCTTCCACTCTCGTCTGTTCGCTTCTACTCGCTGATTTTGCCACTAATGTAATCAACCGCATGCGCTACTCGAGCACGCAACGCATCTAAATCTTCTCCAATCGCAGATACATGTCCAATTTTCCGCCCTGGTCGCACCTCTTTCCCATAGTTGTGCATCTTCAATTCGGGATCACGTGCAAAAAGATGGAGGTATGGGCGATAAAGATCACTCTTTTCGCCACCTAGCACGTTACCCATCACCGCCCATTGTGCGTTCAATGCGGTACTACCTAGAGGCAGATCGAGTACGGCACGAATGTGCTGCTCAAATTGTGAAGTTACAGAACCTTCGATTGTCCAATGCCCTGAATTATGCGGGCGCAGCGCAATCTCATTGATGAAGAGTTCTCCCCCAACATCAAATAGTTCAACAGCCATGACGCCAATCAATTGAATATGTTCGGCGATTGCAAGTGCAATCTGTTGGGCTAAGAAAGCACTCCTTTCATCTAGGTTTGGCGCAGGTGAAATCGTCTCAATACATATTCCATCTCGTTGTACAGTTTCAGTAGTCGCCCACGTCGAAATCTGATTATGAGGAGAGCGCGCAACCATGATTGCAAGTTCTCGATCGAAGGGGATTACCTCCTCGCACAATGCGCGTCCCCATTCGGCAAGTACTGCCTGCGCTTCTGAGATGCCGTTTACTAATCGAACACCTCTCCCGTCGTAGCCTCCTGAGACTGCTTTGAGAATCACAGGAAAGCCTTCGATCTCTGATGCGTTGAGAATCGATTTCCACACTGGCTGCGGTAGTCCTGCATCGCTAAAGCTCTTTCGCATATGTAACTTATCTTGAGCGTGTAGCAAGGCTTTCGATGATGGACGAACTGCCTTCCCCAACTCCTCGAGGCGACGAATGTGGCC
>SYAM01000061.1 GCA_005787645.1 Actinomycetota bacterium | reverse complement strand
GCTCCATCTCCGATTCCATGGATATGGCAGTGGAGAATGGACCGATAGCGCGGTGCGTCGATATGTGCGAGATGCTGGAGATTTATTGCTCCATTTACATGTACTTACCAGGGCCGATTGCACTACCCGAAATGTTCGTAAGGCCCAGGCGCTCGCCGCTACTTATGATCAATTAGAGGCACGAATCGATCAGTTAGCGCAGGAAGAGGAGTTGGCAGCGATAAGACCTGATCTCAATGGAAACGAGATCATCGAGATTCTTGGTATCAAGCCTGGACCTCTGGTGGGGAGAGCCTACGACCATTTATTGGAACTTCGGATGGAGCATGGTCCGTTAGGTCGAGAGCGTGCCATCGAAGAGTTACATAAATGGAGAAAGCAGCAGAGTGGGTAGATGAACCACACTCGCACCTTATATATACCTTTCGATCACCTACATCGCGATTACGGAATTATCCGAGATGCCAAAAAAGGTAGCGATGTAATTCTCTTTGTTGAAAGCGAACGGATGCGAACTGGGAGAAATTGGCACCCGGAAAGACTCTTCTTTCTGATTTCGAGTGCGCGCCATTTTGTGAAGGTTCTACAAGATGAAGGTTTCACCGTCGAGTATCTAAAAGCGCCAACCACAAAAGCTGGAATTCTCGAGATGCAAAAGCGTCATCCACAGAGTGCTCTCCATGCAACAAGGCAATCTTCGTTCCGATTGCAAACAACCCTTGAAGAGTTAGGTGCGCAATTTGTCGAAAACGATTTCTTCCTTACGCCGCGCGCACTCTTTGAAGAATGGGCTTTGCGGCAAAAGAATTACTTAATGGAGAATTTCTATCGCGAACAACGCAAACGTCTTGATGTGTTGATGGAAAATGGAAAGCCAGTAGGTGGTGCTTGGAATTTCGACAAAGAGAATCGATTGCCACCGCCCAAGGAATACAGGTGGCCGGAATACAAGGGATTTGATCGAGATGCGATTGATGAGAGTGTGGCGAAGGAGTTGGGCATTACCGCCAACCGCACCTGGGCAACGACGCGTGCGGGCGCTCTCCAACAGCTGAAAACCTTTATCACCAAACACTTTGCGCAATTTGGTCCTTATGAAGATGCGATGGCCCTAGATAGTTGGACGTTACATCACTCAGTCATTAGTCCTTATATAAATAATGGCTTGTTACATCCAAGCGAGGTCTTGGATGCTGCTGTTAAAGCATTTGCTTCAGGAAAGATTCCCATCGAATCAGCCGAAGGTTTTGTCAGACAAGTAATTGGTTGGCGCGAATATATCAATGGCATGTACTGGCATTTAGGCGCTGATTACCGAGAAAAGAATGGCTTACACGCAAAGCGCGCATTGTTACCGCTCTTTACCTCGAGTGAAAAAACTGAGATGAATTGCGTTCGATCCATTGTTCACGATGTCGAAGAGCGTGCGTGGGTGCACCACATTCCCCGGTTAATGGTGCTTAGCAATCTTGCGTTGATTACCGGAACTAATCCGCAACAATTCTTAGAGTGGATGCGGGAGCGATTTATCGATGCCTCAGAGTGGGTGATGGTGCCGAACGTGATTGGTATGGGTGTTCACGCAGATGGTGGGCAGATGATGACAAAACCGTATGCGGCAGGTGGCGCATATATCTCACGTATGTCACAGTATTGTAAAAGCTGCATCTACGACCCAAAACTTCGCGTCGGTGAGAATGCATGTCCATTCACAACGCTCTACTGGGATTTTCTTGATCGGAATAAAGAACTCTTCGCTAAAAACCATCGAATGTTCCAGCAGGTCAACGGCTTAAAACGTCTAAGTGATTTACCAGAGCTACGAGAGCGAGCGAAAGAAGTCCTGTCCGGTCTAGATAAGGGTGAAATCTAGTCGCGCACAACTTCGCCAGGAACTTCGCGCTCTCCCACTGCAACAATGAAACGCCCAGCCGCTCGCGAGGTAATTTCAAAAGAGTAAATACCGGCCTCTGCTACTCGAGAGGTACGCCCGAGATAGAGGTAATTCCGTTTGCCCCATGGCTCATAAAAGGAGGTGCGCTCTGTGATCGGCAGGGTAAAACTTTCTCCGGAGGGGCTGGTGACTTTGATGAGTGGTAATTGCTTTTTTGCGAGATTCTTCTCAGGTTTCTCATCGTAAATCAGCAGCTGAAGCGCTAGATCGTCACCGGCTGCAAATCCTGCTCGAAACGCTCTAACTTGTTTCGCCTTCGTAAAACTCATATTTATTGCAAAAGATACAGTTCCGTCAACGAGCAGTGGCCCAGCAGACGGAGTTTTATCCGATGCTTTGAGAGCAACAGGTTGATGTGCGATTGCTGACGGCGCCGCAAAGCCTACTAATGCGAGGGAGAGGAGAAGCGCTACTTTATGCACGCGATAAGGGTAAGGCGTTTGAGTGGCATTTGCGCGCTGAAGGCTATCTTTTCTTAAATCCAGCCGGACATTTTGGATTGACTCCTGATACCTTTTTGACGCCCTTGCCCTTTACACAAGTAATAGTGATTCTTGGCGCTGCTGGCTTTGCTGCGGCCCTAGGCGTCGAAGGAGAGTTGTTGGTCGCAGCAACCGGGGCTTGCTCTTGGGTGAGTTTGATGCGGATTGTTGGCGAAGAAAAGGTGAAATTCTTGGCGCTGAGATTCAACCAGCCATCTTTTATCGAGAGCGTCTCCGTCGAAATCTCCTGTTCACCACCTCCAGAACTTAGAACTGAAACAGATGCTTTGATTGGTGCGTTGGAAAAACCATAAATGCAACGTGCCGAATCAGCATTCATCGCCAAATCGTATGTGCCTTTATAGACCGATCCATCAGCATCAAGGTGCGCTCCAGCAACTTTGTAACTCATGACGCCCTCTTTAAACGCCGGTGGGCTCCAGCTATATGCCATCGCATTTGTGGTCATCATGCCGTGTAACTTCGTTTGATCCTTAACGGTGCACTCCCACACTCGATTGCCAACGCTCTGGTCCATTCCCCAAAATGATGATGGATCCATTCCTTGGAATCGCCACGTAGGTAAGACGTTAGCGGTTTGCAGCCATTTCTCACTAGCTTGGAAATACCCAGCTCCTTTAAGCGCTGGATTTGGGGTATGAATTCCACCGCCAGCCATGCCAAACTGTGGAAACTCGAAGAGGTCAGGATGGTTAGAGAACTTCCCCCACATTATGCCTGATCCAAATAGATCATTCTCCACACGGCCGTCGTAATTCATCTCTTGTAGCGCCGGTGATGTTGCGAATTCATTTTTAGGAATCCACGATATTCCACTTGGAACATTAATGGACGTACCACTAACTACAAGAGTACTTGTTGTAGAAGAGAGCCGCGTAACTGATGCACGGGTATCTTTCATTCTGCCAAATAACCAACCAGTTAATTTATTATCCATCTGCATCGTTAATTCAATTGGTTGATCGGCAAAGAATGGTGCAGGTATTCCACAACGACCAAGATCAGTCCAGATACAACTTCGATAGCTCTGGTCAACCGCGCCATTCTCTGGGTTATCTATTGATTC
>SYAM01000060.1 GCA_005787645.1 Actinomycetota bacterium | reverse complement strand
GCTAGCAATTCAGAGGAGGCTTCTTTCTGTCCACGCTCGATCTCGCTTAAATAGCCGAGGGATACGCTCGAGCGCCGGGAGAGTTGACGTAGCGTCTGCCCTTGTTCGATACGCGCACGACGAAGCGCGGCGCCGATGTGGTCGCGGAGAAGAGATGCCTGGCTCACCCCCTAAGGATACGGGTAAAAGCTCCAAGTGTGCGCTCTATCGCGGCCATTCGAACCGCTTCTCGATCGCCAGGAAGCTCCATCTGCTCCGCCATGGCAATCTCCGGGCCAACAATTGCAATCCAGACCGTGCCGGCTGCTATCCCGCCACTGGGACCAGGGCCGGCGACACCAGTAGTGGATATAGCCCAATCGCTTCCGAGCCTGCGTTGGGCTCCCTCTGCCATTGCTAACGCGACTTCCCGACTTACTACGCCATGAGCAGCAATCAGTTCAGGAGCGACGGCAAGAAACTCACTTTTCATTCGAGCGTCATACGCCACGATCCCACCGATAAACACATCCGACGAACCGGCGACCGATGTAATCGCACCGCCAAGCATTCCACCTGTTAGAGATTCTGCGAGCGCGAGAGTCTGATGAGATGTTCGCAACGCTTCAATTATCTCAGAGGTTACTCGATTGATTTCGCTCATTACTGGACCTATCTAGATCTAATCTGCGGATCAGATTTTGGAGCAGTCAGCGCTTTTACGAAATATTCCAACCCGGTGACGAGTGTAATTGCGATCGCCATATACATGAAGATATCCCGTGCAGTATGGAGCGAGGGAATCAACGGCAACACATAAAAACCGGTGGCAAAACCCTGTGTCAACGTTTTCAATTTTCCGCCACGACTAGCCGGGATGATGCGCCCGCCTAATCGCACTACAAAAATTCTGAGTGCTGTAACCGCTAATTCTCGACCAAGAATCACTGCTGTAATCCACCATGGCAATTCACCCAACAGCGAAAGGCCCACAAGCGCAGAGCCAAGGAGTAACTTATCTGCTACTGGATCGAGGAATTTGCCCAATTCAGTAATCTGCTTCCGCAACCTTGCCAATCTTCCATCGAGTATGTCGGTCATGCCCACAATAAAGAAGCCCCACCACGCAATGATGCGCCATTGCGGGTCATTGCCAGATTCATACATTAAGGCGGTGAAGCAGAGCGGAATAAGCGCGATACGGATGATGGTGAGCGCGTTGGGGAGATTAAGCATCGATTTAAATGGTTCGGGCAAGTAAATCAGCTCCATCCGATCCGATGACTTCGCCACGAATATAACTTCCCACCGTTAGTTTTTCAGCGACCATGACGCCAGACTCACCTCTAGCAATTCGAGTATTGCCATCGACTTCAGGACCTTGGTGAGCAGCTCGCCCCTCCAATTCGCCCGCATCTTCTATGAGAATCAGTACCTCTTCGCCAACGCGGGCTGCTGCGCGTTCACTGATCATTTGGTCGGCAAGGGCTGCGCACACATCCACCCGCTCTTGAATCTCCTGTGCGCTCAGTTTGCCATCAAGTTTTTGTGCTTCGGTTCCCTCTTCATCGCTATAGCCAAAAATGCCAATCGCATCTAATCGAGCAAGTGCAAGGAAATCTAATAGCGTCTGAAAATCTGCTTCACTCTCCCCTGGAAAGCCCACGATGAAATTGGAGCGAATTCCGGCGTTGGGAGATTTCGCTCGAATCGAATCAATCAATTGAAGAAATTTATCTTTATCACCAAATCGGCGCATACTCCGCAAAGTCGATGCACTTGCATGTTGAAAGGAGAGATCAAAGTAAGGAGCGACTTTTTCAGTACTGACAATCGCGTCGATGAGTGATGGCCGCATCTCTGCTGGTTGTAAGTATGAGGTCCGTATTCGCTCGAGGCCACCTATTTGTGCAAGCTCTGGTAGTAACTTCTCAAGTGCCTGCAGATCACCCAAATCTTTGCCGTATGAAGTTGTATTTTCACTCACCAAGAAAAGTTCTGACACTCCCTCGTTTGCTAGCCACAGCGCCTCAGCGTAAATCTCATCAGCAGATCGGGAGATGAAAGCTCCACGAAAATATGGAATGGCGCAGAATGAACAGCGTCGGTCGCAACCAGAGGCGATCTTCAATGGGGCAACAGGTGATTTCTCAAGACGTTTACGTAAAGTTCGCTCGCCCACACCCGATTTATTGCGAAGAACCTGTCGTTCTGCTGGTGCAATCGGTAACAAAGTCCGTCGATCTTGAGGATGATGCGCCTGGACATGACCACCAGAAAGGATTGTTTGGAGCCTGGCCGAAATAGCCTCGTACTGATCGAAACCAAGTACCGCATCTGCTTCAGGAAGGGATGCCGCTAATTCTGTGCCATACCGCTCTGCCATGCACCCGATAGCCACAACCTTCTTTACCCCACTTTTTCGGAGAGAATCTGCCTCCAAAAGCGCATCAATGGAATCCTTTTTAGCGCTCTCGACAAAAGTGCAGGTATTCACGACCGCAATATCTGCTTCCGCTGAATCGGTAACTAATTCCCAGCCATCTGCCGCTAGCCTACCCGCAACCTCTTCGGAGTCGACTTCGTTGCGCGCGCAGCCTAAAGTAACGAGCGCAACCTTTTTCATACGATAAAAGTACTACTAACCTTGAGAATTCTCGGCATCTGGCGTGAACTCTAAGCGCACGACCTCACCAATGCCACCAGCAATCCCCCGATCATCTCCATTCACATTGATAGAGACCGCACCCGCATTCCCGATAACAAGTCGAAGTACTTGAGGATCAGTGAATTCGCGAACCTCACCCTTCTCAATTTGACCGGTAAAGAGCGAGCTGCCGTCTGCTGCAGTCACTGAAATCCAGGAATAACTCTTCACGACAGTCAAACGAACTACGACAGACTGACCAGCAGAAGCAACTGCAGGCAGCGATTGTGATTGATTGGGAGAGGCGTTTGTATTTGCCTCATCCGAATTGGATTGAGGTACCGCAATATTTTCTGGACCGCTCGTTAATTGATTACTTACAACGACCGCTATCAAGAGTGCGACCACTGCAACTCCGGAGAGCGATTTCCAACTTATGGTGAGACGTCGATCGAGATTTTTTGACTTTGCTTGAGCCAAATCATCAAGAGCAGTCTCTGCAACGCCGAACTCTCTATCAAATAACCCGACGAGATATGTACTGTCAATTCGGTAGAGATTTGCGAGAACACGAATGTGGCCGCGGGTATACACATCACCTCCGCAAAGTGAGAAATCATCTCGCTCAAGCGCCACTACCAAACTCGATCGTAGCTTGGTCTTCTCAGCGACTTGCTCCAGTGAGAGTCCAACCGCGTTGCGAGCGGCTAACAAATCTGAGCCAATCGACATATCTCACCTCCCTGTGGGAATCAGGCAGATAAGGGTAAGTCCATAAATGCGCGATGGACAAGTCCACGAAATCTAACCGCGGAGTGAGGCAAGAACCCCTGGTAGCTCCTCTGCAGAAATAAGCACCTCACGCGCTTTTGAGCCCTCACTAGGTCCGACAATCCCCCGACTTTCCATGAGATCCATCAATCGGCCAGCCTTAGCGAATCCAACGCGTAATTTTCGTTGCAACATTGAGGTCGATCCAAATTGGGTCGAGACCACAAGCTCCACCGCTTGCAATAGTAGATCTAAATCATCTCCGATATCCGCATCAATATCGTTTCGTTTAGTGACTGGGGCTGTGACATCTTCGCGATACTGTGCTTCGCGTTGATTCTTCACGTGGGATACAACGGATTCGATTTCACGTTCAGAGACATATGCACCCTGCACTCGAATGGACCTGCTTGCCCCCATGGGAATAAATAAACCATCACCTTGCCCAACGAGTTTTTCAGCACCTGAAGCATCAAGAATAACTCGACTATCGGCCAGGCTGCTCGTAGCAAATGATAGGCGCGAAGGAACGTTCGCTTTGATAAGACCTGTGACGATGTCCACGCTTGGGCGTTGAGTTGCAAGGACTAGATGAATTCCTGCCGCGCGAGCAAGTTGAGTGATACGGACTATGGAATCTTCCACATCTCGAGGAGCAACCATCATCAAATCTGCCAATTCATCGACGATGACAAGCAGATATGGATATGGTTTCAACCTTCGCTGGCTACCCGGTAATGGTTTGAGTTTTCCAGCTTTAACTGCCTTGTTGAAATCATCGATATGTCTAAAACCGAAATTGGAGAGATCGTCGTAGCGGTTATCCATCTCTTTGACCACCCAGGCGAGTGCATCGGCTGCCTTTTTCGGATTGGTAATAATCGGTGATATGAGGTGCGGAATACCTTCATATGCATTCAATTCCACTCGCTTGGGATCGACGAGGATCATCCTCACCTCATCGGGGGTCGAGCGCATCAGAATCGAAGTGACCAAAGAGTTGATCATGCTGGATTTACCTGAACCAGTAGCGCCAGCCACGAGCAAATGTGGCATCTTGGCCAGGTTTGCACAGATGAAATTGCCTTCAACATCCTTACCCAACCCAATGACGAGCGGATGCTGTTCATTGGCGGCTACTTGGGAGCGAAGGACATCGCCAAGGGCGACAACCTCGCGGTCGGCATTGGGAATCTCGATACCCACTGCCGATTTCCCCGGAATCGGACTCAATATACGAACATCACTACTTGCAACAGCATATGAAATGTTCTTGCTGAGAGCGGTGATCTTTTCAACTTTGACTGCGTTACCCAGCTCGACCTCATACCGGGTCACTGTTGGTCCGCGCATAACGCCGGTAACTTCGGCATCAATATCGAACTGGGCAAAAACTTCATGGAGAGCGGCTACGACAGTCTCGTTAGCTTTTGTCTTTCCTTTGGTAGCAGGAGAACTCCTCAATAGATCGGCTGCGGGCAGAATAAAATCAAGCATCTCTGACAATTCCAACTGTTCTGCTTCAGTTAGCGCAGGTTGCACTGCAGGCGCCGGAATCGGTGGCTGGGTGACTAGTTGGGTCGAATTGGTCATTAG
>SYAM01000006.1 GCA_005787645.1 Actinomycetota bacterium | reverse complement strand
TACAAGTTCCCTCTCGTAATTTCCAGAACTTTGAGTTAGATTCTGGTAACGATTCCATCGCTGAACCTAATAGTCGTAACGGGCCAGTGTCAAGGGGGGAGCAGTAATGGAAGGTCCAGTAACCATCCGTGATGTAGCAGCGCGCGCAGGGGTTGCACTCTCGAGCGTGAGTCGCGTTCTCTCCGGCCACCCAGATGTATCAGCGAGCATGCGCACAAAAGTAGAGGAAGCAGCACAAGCTCTTGGTTATGAGCCTGATCTGCTTGCACAATCTCTCCGAAGTGGCGCCACTCGAACTATCGGATTCATTATCCGAGATATCTCAAATCCACTTTTTGCGGTCGTTGCGCGTGCGTGCGAGCAAGAACTTCGTCGCAATGGCTACTCACTTATCTTGATGAATTCCGATGGAAGTGTCGAGACAGAATCTAAGAATTTCGCTTTGTTGCGCAGGAGGAGAGTAGATGGAGTGATTGCATCATTAGTTGCTGAGGATTCTCCATATGTCAAGAAGACCATACTTTCACTCCGTGCACCGTTGGTACTATTAGATCGAGATGTGAAAGGTTTAGATGCCAGCGCGGTAATTACTGACCATGCAACAGGTGTGAAAGCGGCAACTACGCATTTATTGGATATGGGGCATCGGGATATCGCATTCATCTCGGGAGCGGCGAATGTATACACAACGAGAAATCGGATAAAAGGTTTTAGCGAAGCCTTTGCCGAGGCAGGAATTCCACTCCCTGAACAATTGATTGCTCTTGGTGGCTTTGATGCCGAATATGGATTAATTCACGCCCGCCATTTATTGTTAAAGACGCCACGACCCACTGCATTTGTGGCAGGAGGTATTGGTTCAACGGCTGGAGTGGTGCGAGCCTTTCATGAGATGAAACTCGAGATTGGCAAAGATGTCGCCCTCGTTGCTCTTGATGAATGGCCACTTTTTGATGTTTTTGCCACTGATATTTCCTCGGTGTATCGCGACCCGGAGGCGATTGGTAGCGAGGCTGCTCACTTGATTTTGGAAGTCCTCAAAGGAAATGAAGCCCAGGAATCGGTGATTGCGACAAAATTTACTGCGCGAGCAAGTAGTCAAGGCGGTGTTGTGAGTGTCCGATAAGGGGGAGCTTGCCCACCGTCTAGTTACCGAACTATGCGATCTCTCAACCGTCGACAGTTCTCCTGAGATATTGAAGAGACTCGAGGTGCTCTTGGCGGATTTCATAATCTGTGTAGTGAGCGCAAACTCGCTCAATAAGAGAGGTTCTCTGCTAAAGGATGATGGGTTAATCGGTTTAGCAACTCGCCTTGCGAGCCAATCTGCCTATGAAGATAGAGATGACTTGGATTGGTCTGCGATAAACCATCCAGGATCTGTGGTCTTTGCGGCAAGTTTTGCAACAGCAATCACGTTCTCCGACTATCGGAAGAATTTTCTCGTTTCAACTCTTGCGGGTATGCGCACTAGCGCTTCCATGGCTCATTTTTTTGGCCCCGGCCATCGTAAACGTTGGCACATTACGGCGACTGCAGGAACTTTTGGCGCGGTAAGCGCAACTGCGGCAGGAATAGGACTTGATCCTGGACCTTCGTTGCGCGCTTTTCACCTAGCAGGGACAAATATGGGAGGGATCGGTCAAGTTTCCCGAGAGCTTCAAGGTACTCCTCGATTTAATCGAGCAGCGGCAGCAGCGCTTGGGACAGCAGCAGCGCTTGGCGCCTATGAAGAGATACCAGCAATAGCAAATCTGTGGGAGGGCGATCGAGGGTTACTTGAAGTCTTTGATCTTGCTGGAACTATCACTCATGGTTCGCTGATAAAAGATGGCATCTCGACAGTACTAGTCCGTTCCTTTCCGGCAACCGGTTTTATTCACGCCGCTCTGCTTGGAGCGGCTAACATCGCTCGCGACCACCAATCGCCATTGAAAAACCTTACGGTGACCGTAAATAGTGGAGTTTTCCCAATCCTCAACGATCCAGCGAAAGAGCGTTGGTGGAACTTGCAATTAAATTGTGCAGCAGCATGGGCTTCCCAGGATCCTATGCAACTTGCGCCAGCACCTGCGATAGAGCCATTGGTCACCGCTCAAGGTGGGGATGTGCCATTGGGATGTGCTCTCATCGTAGCTGAAACCGAAAAGGGGACATTTGAACTCTTTGTTGAGAAGGCCCCCGGACTTGAGCTCTTCGATGAGCAAGAAGTAACGTGGCGCGAACAGAAGTGGACGAGCATGGTCGGCCAGAGCGCTCAATCTGTTAAGGAGCTTGTACACCAACTTGTCTCGGATACTTGTAATGAAAAAACCTGGCAACGCATTGAACTATTGCTTCGAGGGGAGTAGCCATGCTGAATCCAAAGATTAAAGATTTTCAAGACATGTTGTCGAAAAATCCCGCTAAACCTCAGTGGGAGTCCACTCCAGCGGAGGTGCGTGCAGTCGCTTCGACGAAGTGGCAACCGGAATACCTCGGAACTGCAGATCCAGTTGGAAAAATCGCGTATCGGTACTTCTCTGGACCCACGGCAGAGTTACCCATGAAGATCTACACCCCTGAAGGAGTTGGCCCTTTTCCCGCGGTGGTCTTTTTTCATGGCGGTGGCTGGGTTGCAGGAAATATTGAAATCAATGGGGTGCAACATCAACAAATTGCCCACGATGCCAGGGCGGTAGTAGTTGCCGTCAATTACCAGAAGGCTCCCGAACATAAATTCCCGATTCCATTCGACGATTGTTACGCCACCCTAGAGTGGGTGTTTGCAAATGCAGAATCACTCAATATCAACCCTCAGGAAATTGGAGTTGCTGGTGATAGTGCAGGAGGAAATCTGGCTGCAGGCGTTGCACTCAAAGCTCGTGATGTTAACGGTCCGAAGGTCGCCTTTCAAATATTGATTTATCCTGCAGTAGATTACAAGTTTGATTACCCATCTATGATCGAGAATGCCGTTGGATATTCTCTAACTACCCAAGGCATGAAATGGTATTGGGATCAGTACATGGCGTCAGAAGATGATTTGAATAATCCATATTTTCGCCCAATGGCATCACGTGACTTAAGTAATCTCCCACCTACTTTTACCCTGACTGCTGAACTCGACCCATTGCGAGATGAAGGCGAGATATTTGCACAAAGACTCCATGACGCTGGAGTCACAAGCGTGCTCAAAAGATATGACACGCTCATTCATGGCTTTGCGCTGATGCAGGGCTTTCTGCCAGAGGCGCGAAGAGCAATGCACGATATCGCTGACCAAATCCGAGACTTTATTAATCCGAGGAACGTATGACTCACATAACTGGTTTTTTTCACGGCGGCATTACCGTCAAAGATATGGAATCTTCACTGAAGTTCTATCGCGATGGCCTCCAATTGGAGGTGGAATTCGATGTGATTAATGGTGCAGACTACTTGCGTACAGTGGTTGCACTGCCATCCACCGAAATTCGCATCGTCTACCTGCGAATCCCTAATTCGGGCTTTGTCGAATTGTTGGAATACCGTGGATTGGAGAGACATTCTGCATCTGCGCGCCCTTGTGATTTTGGTGGAGGACATCTCTGCCTCTATGTAGATGACGTCGACGCGATACTTCGCAGAATGCAGAGTTCAGGCTACTCGGCACGGAGCACATCAGCAGTGGATATTGTTGCTGGACCGAATATCGGCGCTAAAGTTGTTTATCTCATCGATCCAGATGGCTACTTCATTGAACTCTTCCAAAAGCCTGTGAAGAGTTAAAACATCACACTTCCGCCATCTTGGCTAATCGCTTGACCAGTTATGTATTTAGCCTCATCTGAAATGAGGAATTGAATAAAAGCTGCAATTTCAGCGGGAGCCGCGGCGCGTTTCATCGGAATACTGTCAAGGCGAGTTGATTCCATCTCTTCATAAGGCGTGCCTCGAATTTCCGATAGTCGATGTAACACATGCTCTTGCATAGGTGTATCAGTGATTCCAGGAAGGAGTGCATTCACATTTATATTCCGTGGCGCAAGTACGTGAGCCCATGAACGCGTCATGGCTAGTAGCGCCGTCTTGGATGAGGCATAAATTGCAGTTTCGGGAGTTACAGTCAATCGAGCTGAAACTGATGAGAGATTGACTATAGATCCACCATCAGGCATCACTTCACTAAGCTTGTTCATGAGGTACCAAGGTGCTTCGACGTTTACTGCATAAATATCTCGAATATCTTGAGTAGTGAACTCACGAATATTCTTTAGTCGAATCAACGCAGCACCATTGATGAGGGCATGCGCTCCAACACCTGCGCTCACAACCTTGCTTCTGCCATCATCGCTAGATAGGTCTGTTACTAGATGTTGGATGCCCGAGATTGATTTGAGGTCTTGCTCGTTCCGATCCACTCCGATTACCTGCATACCCGCATCGCGTAACCGCTCCGCAAGCGCACGGCAGATTCCGCTCGATGCCCCAGTGACGATTACTTTTTTTCCATAGAGAGACATTTAGATTTGCCCCAATTCTGCTCGGGTGAATGCTATTGCCTGTTGGGCAACTGTAATCTCATCGAGACCAGTATTGAGATTCGACAACTCGATGACAACTGGGTCTTGATAGTTGCGCTCCTTCAAAATAGAAAGACATTCATCTGCATGGGTATCACCTTCTCCGTAATAGACAGTCGGCCACCACCC
>SYAM01000059.1 GCA_005787645.1 Actinomycetota bacterium | reverse complement strand
CACATGCAGCGATGATCTCCTCTCGAGAGAGTGCGAGAAATGGTCTTATGTATCGACCATCGTGAGTTGACATCCCTGCCAAAGATTTTGTGCCAGATCCTTGAGTCAGACCCAAGAGCACGCTCTCGGCAAGATCATCTTCGTTATGCCCAAGAAAAATTGCTGTCGCGAAAAAATTATCTGCAATTGAATTAAGAGCATTATAACGTGCGCTTCGAGCATCAGCCTCGATGCCATCACTCTTTACCACATCGACGCTTATGATCTCGACTTCTTTAATACCCATTTTCTGTAGAGCAGTTCGTGCATCACTAGCGATTTTTGATGAACCAACTTGTAATTGATGATCGACAATCACTGCTCTGATTCTTAAGGCAAGTGCTTCGCCTTCGATATTTAGGCAATAGGCAAGTAGTAATGAGTCTGCTCCACCAGAGACTGCAACAATCACAGCATCTCCCGGACTGAAAGGCGCCAGCGATTGACGAACCGCCAACCGAGCCTTGGAAATCATGGGTACAGCCTAGACCCGACCTCCAAATGGAATAAGTCCAGGAATTGAATAGATAGAGCTGTAGAGCAAACCCTTCTTCGTGTTATGTGCTTCCCACATCATGCCGTTGCCCGCATAAATCGTTATGTGGTGGATAGTGCTGATATCAGCCTTATAGGAGTAGTAGAGCAGATCACCTGGTTGCAATTCATTAAGTGAAATTCGCTTGGTCCAACTGTAATAGATACGTGAGTTCACACGATCCCAACCTGGGTAACCTAGACCCGCAGATCGATACGCTGCATAGACCAAACCTGAACAATCGAAACTGTTCGGACCTTCATTACCCCAAACATAAGGTTTACGTGCGAGAACTTGTTTCTTTGCGAAAGCAACAGCTTTCTCCCGAATGCTTTCGTTGGAACGTATCGTCGTTCGCCCATTGCTAAATCCGATGCCATTAACTGGCCAAATCTTGGCTTTGACATCTGTCTGTTCGGCACGTGCAGCCAGTGCCTCTTCTAAGATCGCAAGTTGACGTTGCTGCTCGAGTGTCACACGCTTTTTACGAGCGCTCAATAGTTCTGCTATTAATTGATTCTGCATCTGCTGAAGTTTCTTTACCTCAGACTCTTGCGCATCTCGAGCCTCGTCGGCCTCTTTCTTAGCTGCTGCGACGCGCGCTGTTGCATCAGCCTGTTCTTTACGCGCGGCAACTGCCTCGGCACGCGCTTCTTCAGCTTCAATTTTCGCCAAACGTGCAGATTCCTCTGCAACTTTAAGGCCGAGCAGGATGCTGCTGTTGTTCTCTCCCACTGCATCAAGAGTCGAGAGGCGATCCATCAAATCTTGTGGACCGTCAGCATGAAGAATAGAATCAAAATCGGTAAAACCTGAGCCCATTATGTAGGCATTCGCAGCGACCCTGCCAATATGTGTTTTTGACGCGACGACTGCCGTTTGAGCCTTATTGGATTTAGCAATTGCTGCATCTTCTTTCTTTTTGGCAGCTTCAGCCTTCTTCGTTGCAATCTGTAGTTTCTTTACCTCTTGGAGATAACGATTCCGTGCGGCGATTGCTTTTGCTGTTAAGACTTTGAGTTGGTTTGAAGCGGCAGTGAGTTTGGCCTTAGCTCGATCAGCGGCCGCCTTCTTCTCGGCCTCCTTCTTTTTAGCCTCATTGATTTCAGCGATACTAGGTTTGCGAGTCTTCGCTTCAGCGCTCGATGTAACTACAGTCAGATTAACCAGAGTAATAGCGGTAAAAACCGAGAGGGCGAGCGTGATTGCTAATGCGCGTCTGTTGAACACGGGCAGGCTCGCTCTCATTGCCGCATGGTCGGGAAAGTAGCGGCGTATATAGGTACAAGGATAAAACATGTGAGCGCGAAATTCGCGGATTAGCCCTTGATGTCAACGAAAGCAGTGACCGTGCCCTTTGGTGGCAGATTCGCGCCAGCCTTTGGATTTTGATCAACCACACTCTTTTCACCTGGAGTCTGCCCTGATTGCGCCTCACTTCGGTCGATAATCACGACATCTAATTGGAGCGGACTGAGAGCAAGCCTTGCTTGTTCCTCTGTGAGGCCGGTCATATCTGGCACCACTCGCCCATACTTGCTGGGATTGAGCGCGATTGAGAGTGTTTGTGGGAGTGGAATCGAACGCTCACTTCCATCGAGATTCTTAGTGACCCAATCAGGTCTCACACAATCCTTGGGAATGCAATATCGGTGCATCCATGCGCGCATATTTCCACCGCCATTTGCGACCAAGGGTGTCTGCAGATAGATGCCGTCGCCGGTGTACTTGCCTCCAGCGTTTGAAGGATTTTGCAAAATTGCTTTGGTTAACCCTAAAGCGATTTCATCTTGTGAGAGCGGAAAATTAGCCAGTGCTGAGCCAAGATAGATTGTGAGAATCCCTTGCCCCTTTAGGAGTGTGCCTACAGGGAATGAATATTTAGGATCAAAAAGTTCAAGTGAGGTGTCGCGAATTCCCCAACCAGAGAGATCAATATTTTGGTTGGTGGTATTACGCAATAAGACATACTCACCAAATGGATTCTCATTTGGAAGTGGTGAATCTGTCTCTATCCAAATTTCTATTCCACCGAGTGGGGTCTTGTCACTTTCATTTTTACAGAAGTTCCCTGCCCAAATTCCAACCTGCTTGCTTGCTGCTTCATTAAGCTTCTCGAGATACTGATAGTTACGAACGAATTCATTTTCGTTGGGAAACCACAGTGCCAATCCCGCCTCAAGAAGCTTCGCTTGGACATCAACAGTAAAATTGCCTTGCGCATCTTTTGCGAAGATGTACCGATACGGTCTTGCTAAGGCTTGGAAATTGTTAGCAGAAGCGTAATTGTTGGATCGAAGCTGGACCTCTGCTCCTATGGGAAGCATCGCCTGCATCAGCCTGGTTGCTTCGGCTGCGCCACATTGAGCAGCATGGGTAGGTTTAACAGTCTCAGGTGCTTGCACCCCTATAAGGCGTACATCTAGTTCACCTCGGCAGGTTTGCACCAGCACTGTGTCACCATCAACGACTCTTACCACTTTACCGGTCTCCCAAATTGACTCTCCATCGAGTGCAACTGCGGGAGGGCATTCAGGGGGCAGATACACGACAGGTCGCGTGGCAATAAATTCAGTAACTTTCTGCGGGCTTGCGAGAATCTGCGAAAAGATTCGGGTGCTTTGGCTCTTAATTTGGCTTTCGGCAGCGAAGGTTTTGTAAAGCCCTCGTACTTGGGCGCGGAAGAAATTATGCGCAGCCTGGAATTCAGGACTATTACTACCTGATTCTGAACGTAGCCGTAAGAATTCTTCTCGAGCGAAGGTTGTTCGATCTACTAATGGAGTAATGCTGGTTGCTAGAGAGATGAACCTCCCTTGAATTGCAATCACTTCATCATCAGCAATCGCTAATTCACGTAATGATGTGATTGCAAACCCAGATTGAGTTGTAGAAAGTAAAAGGCTGGAGAGCGTTAGAGTTACAACAGCAACGCGTTTGAGGAATGACATGTTTATGCCATGGTAAGACATACTGCGGCGGCAAGGGCAAGTACGACACCTATATTCTGAATTGCGCGGAGACGTTCGTGAAGAAAATATCGAGCAAGCAGCGCGGTTGCTGCAGGATAGAGTGAAGCCAGTACCGCAACAATTGAGAGCATTCCTTTTTGAGTTGCTATTTGATAGATACCATTTGCCGATGCGTCGAATATTCCTGCGACTATAGCAAGGGTCCATGGAAATTGCTGGGTCTTCTCATCTCTAGAGATTGCTTTAAGTCGCATTAGAAAAAATGCACCAACGAATATAAATCCAAACCAACGAGCTATTGTTGAAGTCCATATACCTTGATTTGAGGGAGCTAAGCCTAGGATTGTGAGATAAGAGCCGATGAGCGTGCCACTCGCGAAACAAATCAAGAGCGTGCTCATCGTTATCGGTCGACTGTTCTCACTCTTCTTCTCTTGACTAACAAGAATCACTGAAAGAGCGGCAAGTGCCATTCCGAAATAACCAATTCCGGTGACCTTATCCCCGCGTAATAGCCCAGTGATAACTGGAACAAAACCTGCCATCAAAGCAGTGATTGGCGAGACGATGCCCATCGGTCCGCGACTTAGCGCTACATATAGGAGTGCAATCGCAGGTACGCCAAAGAAAGCGGCGAAGAATCCGTATATATAAGAGTCCCTATTCAATTCTCCTGGAATGAGAAAGATAGAGAAGATGGTGACGACAATCGCACCTGATAAATAGGAGATGGGCAGTACTCGAACTATGCGGGTGCGCCGTGATGCTAGGCCGCCAAGAAAATCGGCTAGACCCCAGGTAAAGCTGGAGACTAGCGCTAGAAGTGGCCCCACTAGACTCCCATCATCGAGTAAAAAATTTGGAGTTATGACACATGACAAGTGAGCCAGGTGCAGGGGAATTCTATCCCTTCGTTGGCGTTGGGCCCCATCCAAAACCGTGGCCTGTCGGTGATCAATATGACCGAGAATTACTTGAACATGGAGATCAGCGAAATGTCCTTGATGAATATCGATATTGGACTGTCGAGGCAATCGTCGGTGATTTAAATAAAAAACGTAATCCACTTCATATAGCGGTAGAAAATTGGAAGCACGACTTGAATATTGGCTCACTCATTCGAACAGCAAATGCCTTCAATGTTGCAGGAATCCACATCGTCGGAAAGCGAGATTGGAACCGGCGCGGCGCCATGGTCACTGATAGATATATGAGGGTGCATCATCATCCAACTGTTTCAGAGTTTGCGGATTGGGCAAATGCAGAGAAACTCCCAATCATTGGCATCGATAACATAGATGTGAGCCAGAGATTAGAACATCGTCCTCTCCCCAAGTCTTGCATCCTTTTCTTTGGTCAAGAAGGTTCTGGAATGTCTGATGAAGCGGTGGCAATCTGTGGAGTGGTGCTCGCAATCGAACAATATGGATCTACCCGTTCGATAAATGCATCTGCGGCCGGTGCAATTGCGATGTATGCCTGGGGTTTACAACACCTCTCACCAAAAAACGGCGATGACGATATTGGTAAAGGTTAGTAAGCCAATCGTCGCCCACGCAGGAGTATCCCCTTGGCCAGAACTCTTACTCCGTTTCTTGCTGGTGTACCCCAGAATGAGAATCACTAAAAGAATAAGTAGTTTGACGGAAATCTTGCCATTGTCATAAAGCGGATAAGCACCAGCATCTTGATCATTGAGTGGATAGCGAACACCGACAAGCACTACTCCGACAACAAGTGAAAGAAGTGCACCGTGCAGCATGCCGTTAGTGATTGTTTTTGTCTGTGCACTCATCTGCGCGAGGAATCCACCAAAGAGAGCTGCTAAACCAACGAAGTGCAGAACGAGGAAAATATTGTAAACCGCTTCCATATTTACTCCCTAATTCTCAAGGCTCATGCTTAAACACTTTAATCCGACCCTGATCGATCGCGCTACCTATCAAGACAATTAAACCCCCAACTGGTTCATTCCAAGTCAGCGGCTCACCGAGCAAGACAAATCCCAGTATCACTGCGACGAGAGGCGGCCGGAACTGTGGTCAATACTTTGCTCGAGCCCGTTGTGTGATGGCATTTCCAATAATCACAATCGCACCACCTACGGGCTCGTTCCATGAGAGTGATTCGTTGAGCACCAACACTCCTGCGATTACTGCGACTATCGGAGAGACAAAATTGACAGTTGCTGCTACTGAACTTCCTACAAGCGAAACAATCCGATAATTCCAAGCAAAAGCAAAACCAGTGGAGAATATTCCAATTATTGCCATTGAAATGATTGGTGCTATGGAAAAGTCATAAGAATTAAAACCAAAGAGAATAAAGGTTGGAAAGAGGACTACTGCTGCAATCGTCACTTGAATAGTTGCAAGTGCAACCGGAGGATAATTCTTTGGTGAAATATACTTAGCGATTATCGGCGCTACTAACCCAAATGATGTGACAGCAATCAAAAGAAATAAATAGGCCCACCATGGAGCGGATTCGATGTCCCAGATTCCAAAGACCACAGCCACGCCAAAAAAGGCGAGCAAGATTCCAAAAATCTGCATTGGCTTGACTGGTTCGTGTTTAAATAGAAGTAAGGTGAAGATCACCGCGAATATCGGGGACATCGCGTTGACGATTCCAGTAAGCGACGAGGTTACTTCGGTCTGTGCGAAAGGCACGATGACAACTGGGATGATGTTGGAACAGAGGCCAATCAAGAAGATCCAGCCAAAGAGTGAACGATCGCGCGGTATCGAGATGCCTTTATAAAAGAGGTAACCCCAGAGCACGGCGGCACCAAGGAGATTGCGGATAAAGGCGATGCCGAAAGGGCTAAAAACCGGCAAGGCTATTTCGATGAACATGAATGACAGGCCCCAGGTCAGGCTCAGTAATAAGTACGGCGCCAACCATCGCCTCGTCGTCAAATGCGCTACCTCGCTTCTCT
>SYAM01000058.1 GCA_005787645.1 Actinomycetota bacterium | reverse complement strand
TCAACTTTATGCAGTGGACCCTCGTGTTGCAGGCTTGGCGGTGCAGATGCTTGGCCGTGAGAACTTGGCAGATCACATCGATATGAATTTTGGTTGTCCAGTGCCGAAGGTAACTCGAAAAGGTGGAGGAGCGGCGCTTCCCTACAAACGTAACCTCTTTAGAGAGATTGTCGGCTCGGTGGTGAAGAACGCGGCAGAATTTGATATTCCAGTGACAGTGAAGATGCGTATCGGTATCGATGATGATCACAAGACATTTATCGATGCGGGAAAGAGCGCAGCCCAACTGGGAGTCTCGTGGGTGGCCCTTCATGCGCGAACCGCAGCACAGATGTACGCTGGAAATGCGCGATGGGATGCCATCGGAGAATTAGTCTCCGCTTTAGAGCCTTATGGAACCCCCGTGCTGGGTAATGGCGATATTTGGTCTGGTAGCGATGGCCTCCGCATGGTCACGGAGACTGGGTGTGCAGGAGTGGTCGTAGGGCGAGGATGCTTGGGAAGACCATGGCTCTTTGCGGAGTTGGGCGCCGCTTTTGAAGGGCGGGAAGAACCGCAACCTCCAACGTTACGAAAGGTTGCAGAGATCATGGTTCGACACGGCCAACTCTTGAGCGAGTATTTCGAAGATGAGTATCGCGCTGCGCGTGATATGCGAAAACATATGGCTTGGTATCTCAAAGGATTTCGCGTGGGAAGTGAGATCAGATCACAATTAGGAATGATTGATGACTTTGCTCAGATGAGAGAGTTGCTCGACCAGATAGAGGAGCAGCCATACCCGCAGGAAATCGGTGAGGCTCCGCGCGGGCGAAGCTCTGGAGTCCGCCACGTCTCATTACCTCATCGATGGCTAGAAGATCCCGATGAGATTCCTGCCATTACGTTAGATGATTCGGTATCTGGCGGATGATTCTTTTTAAAATCGCCTTCAAAGTGATTGCGCTTCTTCTTGCCGTGATTGTTGCAATACCAGTTATCACGACAGCACGAGTCTGGTGGAGTGCCACCCGCCCAGCCAGCGGTGAAGCAGCCTTTGCGGTAGTGCTAGGGGCAGCGCAATTAAATGGTCGTCCCGGTGAAGTTCTGAACGCTCGTTTATCCAAAGCCCGCGAACTATATAAGGAATCTAGAGTGGAGAAGATCATCACTGTCGGCTACAGCCAACCTGGTGATCGCACCACCGAAGCAAAAGCTGGTGCTGCCTGGTTGCGGGCTAAAGGTGTGCCTCGAGAAGATATCATCGTTGTGAATTCCGGGTTAGATACCTTCACGAGCACTGTCGCATACGCGAAAAAAATCAGAGATAAATCCCAACCGGTCTTTCTGGTGACAGACCCATGGCATTGCCTTCGTGCGGTGACGATGGCTCGGGATTTCCAGCTCCGCGCTAACTGCATAGCTGTCGATGAAGGGCCAAATAAGTTGGGCAGCGCAACCTCCCGATACCTTTTTCGGGAGATGGGGGCGTATCTTGCGTACATCACTCTAGGACGACGAGGTATTCATTTGAGCGACCACACTCTCACTACTCTGGCTGGGGGAACTCGTGGTTAGCGACGGGCGATACAGTGATTCAGATAGCGCTCGATATGTTGATGAACCCGCTAAACGCCCGGGACGAACCGAATTTGCCCGAGATCGTGCACGTATCATCCACTCCTCTGCGCTCCGTCGATTAGCAGCAAAGACTCAAGTTGCCCAACCATGGGCCAATGATTTTCCCCGCACACGTCTGTCGCATTCTTTGGAGTGTGCGCAAGTAGGGCGAGAGTTAGGTGGTGCGCTGGGTGCCGATCCTGATCTTGTTGAGAGCGCCTGCCTCGCTCATGATTTGGGACATCCTCCCTTTGGACATAATGGGGAAGCCGCCCTTGCTGAGATTGCTCGCGAATGTGGCGGCTTTGAAGGAAACGCTCAGAGCTTTCGGATCCTTACTCGACTAGAACCCAAAACCCTTGATGACGAGGGCAGTAGCGCAGGGCTCAACCTCACACGAGCTGTTTTAGATGGCGCAATCAAGTATCCGTGGTCTGCCTCAAAGAATCTAGAGAAGTTTGGTGTTTACGATGACGATAATGAAATTTTCGCGTGGGTAAAGAATGGGGTTACGGCGGAGCGCACTCCCATTGAGGCTCAGATCATGGATTGGTCCGATGATGTGGCCTATAGCGTTCACGATTTTGAGGATTCGATACATTCTGGGCAGATTATTGTCGAAAAACTAGGTGAGGACCTCCACTACTTCTATGCAATCGCGAAAGATGATTACCTCAGCGACCTTGTTGAATCAGAATTTGAGAGCGCATTTATCCGATTGCAAGACCTGTCATGTTGGCCAGCGAAGTTTGATGGATCCCATAATGCACTCGCGCGACTTAAGGACTTAACGAGTCAACTTATTGGTCGGTTTGCTCAAGGTGCCGAGCGCGCCACACGAGATCGATTTGGCAGCGGACCACTCTCTCGATATTCCGCTGATCTAATTGTGCCCCGTGAGGAACGCGTAGAAGTAGCCCTTCTGAAATCCTTCGCCGCACACTACATATTTCGATCTGAGCAATCTCAGGAGCGATACTTTCATGAGCGTGCGCTGATACATCGGTTGGCTGATGGGTTACTCATCTCGGGCGGGAGGCTGCTCGAACGTAACCTGGCAACTTATTGGCAGGCCGGTACTGAAGAACAGCGGTTGCGTATTGTGGTTGACCAGATAGCGTCATTGACAGATCCAGCAGTACCGTTGTTGCTTGCTCGCATCGAGCAAGGCTAGTAAAGGAGCGCTGAAATATGGCTGGGAGAATTCGCGAGGATGATGTCTCGCACGTTCGCCATGCCAGCCGTATCGATGATGTCGTAGGCGATTATGTGCAGCTCA
The DNA here is from genome assembly GCA_005787645.1 of Actinomycetota bacterium. Lineage (GTDB taxonomy): Bacteria > Actinomycetota > Actinomycetes > Nanopelagicales > Nanopelagicaceae > IMCC26077. Next base: position 9,556 of record SYAM01000058.1, on the reverse strand, counting down.
AGAACGCAGGTGGTGGACAGAAGAAAGGTCTCTGCCCTTTTCATGACGAAAAGAGCCCCTCATTCCATGTCACTCCAAGCAAAGGTTTCTATCACTGTTTTGGCTGTCAAACTGGTGGAGATGTCATCTCGTTCGTGATGAAAATTGAACACATGTCCTTTACCGAGGCTGTTGAACGCCTCGCGGATCGCATGAATTATCAACTGACATACGATGAAGGACACACTCGAACTGGTGGGAGTGATCGCAAACGATTGCTAGAAGCTAATCGTCTTGCCGCCCTTTTCTACCAAGAGCAATTACAACAAGCGGGACCTGCTCAAGTGGGTCGCGAATTTCTCCAGTCGCGCGGATTTGATAAGAGCGCTGCTGCGAAATTTGGTGTGGGGTATGCGCCAGATGAGTGGGATGCGCTCTCCAAACATTTAAAGTCCCGCGGATTCACTGATAGCGAATTGGAGTTAGCGGGTCTTACCAAAGCTGGACAACGCGGCTATATCGATCGATTCCGCAACCGTTTGGTCTGGCCAATTCATGAAATCTCAGGCGATGTCGTGGGCTTTGGTGCTCGTCGCTTGAGTGAGGACGATACCGGTCCAAAATATTTGAATACACCGGAAACGCCTGTATATAAGAAGAGCGCGCTGCTCTACGGCTTAGAGATGGCAAAGAAGGAAATCGCAAAGAAACGACAGGTTGTAGTCGTAGAGGGTTACACCGATGTAATGGCTGTTCATCTCTCTGGGATAGAAACTGCAGTCGCTACCTGTGGAACCGCTTTTGGTGATGAGCATATTCGGATTTTGCGCCGTCTCTTAATGGATGATGATGCCTTCCGAGGTGAAGTAATTTTTACTTTTGATGGCGATGAGGCTGGGCAGAAAGCAGCACTCCGAGCATTCGATGATGATCAAAAGTTTGTATCCCAGACTTTCGTGGCAGTCGAAGAGCGTGGACTAGATCCCTGCGAGCTTCGTATCAAAGATGGTGATGGCGCAGTTCGAGATCTCATTGCTCGGAGAGTTCCACTCTTTGAGTTTGCGATGAAATCAAAACTCAAGTTATTTAATCTTACGACTGCAGAGGGTCGAGTAAGCGCACTTAAGGAGTGCGCCCCTCTTGTCAACAAGATTCGAGATCGAGCGCTCAGACCGGAATATGTCAGATCGCTAGCAGGGTGGATAGGTGTAGATATCGAACTCGTACGTGAGGCAGTAGGTCGCGGATCACGTGAAGGTAACCTCGCGACTCGACAGGCGAATCAACACTCGATGGAGAAGAGTTCGCCTACCTATCTCTTAGAAAGAGAAGTTCTTAAATCTATTGTGCAGTACCCAGAGTTGGCGCTCTCTTGGCAAGAATTGACTCCAGATGACTTTGCTGACCCGGGGCTGCAGAACCTTTTTCACGTGATAAGCGAGAAAAAAGAGCATTTGGCATCCCTCTTGACTCTTGTCGCTGATACAGCCCCTGAGCTTGCAGCCTTGATTACTGAATTGACTGTCGAACCCATGCGCGCAACCGAGCCCACCACTCACTTTATAGAGAGCCTTATCGCTCGCCTTCACGAGGTATCTGTTACCAGAAAGATTTCCGAATTGAAGTCCTCGCTCCAGCGCCTTGATCCAGAATCCACCGACTATGCCCCCGCATTCGCCGAGTTGATTGGGCTGGAAGCGCTCCGTCGCTCCCTCCACGAGAAGGGTCTGGGCGAAGCGCTCTTGTGATGCGATAAAGTACGGCCCGTTCATTCCCCGATAGCTCAATTGGCAGAGCAGCCGGCTGTTAACCGGCAGGTTCTTGGTTCGAGTCCAAGTCGGGGAGCGCTATATTCGCTGATTCTCAAGTGACGATAATCTTTTTCCCAGGAACTTTTGAGCCGAGAGAGTGATACTTAAAGTTATGAGTCTGGTGAGTCTGACCCCCAATCGGCGAGCGGTACTCGCGTTTGTTGCGGGCATGGCTGTTGCTGGTGGGGGCGCTTATGCGGTCACCTCGACCACCCCAAAACTCTCAGCCTGTGTAGATAATCGAACAAAAGTCATGTACTTAACGGATAAGACTCGATGCCCCGTCGGTCGCACCTTGGTCTCGTGGAATGTATCTGGTCCAGCAGGTCCAGCAGGAGCAGCAGGAGCAGATGGCGTTACGAGGGATAACTCTGGAAATCTCTCTATAAAAGATATTGCTAAAAAAGTTCTACCAACTGTTGTGTCGATTGCGGTCACTTCATCGACAGGTAACGGCACTGGCTCCGGCTCGGTGATTCAGAGTGATAGCGCAAAGAGTTTTATCGTTACTAACAATCACGTAATCGACGATGCGGTTTCAGGGGGAAAGGTCACCGTCGAGTTCCAAGATGGAACTGAACTCACCGCAACGATTCGTGGCAGAGATATCGCCTACGATTTGGCAGTCCTTCAGATTGCAAAAGGAAATCTTCCGACGATAAAGATTGGGGATTCATCCAAGACCGTGATAGGCGATCTCTCTGTTGCTATCGGTTCTCCGCTTGGCCTCTCAGGGACTGTGACCAGTGGAATCATCTCAGCTCTCAATCGACCAGTACTTGCCGGCAGCAATGATCGCGCTTCCTACATCGATGCGCTCCAAACAGATGCTGCAGTTAACCCAGGAAATTCAGGTGGACCATTGGTCAATGGGCAAGGGGAAATGATCGGGGTTAATTCTGCAATTGCAGCGCTAGGTTCGTCCTCTTCCTCTTCGGGAAATATTGGATTGGGCTTTGCGATACCCATCAATCAGGCGATGCGAGTAGTCAACGAGATTATCGAGACCGGAAAATCCACTCGACCACTACTCGGGGTTAATTTCGATCCAAGTTATAACGGCAACGGCAAAATTTTAGGTTTGGTTCGCGATGGAGCCGCCCAGAAGGCCGGTATCCCGGTCAATAGCATCATTAAGTCAATCGACGGATTTCTCATCAAAAGCGATATCGATGCTGTGGTCCGAATTCGCTCCTATCCGCCAAATAGCATTGTTTCTATCACTGTGGAATTGCCTGGTGGCGAGCTAAAAACGTTTTCAGTCACCTTGGGCTCTGCTTCGGCAAATCAATAACGCGGAGGAAATCTTCCACGGAGTAGGCTTGGCAGCATGGCTGAATTTCATTTGAAAATCTCACTTCCAGATCGACCAGGATCTCTTGGGTCGGTTGCGTCGGCAATTGGATTTGCGGGGGGAGACATTCGTAATTTCACCGTGGTGAGCAATGAGGGTGGCAAGGGAATCGATGATGTAGTCGTTGCAATCCCTGGAACAGACCCAACGGACTTGCTCAATGTCTTGGGGCAGATAGGTGGCGTTGAAGTGCTATCCATTGAGTTAATCAAGTAATTTTAAATAAATTTGTTGAGCGCCTGCTCACTATTAAAGGGCGCCGCTCGAAAGTGTGAAAGTTCCAAGAGTCGATTCCATTTTGCAGTCCGCTCGGAGCGGTGAGTGGATCCAACCTTTATCTGTCCGGCGCCCGATCCAGTTGCCAGATCCGCAAGCCAACTCTCTTCAGTATCTCCCGAGCGTGCAGAGACAACCGTATTCCATCCTTGTGCCTTCGCTTCTTTCAAAGTGGAGAGTGCGGCAAAGAGCGTACCCGCTTGATTAGGTTTTATTAAAATGGAGTTTGCTTCACCCTTAGTAATTCCCGAGCGTAATCGATTGCGTTGTGTTGCATAACGATCATCTCCCAGAACCTGGATTTGCGAGGTAAGTTGGCTCTGCTCTTGCCATCCTTCTTCATCATCTTCGGCAGCGCCATCTTCAACGGAAATAATTGGATATTCCGTAATCCAACGTCGCCAGCGGGCTACGAAACCAATCGAGTCGAGTCTGACTTCTTCCCCGCTTTCATGAACTACATAATTTTTTCCATCAAAGAGTTGGCTCGCTGCGATATCTAGTGCGATGTGTGCTTTGCCAGAGAGATTGGCCTCATCAATCGCTTCGCTTACAAGAGCGATTGCCTCTTCATCGCCGGAAAGTTTTCCCGTCAAACCCCCTTCATCTGCAACCAGGGAGGCATCAAAGCCTTTTTTCACGAGGATCTTTTTCGAGTGTTCACGAATCCGCCAGATCCATTCAAGCCCCTCTTGAAAGGTAGAAGCCATTGTGGGTATGGCCAAAATATCCTGAAGGTCGATTGCGCGTCCGGCATGTGCACCGCCAGAGAAGATGTTGACCATCGGCATAGGAAGTGAGGATTTGGCTCCCACATGTTGTGCAATGACTTCGTATGGTGACACATTGGCTCGCTTGGCATAAGCCAGCCAGGTAGCAATAGTGATTGCAACGGGGATATGCCCACCATAACGCGACTGTGTCGGAGTCGAATCAAAGCTCCGTAACGTTCGATCTAATTCAAAGAAGTCATTGCCCGAAATTCCGATTAAAGCTGGAATAACTTCCTTGGAAAAGATGGCAATTGCATCAGTCACACTGAGGCCATCGAAAGAGGCGTTACCATCACGTAAGAAGAGCGCCTCATGTTTTCCGGTACTTGCACCCGAGGGTGCGATTGCTGTTGCGGCATGTGAGCCAATCTGCACACGGGCAGCGACAGTCGGAGTACCTCGCGAATCTAGAGCCTGCCAGAGGTCGATACGAGTGATCTCTGTCAACGTTACAAAACTCCAAATTTGGCAAAGGCTTCACTGGGTGACATGCCCTCCTTAACCGCTTTGCGGAAGAGGTTCTCACCAGAATTCTTCTCTTCGACAAATGCGATTACTTGAGGAATCAAGGCATTAGGAACGACAACTACGCCATCGACATCTCCTACGATCAAATCGCCTGGATTGATTGTGACGCCATCGATTTCTCCAGAAACGTTATGTGCGACAACTTCATAGCGACTGTTGATATCGATCGGCCACGTGCCCGTTCCAAACACTTTGAAACCAAGGGCTCGAGTCCGTGCGACATCGCGCACAGGAGCATCAGTGAGTGCGCCGGCAGCTCCTTTGAATTTGCAGGCATTAGAGAGTAATTCGCCCCAGAGCGCAGATGTGTGTCGACGACCAGAAGGTTTGATGAAGACATCATCTTTGCCAACTGCATCGAGAGCCTTAAGTAAACCGACGTATGGGATTTCTGGAGCGACCTCGACCGGCTCGAGTTTGACGGGAAAGGCGTAGCCCATCATCACTCCATCGCCAGAGATCATTGCTATATCCGAGCCCAGCACTTGGTTTCGAAAGCCTAGGTGGTCAAGGCAATCGGAGGTCAAGGCGGCGTTAAAAATCGGACGGAGCGGCTCTAAGTCAGGGCGCAATAGTGAGGTCATTGGCCTAAGGATAGGCGCAGCAATGCTCTAGTTGCTACAAGTGGTGCGCTCCGTAGCGGCACTCTCAACAAGAGGTCGAGGGTCAGAAACAATTATTTACCTCTCTTTCTCCCGGTAAAAATTGACAAGTTCTGCAATATCAAGAACCCTTGGCCACGTAGTTCTGCTACACCAAACCCTCGCAGAGAATGGAATATGGATGCGTAAAAGCACATATAAGTTCGTTGCAGGTCTCTTTGCTATTGCACTGTTAGCAGCAGGTTGCTCCTCATCGAGCGACGAGGCAGCGACAGAAGAGACCGCAACAGAAGAATCAGCAGCTCCAGCAGCGGCTGATCCTGAGCTCGAAATCTTTACCTGGTGGGCTGCAGGTGGAGAAGCCTTAGGCCTTGCTGGCCTTGAGGCTGAGTTCGCAACAAACAACCCAGATACCAAGTACATCAACGCCGCAATTTCTGGCGGCGCCGGCGTTAATGCTAAGGCCGTTCTCCAGAGCCGCCTTGATGCAAATGATCCACCAGACTCATTCCAAGCTCACGCAGGTATGGAGCTTGATGGATACGTCAAGGGCGGACAGCTCGAAGACCTCACCTTCCTCTACAAAGAGCAAGGTTGGGACACAATCTTCCCAGCAGATCTCATCAAGACTCTTACCGTTGACGGAAAGATCTACTCAGTTCCAGTGAATATTCACCGTGCGAACGTGCTCTGGTGGAATCCTGCAACTGCCGAGAAGGCTGGCCTCACTGCAGCTCCAACAACTCTCGATGAGTTCTTCGCTGCACTAGACAAGTTCAAGAAGATCGGAATCCCAGGATTAGCACTTGCTGGTAAGGGTGACTGGGCAATCGCTCACCTCCTTGACTGGATGCTCGTTGCAACACTTGGTCCCGACGCATTCGAAGGTCTCTTTAATGGCACTACTTCCTGGACTGGTCCAGAAGTTGAAGGTGCATTGAAGAACTTCCAAAAGGCGCTCTCTTATGGAAATAAGGGCGCCGGAAATCTCGACTGGCCAGATGCTGGCAAGCTCGTTACCTCCGGTAAGGCTGGCTTCTTCATCATGGGCGACTGGGCATCAGCACAGTGGCAAGCAGATGGATTGAAGCTTGGAACTGATTACACCTGGGCACCTGCTCCAGGAACCGTCGGAATCTACCAATGGCTCTCAGACTCATTCACCCTTCCTGTTGGTGCAAAGCACCGCAATGCAGGTATTGCGTGGTTGACCGTCTCAGGATCAAAGGCTGGACAAGATGCGTTCAATCCAAAGAAGGGATCGATCCCAGCTCGTACCGATGCTGACACATCCCTCTATGACGATTACCTCAAGGCTGCTATGGAGCAGTGGAAGACAGACCGCCTCGTCGGTTCAACAGTCCACGGCGTCACTGGCAACAATGCTTTGATGGCTGCTTACAACGCGGCAGTCGGTAAGTACTTCAGCGGTGGCGCAAAAGATAATAAGGGCCTCGCTGCAGATCTTGCCGCTGCATACGAAGCAGGTAAGGCCTAAGCCGAAGAGGTTTAAGTCTTTACAAAGTTCGTGATGATTCTGGTGGGCGGGAAACCGCCCACCAGTTTCATGATTACTAGTTGAGGAAAGGTGATTCTCGTAGATGGCGCTTCAGACCAGTAAGCGAGTCTCCACTTGGATCGGTGGCTTCCTCTTCGTCGTGCCCTCCATAGCAGCCGTCGCAATTTTCGTTTACGGCATGATTGCGTGGACCGTTCGCATTTCGATGACTGATCGAATAAGTGCATCAATCAAAGAGCCGAAATTTGTTGGCTTACAGAATTACACCAACCTCATCTCAGATACCCGCTTTACTCATGCCTTCGAGAACCTCATCAAATTCACCTTTCTTTTTATTGTAGGAACTACCATCGCCGGTTTCATCATGGCGCTCCTTCTCGAGAAGGGCATCAAAGGAGAGGGATTCTTTCGCTCCTTCTATCTCTATCCATTAGCAATTTCCTTCATTGCAATGGGAACGGTCTGGAATTGGCTCCTTAACTCCAATGTCGATGCTGATGCAGGCGGACTGAACCTTCTGCTACAAAAAGTCGGACTTGGTTTCCTCCAAAATTCTTGGTACCTCTCCGAGAATGGTGCGGCATATGCCCTCGCCCTCCCTGCTATTTGGCAGATGGCTGGCTATGTGCTCGCTCTTTTCCTTGCGGGATTCCGCGGCATACCTGATGACCTTCGCGAAGCTGCACGAGTTGATGGCGCCTCCGAGTCAAAGATCTACCGTTACGTGCTCTTCCCACAACTCACACCAACGCTCTTCACTGTATTGATTATCTTGGGTCACGTATCGATGAAGGTCTTTGACTTGATTATCGGTATCAATGGCAAGTCATATGTGACACAGGTCGTTGCGGTGTACATGTGGGAGTCCACTTTCGATCAGCGAAATTACGCTAAGGGCACGGCAATTGCTGTGGTCTTGCTCTTGCTGATAGCGCTCATCATCATCCCTTACCTTCGTTGGGTAATAAAACAGGAGAATGAGAACCGATGACCGCAGAACTCCTTGAGAAGAAGCCAACCGCCATCGCCAACAGACGAAAGCGCTCTGGAAAAGAGCAGTTCTGGTTGATCTTCCGGTATGCATCCCTGACCTTCATCTGGTTCTTGATCGTCATGCCTATTTATGTGTTGGTAGTGAACTCGCTCAAAGGCGTTAAGGATGTCTATCTCGTCAATGCCTTCGATTTACCGAAGGGTCTAGATTTCTCGGCATGGCCCATCTCATGGAGCGGCGGTGATTATTTCTCGGCCTTTAGCCTCGGCGAATCGCTGGCCCGCACGCTCTTCTTTGTCATTCAGTCATCAATCATTTCGGCAATCATCGGCTCGATAAATGGTTACGTCTTTGCAAAGTGGAAGTTCCCTGGTTCAAATATCGTCTTCACCCTATTCCTTTTCGGTATGTTCATTCCGTACCAGGCAGTGATGATCCCGCTCGTACAACTAGTTACCAACATGGGCATAAATAAGTCCATTTACGTGCTGGTAATGGCGCACGTAATCTATGGAATCCCTATTTGCACTCTGATCTTCCGCAATTACTACGCAAGTATCCCTGATGAACTTATCGAAGCAGGGCTTGTGGATAAAGCTTCGCGTATTCGCATTTACCTCTCGATTATTCTCCCGCTTTCGCTTCCAGCATTCGTCGTGGTTTTGATCTGGCAATTCACTTCGGCTTGGAATGACTTCCTCTTCGCCATATTCCTCACAGGTGGATCACCGAAACTCTCGGTAGCGACCACGACGTTGAACTTCATCACGGGTTCAAGTAATCAAGTCTTCTATGGCTTGAATATGACTGCATCCCTCATGGTCTCGTTGCCTACTCTGATTGTGTACATCTTCCTTGGTCGTTACTTCTTGCGTGGCCTGCTCAGTGGATCACTTAAGGGATAAACACCGAAGCGCCATCTAGCAGATCTTTTGCACGGGCAATTGCCTGCACCTTTTGACTCTCACTTAGATAGTTGACTTGGGAGATTCCTGCTACTCGCACCGCCATAATCACACCCGCATGCTCGGAAACTCTTGAAGGAAGTGCGCCAGAAAATTCTTGATACGCGGTAAGGAAGTTGCGAAGAGTCTGACTTATGCCATCTTGCTCTGATTCCAATTTGATGGCCTTGAGATTCAAGTGCGCAGACATATATCCAATATCAAAGACTGGTGCGCCCTGATGAGCCACTTCAAAATCGAGCACCCACGTTCCACTTGGGCCATGGAGAATGTTCTTGGGACTGAAATCCCCATGCACTGCACACTCCCGAGAATCCATCAGCTCTTCTGAAAGTGAATCAATCAACAGCGCAAATTCCGGCCAACTCTTCGCCATTCCGCCATAGAAAGCTCCAGCGCGTAGATCGAACAAGCGTTTTTTTCCATCAATGATTCGCGCTGGAAGCACACCTTCGGCCGTCGCACGGTGCCAGGTCGCCAGCACCTTTCCTAATGTGGTTCCAACTTGGGGATCGACCACTCCATCAAGCATGGAAAAGCGCCAATCCCGCATATCATCCGCGGCCAATTCGATGGCTATAGCAAGCTCATCATCGCTTCGCGAAAGCAGTTTTGGAACATTCTCTGGCGTTAAGGAACCAAATAATTCGATGGCATCGGCTTCTGCGAGGATGCGGTCAACATCTGCCTCCCAAGTTCCCGGAACCCTTAACTGGGCAAGGGCGCGTTTGACGACTGCGCCATGAGATTGGTTG
>SYAM01000057.1 GCA_005787645.1 Actinomycetota bacterium | reverse complement strand
CCCTTGTATATATGAAGCGTCACATCTTTACCGGCCGCTTTGAGCCCCTTGGAAGCGGCCCGCGCCCAGCGAATCGGACAGCTTTTATCTTTATCACCGTGGTGAATCATGATCGGAGCACTCACCTGGGGCCAATAGTTCTTCGGAGAAACGCTCGCCCAAAAAGCAGGATTGTCTTCAGGTAAGCCGACAAACTTCACGAGCGGACTAGCACGATCTGCATTACCGCGCCCCCATTTGTTGAAATTCTCGACATAGTTTGCGCTTGTTGGGGCAAAGAGCGTGTACGAAGAAAAAACCGATTGAGCACTTTTCGCGACAGCTACATTGAAGCCGATTCCGCCGCCCATCGATCGACCTATGTAAGCAACCTTGTTCTTATCTAACGTGCGAATCCTCGAACTCTTCAAAGCTAGTCCTGCATTGATGACATCAGCACTGTAATCCATGCGGAACTTCAATTGACTTTCTGGGTCATCGTCACCAAAGGAATGATTCCGATAATCGGTATGCAGGACCACAAAACCTCGTGACGCTAAATAATCTTGCTCGCGGCGCAGACCATGACCATTTTGGTAGATACGCGTATCGATGTATCCATGTCCTAAGACCACTCCCGGAAACGGTCCTTCACCTTTTGGTATGTACAACACTCCTGATACCTGAAGCTCATCGCTTTGATAGGTGACAGAGTGTTTTGTGTATTTTCTTGTTTCTGTCAATAATTTGATTAACTTCAGATCTGAACCATTAAATGTCTTCTGCGAGAGCACATCAAGCGTGACTTCTTCTGGTGTCAGCGCATGTACAGCGGGAATATACGCAGAGAGCGAAATAAGCAGAGTTGATGCAAGAAGAACAATAAGTTTCCTTCGCATCAGTTTTTTCATTCACTATTCGAAACGTCGACTACCTGCGCCTAGAGTGATAGTGCGAATAAAGGAGTAGAAGGCCAGACCCTCTTTTCCTTGCTCACGCTCGCCATATGAGGAATCTTTAGTACCACCAACTGGGGCATGGAAATCAAGACCCGCAGTAGGAGCATTTACCTTGACCATGCCGGTCTTAAGTGACTGAGCAACTCGAATGGTCGCCTCCAGATCGCGGCCATGCACGCTGCCGGTAAGGCCAAAACGGACCGAGTTGGCGCTATCAATTGCTTCGCCAACGCTCTTAGCGCGGATGACTCCAGCAATCGGACCAAATGTTTCCTCTTGATTAAGTTGGTCTTCAGGGCCAAGGTCTGCAATCAATGTTGGTGAGTAGAACCATCCATCACGATCCACTCGCGCGCCACCAATCAAAACTTTTCCACCACGAGCAACAGCACCCTTTGCCGCGGTTTCCACATCAGCACGGGCGCTATCAGAGATTACTGGTCCAACTAGCACCCCTTCTGTTGCAGGATCATTTGGCGAAAGCTTCTCAACTCCAGCGACAAGCGCATCCGTGACTTCTTTGTATCGTGCATCATCGCCAACAACGATTATTCGACTTGTGGCGGTGCACTTCTGCCCAGCATAACTCATTGATGCATTGGATAGATGAGCCACCGTCAATGCTAAGTCGGCATCAGGAAGGACAATCGCAGGGTTCTGTCCACCCATCTCTGCTTGCACTGGCTTTCCACACTTCGCCGCTTGAGCGACAATCTGTGATCCGACTTCAGATGAACCGGTAAAGGAAATGACATCTGCGAATTCGATAATTGCCTGACCACATTCAGCGCCACCCACTAAGACTTGGAATAAATCTTTTGGTAGTGACTGCGCGAAAATCTCTTCAATTAACTTAGCAACACCAATTGCCATTCCACTTGGCTTCATCACAACAGCATTTCCAACGGCGAGCGCGGGAGCGGCCTTCCATACTGGAATTGCAATCGGGAAATTCCATGGCGTGATTAATCCGGCGACACCATACGGTTCGCGAACTGCCATGAGGTATCCCGGTGTAGTTGGGGGAATGACGGTGCCAATCGGATCTATTGCTGCCTGTGCGTTGTAATCCAAAATGGCAATTGCACGAGCAACCTCACCTTTTGCCTCGACAATGGGCTTGCCTACCTCACGGGTAATGAGCGCAGCCATCTCAGCGCTTTTCGCGCGAAGTCCTTCAGCGCAACCACGGAGCGCAGCAGCACGAGCCATCGCATTCTCGCCCCACCCCTTCTGTGCGGCGCGAGCGCGTATTACCGCCGCGGCGACCTCTGGAGCGGTTAGCGCGGGTGTTTCGAGAACGACATCGCTAGGTTTTTGTGGACTGGTACTGGTGATTACTCGGCTCATGTGAGCAGATTAGCCAAGTTCGCACCCCGAGATAAACTTGGATATTAGGAGGTTTATCTCAGATGACTTTTGATGGCGAAAAACCCGTCACTACCTCCTATGACCTGCCCGTTTCCGAACCCTTACGCCAATTGATGCGCCGTGGGTGGGGTGAGCGCGAGAGTGAGAGCGCTGCCATCCACGAAAGTGCGCCCTGGTCGAGGCAGCGAAGGGCTGCGCTGAGCGCTCTCTTTCCAGGTAAGCGACTGCTCATTCCGGCTGGCCAATTTAAGGTTCGTAACAATGATTGTGATTACACCTTCAGGGCCAACTCTGCATTCATCCACCTCACGGGAATGGTTGCTGGAGAGATCGTCCCTGAATCTATTCTGCTCTTCGAGCCCACCGCAACAGGGCACGAGGAAACGCTCTTCGTACACCCGAAGAATGATCGGAATCTAGAAACTTTTTATCGCGATCGACGTCATGGCGAATTCTGGGTCGGACGATATCTTGCGCTTGCTGAAATCAAGAAGAGGTATCAAATCAATGCTCGAAATATCAAAGAGCTCGAAGAATTCTTACTTTCCAAGAGAGAGACTTTGGTTCATCGTGGTGAAGATTCCACACTCGATGCATTAATTCCTATCAACGAAAATGATAGCAAACTTACAATCGCTTTATCTGAGCTTCGTTTAATAAAGGATGAGTTTGAAATTAGCGAAATCCGGAAAGCGGTCAATGCGACAATCCGTGGGTTCACGGATGTTATGAAGTCCCTTCCTGATGCAATGAACCACCCTCGCGGAGAACGCGTCATCGATGGCACCTTCTATAAGCGAGCACGAATTGATGGAAATGAACTGGGATATAACACGATTGCTGCCGCTGGTGCACACGCCTGTGTTCTCCACTGGATCCGAAATGATGGGCCGGCACTTTCAGGGGATTTATTACTACTCGATGCTGGAGTAGAGGTCGAGAGCCACTACACCGCAGATATCACGCGAACGATCCCCATTAATGGGAAATTCACTGAAGCACAACGAGAGATTTATGAGATTGTACTTGCTGCACAAGAGGCTGGAATACGAGCAGTAAAACCTGGAGCTAAGTATCGCGATATCAACAATGCCTGTATGAAGGAACTTGCTGAAGGGCTTGAGCGTCTAGGAGTGCTCACTGTCACCGCAGAGGAATCCCTTGATCCTGACGTTGGGTTACATCGTCGCTGGAGCGTGCATGCATCTGGGCACATGCTTGGCATAGATGTCCACGATTGTGCGAAGGCTCGGAGTGAGCAATACCTCGATGGCGAATTAGCTGTGGGACATGTGCTTACCGTTGAACCAGGGCTTTACATTCAACCTGACGACATTCTATTTCCAGAGGAATATCGCGGAATCGGAATCCGCATCGAAGATGATGTTCTCGTCACAGAAAATGGTGCGGAAGTGCTTAGCCGCGAACTTCCGCGCGATCCCGATTCACTTGAAGCGTGGATTGGCTCTCTTCAGAGTTCATAGAAGTATTTGGCACTGGGCAGGGAGCCCCATCACAACAATTGGTCTTCATGTGGCAATGGGGACATAACCAACGAGTTGCCACTGGATCGTAAGCAACGCCGCAAAAATCACAGGGCATCTGATTGTTAGCGCTCACCTCTATATGTTAACCAGCAAGAGCCCGCCCAGCCCACGCAGCAAGAATTCCTAAACTGAGTGTCGCCAAGATATTGGCCAAGAACTTTCGCGGATAGAGCTGCTCTTGGTTGAGGTCAATAGCAAAAGCTGACCAGGTGGTAAGTGCACCGGCAAAACCTATTCCCACGAGGGAATAGAGCGCATCCGATCCTCTAGAGATATACCCCACGATAAACGAACCCACAATATTGACCAACAAGATTCCTACAGGAAAAGTAAATCGGCGTCGCAATTGGAAATCGATGTAGTAGCGAAGTGGCGCACCTACAAATGCACCGATACCTACTAAGAGAGCTATTTTCATCGCACACCTGCACGGACTACTCGAATTATCGCAAGGGAGAGCAGAAGCGATGCTGTGATGTAGAGCCCCGCTTGAGGCAGAGTTAAGTCGTAGAGCAAGAGCGCGAAAGCCGAATAGGTGGTAAATCCGCCTGCGAGACCAGTTACGAGAAATAGTTGTTGCTCTTGGGTGAGTGATAAGCGATAGAGGCAGACAGCTGCAATAGCAACACCAAATAGATTAATTATGAGAGTAGCGAGGGAAATCTCGAAAAGTAGATCCACCCCATAGCGCGATAGCGCACCCACCACTCCGCCTGCTCCCACAATGAAGAGGTGGCGAAGTGGTGGTGCTTCCACTTACGAAATATCCTCGCGCTTGCGGATCTTCGAACCTAACCAGCGGACTGGATCATATTTCACATCTACAACGCGCTCTTTCATTGGAATGATTGCGTTATCAGTGATGCGGATGTGCTCAGGGCAGACTTCCGTGCAGCACTTGGTGATATTGCACATACCAAGACCGTGGCTCTCTTGCGCAGTACGTTTACGGTTTCGTAGCGTGTCGAGTGGATGCATATCAAGCTCTGCGATGCGAATAAAGAAACGTGGACCTGCAAATGACTTCTTATTTTCCTCGTGATCGCGAATGACATGGCAAGTGTCCTGGCAGAGGAAGCATTCAATGCATTTACGGAACTCTTGACTTCGCTCAACATCAATTTGCTCCATGCGCGCTTCACCAGGTTTGAGGTTTGCTGGTGGGGCATATGAGGGGATTTCCATGGCTTTCTTGTAATTAAAAGAGACGTCAGTGACTAGATCGCGAATCACTGGAAAAGCTCGAAGTGGGGTGACTGTGATTGTTTCGCCCTCTGCAAAGGTATTCATCCGAGTCATACAAGCAAGGCGTGGCTTTCCATTAATCTCCATGGAACAGGATCCGCATTTACCTGCCTTGCAATTCCAGCGGACCGCCAGGTCGGGAAGTTGAGTTGCCTGAACGCGGTGAATCACATCGAGTACAACTTCACCTTCGTTAGCGTCAACAGTGACAGTGTGGAAGTCGCCACCATTCTTATTTCCACGCCAGATACGCAGATTAATTGGACGTGCCATTACTTGGACCCGCCTTTCATTCCGGCTAACTCTTCTTCGGTGAAGTACTTTGATAGTTCATTATTCTCGAAAAGAGTAGAGAGCTCATCGGGCAATAACTTCGCCTTGACTTGTTCGCACTTGACTGCCTCACCATCGACAGAGGTGACATTATTAACTTGCCGCCACTTTGAATCCATCTTCGGGAAATCCTCACGGGTGTGTCCGCCTCGTGACTCCTCACGAATCAACGCCGAGCGCGCCATCGCTTCAGAAACTAGAAACATATTCTCAAGATCAAGTGCAAGATGGAAACCTGGATTGAATTCTCGGCCGCCAGTTACTGAAACATTCTTGATTCGCTGTCGGAACTTTGCCAACTTCTCGAGGGACTCTTCCAACTCTTTCTTGGTGCGAATAATGCCAACCAAATCATTAGTGGTCTGCTGCAACTCTTGGTGAATCGTATAAGGATTTTCGCCACCAGTATGCGTGAAAGGCGCGTTCAAACGTTCTTGTGCTTTCTTTACAGTCGCGTCCGAAAGCGATGGCTTACTTGGATTGCTCTGTAAGTAAGCGACTGCACCCATTCCTGCGCGTCGTCCAAAGACCAACAAGTCAGAGAGGGAATTTCCACCGAGACGATTGGAGCCATGCATACCGCCGGCAACCTCACCCGCAGCAAATAGCCCTTGTAAGCCAACTGCGGCAGCAGTATCTGGATCTACTTGGACACCGCCCATTACATAGTGACAGGTTGGACCAACTTCCATCGGTTGCTCTGTGATATCGACATCCGCAAGCTCTTTAAATTGATGCCACATGCTCGGCAAACGGCGCTTGATTTCCTCCGCAGGCAAACGTTTTGATACATCGAGGAAGACTCCACCATGTGGTGAACCCCGCCCTGCCTTGACTTCGGAGTTGATAGCTCGAGCCACTTCATCACGAGGCAATAACTCTGGAGGGCGACGGTTGTTAGCCTGATCCTTATACCAACGATCTGCTTCCTCCTCAGTATCTGCATACTTATCTTTGAAGACTTCAGGAATATAGTCGAACATAAAGCGTCGGCCCTCAGAGTTGGTAAGCACGCCACCATCTCCGCGAACTGATTCGGTGACAAGAATTCCGCGGACCGAAGGCGGCCAGACCATTCCAGTTGGATGGAACTGGACGAATTCCATATCGATGAGTTTGCTGCCAGCACGAAGAGCTAACGCATGGCCATCGCCAGTTCCTTCCCAAGAGTTACTCGTGACTTTAAAGCTCTTTCCGATACCACCAGTTGCAAGGATCACTGCGCCAGCCTCAAAGAGCAATTCAGATCCGCTCTCACGGCGGTATCCATAAACACCAGCAGCCTTACCATTTTCCACGAGCACATCGGTGATAGTGACTTCCGCAAAGACGCGGATATGAGATTCCATATCGCCATGGTTCTTGCCATCTTGTTGTTGTAGCGCAACGATTCGCTGTTGCATGGTGCGAATCAATTCCAAACCAGTGCGATCTCCTACGTGAGCAAGTCGTGGATACTCATGTCCACCGAAATTTCGTTGTGAGATTTTTCCTTCTTGAGTGCGATCGAAGAGCGCACCCCACATCTCAAGTTCCCATACTCGCTCAGGAGATTCTTTTGCATGCAACTCTGCCATCCGCCAGTTATTGAGGAACTTGCCACCGCGCATCGTGTCACGGAAGTGAACCTGCCAATTATCAGAGGAATTGACATTACCCATCGCCGCTGCAATTCCACCTTCAGCCATAACGGTGTGCGCCTTACCGAAGAGCGATTTACAAATAATGGCTACTTTGAAGCCCGCTTCACGCGCCTCTACCGCAGCGCGGAGTCCGGCACCACCTGCGCCAACGACGACTACATCGTATGAATAACGTTCCATGCTCATCTGTTAGTCCCCGTTTTTCTTAAAAGAAGAAGTAATTCGTGATCGCACCTGTTGAAACTAAACGAATGTAAAGATCGGCAAAAGCCACACCAAAGAGTGAGACCCAGGCGAAATTCGCATGATGGTGATTGAGAATTGAGATACGCGTCCAAAGTTTGTAGCGCAGTGGATGCTTCGAGAAATGGCGGAGACGACCACCAACTGTGTGTCGGCAAGTGTGGCATGAGAGTGAATAGAGCCATAGCAAAGTTGCATTAGCGAGGAGCACTAATGTGCCAACGCTCATACCAAATCCACCATCTGGTCCGTGGAATGCAAGGAATGCGTCATAGGTGAGAATGGCATTGAAGACTAATCCCGCGTAAAAGAACCAACGGTGGCCATTCTGCAAAATGAGAGGTTGTTTAGTCTCACCTGTGTATTTCTTGTGCGGCTCAGCAACAGCACATGCAGGTGGTGATTGCCAGAAGGATCGGTAGTAGGCCTTGCGATAGTAATAACAGGTAAGACGAAATCCGAGTGGGAATATTAAAATCAACAGCGCTGGTGAGATCGCGAATCCCCAGAGCGAGGAAGGTCCAAGCGTTCCAAAAAGTTGCGTGCCTTCTACGCACGCATCAGAAAGACAAGGTGAATAGAAAGGTGAGATCAATTCACCCTTCTCTACGAAGTAATGCTTATTCTCGAATGCACGAAAGGTTGCATAGATGATGAAACTGACCAAGACAAATACTGTCGCTGCAGGTTGCAACCACCATCGATCCGTGCGCAGCGTTCGCTCTTGAATGTGCGCTCGGTGTTCGGCGTGAACTCCAGCCATCTTTCACCCACCCCACTCTGTCGTTTTCAGGCCTTCAATAGGAAGTATTTTCTCGCTTCTGCAGGGGTTAACGCCATACAGATAGTGGGGTGCATCAGGGTGAAGTTGCCCACAAGGGAAGAATTCTGGCGGAGGGCGAGGGATTTGAACCCTCGAAGGTTTCCCTTGCCGGTTTTCAAGACCGGTGCACTCGGCCGCTATGCGAGCCCTCCACCGCAAAATCTACCGGATGATGCAGGGGGCGTGGGCAATTACTGAAAAGCCCAGCCGCCATCGCAGAGGATTGATTGGCCGGTGATAAAAGCGGCATCTGGACTCACTAAGAACGAGACGAGATTGGCAATATCTACAGGCATCCCTAAACGCTTGAGAGATTGTGCATCCAGAATCATTTTATGTAGCGCCGCCACATCTCCATATGCAGCCTGATCGGGAGTAGTAATGGCTCCAGGCAAGATTGCATTGACTCGAATTTCAGATGGTCCTAATTCTCGAGCGAGCACTCGGCCAAACCCAATAAGTGCTGCCTTCGCCGCTGTGTAATGGCTATTTCCTTCCATACCAATTGATACTCGAATCGATGAGATATTGATGATGCTTCGATACGTGCCGGTGGTGCTGTACTTATCAAATGCCTTGCAGCAGAGAAAGACGCCTTTCAAATTAGTATCGCTGACTTCATCCCAAGCACTTTCATTAATCTCTCGGAAAGTTACCGCAGATGCCACCGAAGTGGCTGCATTGTTTACAAGAACGCTTGGTGCGCCCAAGTCCGAAGTGATAGCGCGGAACATCGATTCGATTTCATTATTTTGTGAGACATCACATTGATAAATTTCGGCTTTACCACCAGATTTTATGATCTCTTTTTTAACAGCTTGAGCATCTGATTGCTCATTTTTGGAGTAATAATTAATCGCTACTGGAAAACCATCAGCTGCTAATCGAGTAGCGATAGCTGCCCCGATATTTCGTGAAGCACCTGTAATTACTGCGCTGCCGGAATTCATATCCATACTCTCGGACATTTACTCCGGAAGTGCAAGGAGTTCTTCGATAACTTGGGCAACCCCATCATCATTACATTCTGGCGCTATCCCAGTTGCTATTGCATGGGTAGAGGGATGGCCACTCTTCATGGCATAAGAGCGACCCGCCCAAGCAAGCATCGAAAGATCATTTGGGTTATCACCAAAGGTCACCGCATTATCAGATGAGATATCCAATCTTTCTGCAACTTTTGCCAGAGTGCTCCCCTTGCTCACCCCTCTCGCAGAGATCTCTAGTAAAGATTCGTGCGGATTAGAGTGAGTAACTGTCAAGAACTCACCCACACTCGCATCGGCGAGCGCGAGCATTTCATCGGCAGTGACCACTTCATCTTGGCTTCGTACTAGGAATTTAATGGCTGGCTGATTCAAATGTTCTTCGATCAGTGAAACACCCTGATCATCTTGACCCTTATCCCAACGCGGGTTGTAGCGTCGTTCTCTATGGAAACCATCGGAGTTTTCCACGGCAAAGGTTGCTCCAGGAATCACCGCTCGGAGTATCTGCGCACCTCTTACCAATTCATCGCTCTGGATAAGCCATGACTCCAGAATTCTCTCTGCTCGAAAATCGTAAAGCAAAGCACCATTCCCACAGATTCCAGTACCAAAATCAAAAGTTTCCTCTACCACTTTCATCCATCGTGGCGGTCTTCCTGTTACAAAATAGATATGAATGCCCAGATTGTGCGCAGCCGTAAATGCATCGATTGTGCGTTGGGAAATTGGTCGATCAAATGGGATGATTGTGCCATCAAGATCCGTGCCTATTAGTTGTGGCCGCTTCAACCCGAAGATCACACCGGTTCGAATCTAGATTTTCCAAGGAACGGAATCAATGCCTTCGGTATATTTACTGAACCATCTTCTTGTTGATGGTTCTCGAAAATCGCGACGATGATTCGAGGAATGGCACAGAGAGTTCCGTTGAGCGTTGCTACCGGTCGAGTTCCCGCCCCATCTTTATACCGAATATTTAATCGTCTGCTCTGAAATTCAGTGCAATTGGAGGTACTAGTTACTTCACGATATGCATTTTGGGTCGGGATCCATGCTTCACAATCATATTTTCTGACTGCACTAGAACCAAGATCACCGGTGGCAACATCTATCACCCTATAAGGGATCTCTAGCGCATTGAGAAACTCCTTCTCCCATGCCAATAGCCGTTCATGCTCTGCAGTAGCGTCTTCAGGAGCGCAGAAAGAGAACATCTCTACTTTGTCGAATTGATGTACACGAATGATTCCGCGCGTATCTTTTCCGTATGTTCCCGCTTCGCGCCGGAAACATGAGGAGAAGCCAGCGTAGCGAAGTGGAAAATTCTCCTTATCCAGAATCTCATCCATGTGATAAGCAGCAAGAGGTACCTCACTCGTGCCAACTAAATAGAAATCATCTTGCTCGAGATGAAAAACGTTCTCTGCGGCTTGACCAAGAAAACCAGTTCCTTCCATGGCATGTGGCTTTACAAGAACTGGTGGTACTACTGGAATAAATCCCGCAGCCACAGCCTTTGCCATTGCCAGATTGATAAGTGCAAACTCGAGTAGCGCACCATTTCCTGTCAAATAATAGAAGCGAGAGCCTGAGACTTTTGCACCACGCTCAGTATCAATGGCCCCCAAAATTTTCCCTAACTCGACATGATCTTTCGGTTGAAAGGAGAACTGAGGTGGTTTTCCTATCTCTTCAAGAACAACAAAATCTTCTTCCCCACCGATAGGCGCATGAATATCGGCAATATTTGCCAATTCTCCCAAGACTTTGTCGGCGTGAGCCTCGGCCTCAGCCCGACGAGCGTCAGCCTCTTTTACTGCAATGGCTAGATCTTTTGCCTTCGCTAATAATGAATTTTTCTCATCGCCTTTTGCGCCACCAATACTTTTCGAGAGTGCATTCTGTTCTGCACGCACTCGTTCGAATTCAACAATCGCATTTCGGCGTTGCTGGTCAGCAACGATTGCTACGTCAACAATTTCAACACTTGCCCCGCGCGCACGTTGAGATTCACGGACGCGATCAGGGTTCTCTCGAAGGACTTTGAGATCTATCATTTAATCCTGCTTACCGCTTCGTATTGTGCTTAACCACTGCTCAGCAGATTTGAATGCTCGATCAGTCATTCCTTTAGTAGATGTCGGAGCAATTTTATCGGCGCGTGGATATGAACCAAGAAAACGAACCTCGGCGCATATTCGATGAAGCGCCTTCAAAGTGTCACCCACTCGCTCTTCAAGAATATGTCCCTCAGCATCAACTATGAAGTGATACTGACCAAGCTCACCACCAGTGGGTCGCGATTGAATGAAAGTGAGATTCACTCCTCTTACCGCGAACTCAGTCAGAATCTCCAACAATGCACCTGAGTGATCTGCGGCGATAAAGATCGCCAACGAAGTTCGATCGTGCCCTGTAAGTGCAGGAATCTCTCCTAGTTTGGAAATGACCACAAATCGTGTTACTGCGCCCTCACGATCGCCAATATTTCCTTCAATAACCTCAAGGCCATAATGTTTTGCCGCCACCTCTGCAGCAATTGCGCCATCTGCATCACCTTTGGAAACACTTTCAGCGCCCGCAGCAGTTGAATTCGTCAAGACAACTTCGGCATGAGGTAAATGTTTTGCGATGTATTCACGGCACTGCGCTTCGGCATGTGGGTGAGTTGCTAGCCGCTTTATCTCTTTCTTGCTCCCGCCTGCCTTAACCATCAGCGCAAATGAGACTTGGAGAACTTGTTCTCCAATAATCATTAGAGGTTGCCCCGTCGCCAATTCATCGAGAGTTCGTGCGACAACTCCCTCGACCGAATTCTCAATCGGGACTAATGCATAATCGCTCTGCCCATTGCGAACCGACTCCAATGCGGCAGTGACATTTGCTGCCGGTTCTGAGCTATCACCACTTTTTAGAAGTGGCGCCAAAGCCGCTTCTGAAAAGGTGCCGGCTGGGCCAAGATAGATATAGCGGGACATATAGAAAACTCTACGCGATAAGCGCTCGCTCAGGGGGGCTTGAGAGCCCCGGTAGCATGGCGAACATGAGCCAGTATTTTCAGAGCGTTGCGCTCTCCGATGTTGGCTTACATCGCACCGAAAACGAAGATTCCGGGTGGGCTGGCGCGAGAGTACTAGCAGTGGCCGATGGCTTGGGCGGTCATGCTGGAGGAGAGATTGCCTCCTCACTTGCAATCAAAAAGATCTCACAATTGGAAAAGCTCTCGCTCAATCAGCGAAATGCTGAGACTACGCTCGTCGAAACATTTCTCGAAATAAATAATTCACTCGCAATGGAGATGAAGAACAAAAGTGAATTACAGGGCATGGGTACAACACTTACCGCAATTCTTATTGGTAAAGAGCGATTATTTCTAGCACATCTAGGGGATTCGCGCGCCTATCTGATTCGCGATGGGAAAATCTCACAACTTACCAAGGATCACACTGTTGTACAGGAGTTGCTTGATCAAGGGCGAATTTCTCCAGAAGAGGTTGATGGACACCCACAACGCTCCTTTGTGACCAAAGCTCTTATGGGTGCGGCGCAACATGAGCGGCCAGATTTCACTGAATTCGAGATTGTCGAAGGCGATTGGCTCCTTTTATGTTCCGATGGTTTAGCGGGAGTAATTGATGAAACAACAATACGAAAAGTTATCGACACTCATGGGATTAGTGATGCGACTCTCAGTGAACTCAAAGGATTGGCATTTAAAAAAGGTGCGCCAGATAACTTAACCATTATTGTTGCTACTGTTTCCTCAGAAAAAAATTCCTATCCTGGATTTATTGGTGCAGCAAGTGGTGAGAGTGGTGAGAAATGACACGGATCCTCGCAAATCGATATGAAGTTGGCGAACTCATCGGCGCTGGAGGAATGGCCGATGTGTTTGAAGGTCGCGACACTAGATTATCCAGGCCAGTAGCGATCAAAATCCTGCGAAGTGATCTCGCTCGCGATCCAGCGTTTCTCGCACGTTTTAGACGAGAGGCGCAGGCAGCCGCTGGACTTAACCATCCCGCAATCGTCTCTGTTTACGACACAGGTGAAGAAGGAACTGAGAATGGAGTTCTTCCTTACATCGTGATGGAACAGGTGAATGGCAAGACAATTCGTGAAGTTATTCGTTCCGGAGAACGTTTACCTTTTAAGAGAGCAATAGCAGTAATCCGCGGCATTTTGGAAGCCCTCGAGTATTCACACAAAAATGGAATCGTGCACCGAGATATCAAGCCAGCCAACGTGATGCTGACATCAGCAGGCGATGTGAAAGTGATGGATTTTGGTATCGCGCGAGCTCTTGATGATGCAAGCGCAACCGTGACTCATGCCTGGACTGTTGTTGGAACAGCCAATTACCTCTCACCCGAACAAGCAAGAGGCGAAGTCGCCGACTCACGGAGTGATATCTACTCCGTTGGATGTCTTCTCTATGAATTACTCACCGGACGCCCGCCTTTTCTCGGGGACACTCCTGTTGCTATTGCCTATCAACATGTTTCAGCAGAATTCACTCCTGTTTCAGAGTTAACCGAGGAACTTCCACCCGGCGTCGATAACATCATCTCAGGTGCGTTATCAAAAGATCCACTTGCACGTTATCAAAGTGCGAGCGAGATGTTGGAAGATATCAATCGGTTAGATCGTGGCGAAGAGGTCAAGAAGAAGATTGCAAACCCTAAAAGACGTAATCTCATCATCGCAGCAGTGGTCGCTGCGGTACTCCTGATCTCCACTGGCAACTATCTAATCTCACGAATTCCAACCCCAATATCTTTGATCTCCCT
>SYAM01000005.1 GCA_005787645.1 Actinomycetota bacterium | reverse complement strand
AGAGAATGCA
Organism: Actinomycetota bacterium; assembly: GCA_005787645.1. Classification (GTDB taxonomy): domain Bacteria; phylum Actinomycetota; class Actinomycetes; order Nanopelagicales; family Nanopelagicaceae; genus IMCC26077. The sequence continues at coordinate 8,820 of SYAM01000005.1, read as the reverse complement.
GCTTTCGCTCAAGCGGTACTTGATGCTGGCTTGATCTGGATTGGCCCGCCACCACAGGCTATAGCCGCTCTGGGCGACAAGGTCTCGGCACGTAAGATCGCCGCAAAAGTTGGTGCCCCTCTCGTTGCCGGTACTACTGATCCTGTCGAAAGTTCGGCCGAAGTGATTGCATTCGCTCAAGAACACGGTCTTCCTGTTGCTATCAAAGCGGCGCATGGCGGCGGTGGCAGAGGTCTGAAAGTTGCCCGAACTGTAGAGGAGATTCCTGAGCTATTTGATTCGGCTGTTCGGGAAGCCGTTGCTGCATTTGGTAGAGGTGAATGTTTCGTCGAACGATATCTCGATCGCCCCCGCCACGTTGAGACCCAAGTTCTTGCTGATTCCCATGGGAATGTCGTAGTCGTATCTACTCGTGATTGCTCACTGCAACGACGTCATCAGAAACTTGTCGAAGAAGCGCCAGCGCCATTTTTGAGTAAGGCTCAGATCGATCAACTGTATTCGGCTAGCAAAGCGATTATTAAAGAGGCGGGTTACATGGGTGCGGGCACATGTGAATTCCTCATTGGTCTTGATGGAACTATCTCTTTCCTTGAGGTAAATACACGACTACAAGTGGAGCATCCTGTGAGTGAAGAGGTGACAGGACTTGATTTGGTTCGAGAACAGTTCCGAATTGCCACCGGGGAGAGATTGTCCTTCTCAGATCCAGAGATTCGGGGTCACTCCATAGAGTTCCGAATTAATGGTGAAGACCCTGGAAAGAATTTCCTTCCTACGCCGGGGGTCATCACAGAGTGGAAAACTCCATCAGGACCCGGAGTGCGCGTTGATGCGGGATTTACAACTGGAGATGTGATCAGCGGAAATTTTGATTCACTATTAGCGAAATTGATTGTGACAGGATCAACGCGCGCTCAAGCGCTCGAGCGAGCTCGTCGCGCATTGGATGAATTCGTAGTGGATGGGATCGCCACTGCTCTGCCCTTCCATCGAGCAGTTGTCCGTGATGGCGCTTTTACATCAGAGCCATTTCGAGTCTTCACTGGTTGGATCGAGAGCGAATTTGATAATCAGATCCCACCATTTACTGGAACAGCTGACGCTCATAATGAGCAGGTGATTGAACGGCTTGTGGTCGAGGTGGATGGGCGTCGATTGGAAGTGGGTCTGGTCAGCGAACAACCTAAACGTCGTCGCTCTCATTCTGTCCAATCGTTCAAAAATCAAGGGGATGCTCTGACCAGTCCAATGCAGGGAACCGTGGTCAAGATCGCAGTAAGTGATGGTGATGAGGTCACCGAAGGTGACTTGATTGTGGTCCTAGAGGCTATGAAAATGGAGCAACCGCTCATTGCTCATAAGTCGGGAAGAATCCATGGATTGGCGATGACACTTGGGAGCAATATCGCCAGTGGCGCCACCATCTGTGAGATTAAGTAGTCACCAACTCTCAGGCGCGCGGTAGCCGCCCCAGGCGCTTCGCAACGCATCAGAAATCTCACCAACTGTTGCATCTGCAAGTAAAGCTGCTTTGATTACAGGAAGCAGATTCTCATCACCTTGAGCAGTTGTTACTACCGCTTTTAGCGAGTGTTCTACGCGCTCGCGATTGCGATTCTCACGCAAAGTTGCCAACGTGGCGCTCTGTTCATGAGCAACCGATTCATCAACTCGTAAAGGTTTGTAAGGCTCTGCTGGTGATATGTACTCATTGACGCCAACAATGACTCGAGTCTTTGACTCGATTTCTTGCGCGATTCGATAGGAATTCTTCTCAATCTCACTCTTTTGGAATCCTGCTTCCACCCCAGCAACGGCACCACCCATTTCATCAACTTTAGAAATCAGCGCCTCAATCTCATCGACCAATTGTTTAGTCATACTCTCGACTGCGGCTGAACCAGCAAGCGCATCGACAGTTCGCGCTAAGTCACTCTCATGAGCGATCACCTGCTGAGTGCGAAGGGCAAGTAGTGCAGCCTTCTCGGTCGGCAAACCCAATGCCTCATCAAAAGAGTTGGTATGAAGTGATTGCGTACCACCCAAAACTGCTGCAACTGCCTGCAGAGTCACGCGAACAAGGTTCAATTCTGGTTGTGCGGCAGTGAGTTGTACGCCCGCAGTCTGTGTATGAAATCGTAGGTGCATTGCACGTTCATTGGTGATGCCATAGCGCTCTTTGATGATGCGAGCCCATACCTGGCGCGCAGCTCGGAATTTTGCAATCTCTTCCAATACCGTTGTACGCGCGACGAAGAAAAAACTCATACGCGCAGCGACCTGCTCCACACTGAATCCTCGACTATGAGCTGCGTCAAGATAGGCAATTGCATTGCTGAGCGTAAATGCAATCTCTTGAACTGGATTCGCACCAGCCTCTGCCATGTGATACCCCGAAACTGAAATCGTGTTCCACTTCGGCAATTCACGCGCACAATAATCAAAAGTGTCACAGATCAAACGCATCGAGGGCTTAGGTGGGTAGATATACGTGCCCCGGGAGATGTACTCTTTCAAAATATCATTTTGAATTGTTCCGCTTATCTCCCCGCTAGGCACACCTTGTTCGGCTGCCACAATCTCATACATCAGTAAGAGAATCGCCGCGGGAGCGTTGATTGTCATGGAGGTTGAAACTTTATCTAGAGGTATTCCCTTGAAGAGTTGGCGCATATCATCGAGAGAATCGATTGCCACTCCCACTCGACCTACTTCGCCTAGCGATTGATGGGCATCAGAATCAAAGCCCATCTGCGTCGGCAAATCAAAGGCTACTGACAGTCCCCCTGTTCCAGCGCTTACCAACTGGTGGTAGCGCTCATTCGATTCTTTTGCCGAACCAAACCCTGCATATTGGCGCATCGTCCATGGCTTACGTAAATACATCTCTTCGTAGATTCCACGCGTAAAGGGAAATTCTCCTGGATGCTCACCTTCGCGCACGTAATCAGCTTTGATGGGCAAACCTGACTCTGATGTCCCACTCATCTGTGAATCTTATCTCTTTCGGAGTGGCATAAGGAAAAAATCTATTATCAATCAATACCCTCTCTCACTATGGCTCGGAATAGGAGACGTACTCGAGACTCCACACTGATATTCGCACTCGCCTCTGCACTCTCTCTAAGTATGTTGGGCGTTAGTGCCGATGGCAAGCAGGTGATTGGCGGTGGTAGGTTGGGTGAAACCGGAGTCATCGTCAATTCAGTCGAAGGTGATGGCGTATCTGCTCCTCCAAACACCTCTGCCCTCTCCTATCTGGTCGCAGACTTCGAAACTGGCGAAGTTCTTGCTGCAAAAAATCCACATAAGAAATTGCCACCAGCTAGTACTTTAAAAACTTTGACAGCACTTACATTGATGTCTCGAATAAATATGGATAAGCGCTACAAAGCCTCATGGCGTGAAGCAAGTACGATTGGTAACAAGGTAGGTCTATGGAAGAACCGCACCTACACCGTACGAGATATTTGGTATGGATTGATGTTGGGATCGGGCAATGATGCAGGGGTTGCACTAGCAACTATGAGTGGAGGCATCAAGAAAACCTCCGCACTCATGCTGGCTAAAGCGCGTTCAATTCAAGCGTATGACACCATCCCGAAAAGCCCTCATGGTCTAGATGCGCCTGGTCAGGTCTCGAGCGCATATGACCTTGCATTGATTGCTCGCGCAGCCATGAAAGAGAAGAATTTTAGAAAGATTGTTGCAACTAAGACATATGTGATCCCGAAATCTGGTCCACGAAATGTCAATCGTAAGATTAGAAATTTAAATAAATTGATCTTCACCTATCCCGGTGTCATTGGAGTGAAGACTGGTTACACGACTAAGGGTCGAAATACTTATATAGGTATAGCCGAACGTGATGGGCGGACGATCATCATTACCTTCATGAACCTTAGATATGGCCGAGATGAACTGGCAAAGAAGTTATTCGATTGGGGATTTGAGGCTGTTGGAAAAGTCGAACCTGTCGGTGAATTAGTCTGATTCCTAAACTCGAGGAAGTAATCCCAGGGATTTATAAACAATTGAAAGCGTATTCGAGGCTACCGCTTCTGCACGCTCAGCACCTTCGCTCAAGATATCCAGAAGGCCCTGCTCATCTTGGAGGTAACCAAGCGCTGCCTCTCGTATAGGCCTGAGAGTCTCCGTCACGATGTCGGCAACATCTTTCTTGAAATCACCGTAACCCTTGTCTACATAGTCGGCTTCAATACTTGCCACAGATCGACCAGAGATTGCGCTGTAAATTGAGAGTAAATTGCTGATTCCCGGCTTATTTGCCTCATCGAAAGTAACATCGCGACCAGTATCAGTAACCGCACTCTTGATTTTCTTCACATTTACCTCGGGGGCATCAAGAAGTTCGATCACTCCAGCCAAACTCGTTGCAGACTTACTCATTTTTGATGTTGGCTCTTGTAAGTCCATGATTTTTGCAGTGCTTTTAAGAATGTGTGCGCCGGGAACTGTAAAGACCTCGCCAAAGCGAGAGTTAAATCGCTGGGCCAAATCTCGGGTAAGTTCGATATGTTGCCGTTGATCTTCTCCAACTGGGACCAATTCAGGTTGGTAAAGCAAGATGTCAGCGGCTTGGAGCATGGGATATGTGAAGAGTCCCACCACTGTTCTATCCGTTCCACTCTTCTGTGACTTGTCTTTGAATTGGGTCATGCGGTTAGCCTCACCAAATCCGGTGATGCACTCGAAAACCCAACAGAGTTGGTTATGAGCCGGAACATGAGATTGAATGAAAAGCGTGGATTTCTTCGGGTCTATGCCGATTGCCAGTAATTGAGCTGCAGATGTAAGAATCCGTTTTCGCAGTAACGCAGGATCCACCTCGATGGTTAGAGCATGCAAATCGACGATGCAGTAGTAAGCATCATGAGAGCTTTGTAATTCCACCCACTGACGGAGTGCACCGAGATAATTTCCTAAATGAAAAGAATCGTGCGTTGGTTGGATACCCGAGAGCACGCGTTTTGTCATCGTATTTTTATCTACTCTCTCCAGGATCATTCCCTGGCGTCTCCGATAAAAGCACCAGAAGCATCGCTGGTCGCTTGCCTTCGACGCTCTCAACTACCAACTGACAGCCAGCCAATTCGATGGCATCCCCCACGTCAGCAATCCGACCAAGCTTATGAGTTACTAAGCCACCGATACTCTCATATGGACCCTCAGGGAATTGATAATTGATTTCATTGCTGGCTTCGGAGAGATTTGTTAAACCATCGATATGGAACTCGCCAACGTTTCCCTCGCGAACCTCATCAACTTCATGATGGTCGTATTCATCTCGGATATCGCCGACAAATTGTTCAACTAGATCCTCAAGAGTGATAATGCCATCTGTCCCACCATATTCATCGACCACAATCGCTATATGTGAGCCATCCGCGCGCATTTTTGAGAGCACCGGTAAGAGTTCGCGAGTACCCGGGATGAATTCAATAGCTCGAACAAGGTCTCCTATTCGAGTCTGACGCTCATAAAGTTGTGGGTCGAGAAGGTCGCGCACATTGATGAATCCAATAATGTCATCAAAGGATCCTTTGACAACTGGGTACCGTGAATGCCCGGTTTCGATGATGATTTTCACCGCTTGTCCAACAGACAATTCACTGTCAAGAAAATCTACTTCTGTACGAGGAACCATGATCGAATGGATCTGTCGGTCGCTTGCTTCAAAGACTTCCTCGACAATCTCTTTCTCGGCATGCGTGAATGCATGATGTCCACTAAGCAGATCGATTAACTCTTCTTCACTTATCTGCTCTCGGGCAGCTTTTGGATCGATACCAGCGGCGCGAACGAGTAGATCGGTTGATTTCGAGAGTAGCCAGATGATTGGTCGGAACAATCTGGCAATAACCTCGACAGCGCCTGCACTTGCCAAGGAAATTGGAACTGCACGAACAATTGCAATCCGTTTCGGAGTCAACTCTCCGAAAATCAGAGAGATGTAAGCGATAATCAAAGTCAAACCAATAAGGGAGACCAATTCAGCAACGCTCGTGCGCAGCCCAAGATCTTCAAGGAATGGAATGACATATCGTCCTAAGCGCTCGGCACCAATGGCTGCAGAGAGAAAGCCAAAGACAGTGATTCCCACCTGAATGGCGGCAAGGAATCGGTTGGGGCTAGCGGTCAGTGCAGCCACCCGCGCCCCGCGCTTACCTGTTCCAGCCATCTGCTTGATCTGAGAATCTCGTAGGGAGATCAGGGCTATCTCAGCCGCCACCAGGAAGGATGAGAGGGCGATTAAGCCAAGGACGATGGCGATATCGCCCACCAGTTCCCCTACAGAGCCTGCCACGCCTCAAGGGTAGCGCCACTGGCGCACCAGCGCTGCGCGCTCTTCCGTCTAGTCGCTATTTCAGGTACTTTTTCCCCGTCCTCATCCGAGGATGACCTATCTCCAATGGATCGTCCGGCACGTACCTGCCGGGAGAGGGAGCTAACGCTCATGGCAATTGTTGTATTCGATAAAGCAAGCCGTACCTATCCAGGTACCACCCGTCCTGCAGTAGACCAACTTGATCTTGTCGTCAACGACGGAGAGTTCCTTGTTCTTGTTGGCCCTTCAGGTTGCGGAAAGTCAACATCTCTTCGCATGCTCGCAGGGCTCGAAGATGTTGATACCGGTTCAATTCGCATCGGCGATCGAGATGTCACACATGTGGCTCCAAAAGATCGCGATATTGCGATGGTCTTCCAGTCCTATGCGCTCTATCCACACATGACAGTGGCAGAGAATATGGGCTTCGCATTGAAGATCGCCGGTGTAAATAAAGATGAGCGCGCACGTCGCGTTCAAGACGCGGCAAAGTTACTCGATCTCGAGCCTTATTTGGAGCGTAAGCCAAAGGCGCTCTCTGGTGGTCAGCGCCAGCGTGTTGCTATGGGTCGCGCAATCGTTCGCGAACCACAGGTCTTCCTCATGGATGAGCCGCTATCAAATCTCGATGCGAAACTTCGTGTCGCTACCCGTACCCAAATCGCTGCGCTACAGCGCCGCCTTGGCATCACCACTGTCTACGTAACTCACGATCAGGTCGAGGCTATGACTATGGGTGATCGCGTAGCAGTTCTCAAGGATGGTCTGCTCCAGCAAGTAGATTCCCCACGTAATCTCTATGACAAGCCAGCAAATGCATTCGTCGCTGGATTCATCGGCTCACCTGCGATGAACTTGATTACCGCACCTGTATCTGGTGGCCAAGCATCACTTGGTAACTTGAAGGTAAGCGTTCCTGCATCAGCGGGCGCATCGGCAATCGTCGGTGTTCGCCCAGAAGGATTCAAGCCAACTGGGGCTGGACAAGGCTTTGATATCAAGGTTGATGTCGTAGAAGAACTCGGTTCTGATGCATTCGTTTACGGTAAGCCGGCAGTCTCCGGTATCTCACTTGCAAATGCGAATGACGAAGAAGGTGCTCAAGTCATCGTTCGTTGGGATCCAAAGAATCCACCGAAGGCTGGCGACACTATCTCGGTCACAGCAGATCCATCTGGAGTACACGTATTCGATTCAGCAAGTGGCAAACGCCTCTAAGTCAATATAAAAAAACCCGCCTCTAGTTCACTAGGGGCGGGTTTTTTTGTGACAATCAGTTAAGCCATAGCCCTCTTGAGATTTTCATCGATAGCAGCGAGAAATTCCTGGGTATTTAGCCAAGGGGCATCCTTGCTAATCAAGAGTGCCAAATCCTTGGTCATCTTCCCTTGCTCAACGGTCTGCACACATACCTTCTCGAGCGTCTCTGCAAATTGCGCAAGTTCTAGATTGTTATCAAGTTTTGCACGATGAGCCAAACCACGAGTCCATGCAAATATTGATGCAATCGGATTAGTTGAAGTGGCTTTGCCTGCTTGGTGATCGCGATAGTGGCGAGTGACCGTGCCGTGGGCCGCTTCAGACTCGACAGTCTTTCCATCAGGAGTCATCAACACCGATGTCATAAGACCAAGAGATCCGTAACCTTGTGCGACAGTGTCCGATTGAACATCTCCATCGTAATTCTTACATGACCAGACATAACCGCCCTCCCATCGAAGTGAGGTCGCGACCATATCGTCAATCAATCGATGCTCATATTCGATTCCAGCTGTTTGGAATTGGCTCTTAAATTCATTCTCGTATATTTCAGCAAAAATATCCTTAAAGCGTCCATCGTATGCCTTCAAGATGGTGTTCTTTGTCGAGAGAAAGACTGGATACTTTCGAGCTAACCCATAATTCATGGAGGCGCGTGCGAAATCTCGAATCGAATCGTCAAGGTTGTACATCGTCATCGCCACACCAGAGCCTGGGAAATCAAAGACGTTGAACTCCATTGGCTTAGAGCCATCGGCGGGAGTGAATGTGACCGTCAACTTTCCTGGACCTGGCACTTTAAAGTCAGTCGCCCGGTATTGGTCACCGAAAGCATGACGGCCGATGACAATGGGCTTGGTCCAATGTGGGATAAGGCGTGGCACATTGCTGATGATGATTGGCTCGCGGAAGATGACGCCACCAAGGATGTTACGAATGGTGCCGTTAGGTGATTTCCACATGCTCTTTAAGTTAAATTCTTTTACACGAGCCTCATCTGGCGTAATAGTCGCGCACTTCACGCCGACGCCATGCTTCTTGATTGCATTAGCGCTATTTACAGTCACCTGATCGTCAGTAGCATCGCGATGTTCGATACCAAGATCGTAGTACTCAAGGTTGATATCAAGGTAAGGCAGAATTAATTGATCCTTGATGAATTGCCAAATAATTCTGGTCATCTCATCGCCATCGAGTTCAACGACAGT
>SYAM01000056.1 GCA_005787645.1 Actinomycetota bacterium | reverse complement strand
TGGCGCTGTGATTTTCGTTAACTCGGGGCGCAGGTCATAGCTGAGTAGAAATCCACCGGGCGCGAACGCGCGATTGAGCGCATCGGGAGAGAGAATTGCACGGGAGAGCGCTTCTTCGTTTTTTGCTCGCTTGCTCTCATCGAAAGTTGTCGAGTACAGCCCCCAGGTTTTACGAAAGTATTCGCGCATCGCATCTTCGGTAGTGAGTTCTCCAGTCCAGAGTTGACGAGTGATCTCTTTCTCTTCGGCAATGCCACGTTCTGCGATAATTTCTTGCGCTCTCTTATTAAATCCATAATGTGCTGCGGTGACGATTAGAAGTAATTTTGCAACGGAGTTTGGATAACGAGCAGCATGTGCCATTGCGACCATTCCGCCGTAACTTGTACCGACGCTGACAATCTGCTTTATGCCGAGGTGGATACGGAGCGCTTCAAGATCTTCAACATTTTCATCAATGGTGTATTTATTGATATCGCCACGAGCAGAGCGCCCTTGTCCACGATGATCCCAATAGAGAACCTGCGCATATTCACCAAGTGGATCCATGCCAGGTCGCATAATTGAATGGTCGGCCCCTGGCCCGCCGTGCGAGACAAATGCGACTGGTTTCTCACGAAAGCTCGCCCCATCTGCTTCCAGCGCGGAACCGTGAACGTCAAAGAAGATTTCGGTATCACGGACCTTTGCCAACATAGTCTTGAAGCCTAGTGGCTATTTTCTAGGGTTCTAGGCCTTACTTTAATGAAGTTGCCTCGAGCGTGGGCCAACCTTTACCCTGGGATAGTTGGTTAGGGGTTTACCGATCTGCAACCAGCTGAGTTATCAGTAATAACTCGTAATTACGAGCGAAAGGTGAGTCACAGTGGCACTAGCAGTTGCTACCACTACTCGAAGCGCCGGTTGGCGTCCTTCGAGCGACTTTGCACGCTCATATTCAACCTACGCCACAGGCAATCCAAAGCATTTTGGATCCGGTGGCACCCGGGAGATCGCAGGCTAAGCCGCGAAGCTCTCCGGGGGCCCCGAATCCATCAGGATTCGAGGGCCCTTTCTCTTTTTCCGAAAGAAAAAGGAGAAGACACTGAATGCGGATGGTCCGCAGTGAAGTGAGCACGATGAGTTGAGGGAAGGTGAAGAGCAATGACGGTTCTATTTCATGAACTGTTGGTTCCAGGTTGGGCAGATACAAAGATTGGCGTTTACGAGCTAACTCGCAATGAGAATTCGGGTTACAAGGAGGATGAGGGTTTTGGACTTCCATGCCACTCAGTCGACCCTGAGCTCTTTTTCTCTGAATCTCAAGAGCTGCTCGAAACTGCGAAGGATCTCTGCACTGCATGTCCGATGCGTGCGCGTTGTCTAGAGGGTGCGCTCTCTAGACAAGAGCCATGGGGCGTATGGGGTGGTGAGATTTTCGACAATGGCGTTGTTGTGCAAGCAAAGCGCCAGCCCGGTCGACCTCGTAGCGCTGCATAAATCCATTTATAGCGCAGCCGTAACGAAAAGAGTCAGCGAGTAGAGATAGAGAGTAGATAGAGATAGAGATAGAGAGAGTAGAGCGAGTTCGTGCTTAACGGAATTAGAGGCGAGCAGAACTTGTAGCAGGAGCGATCTCCGGTAACCAGGAGATCGCTTCAGCTAAGAATTTTCCTTCAGCACCTAATTGGCAGAAGATTCCGGTGGTACCAAGAGTGACCCGATGAATCAACATATACTCGGGTGGAAGATTGAGTTGAAAGCCGATTTTTGCTGTTGGATTACGTGGATCGCCAACGCGTGCGCTCTGCACACGTAACCAATCGCGGGTGTACTTGAACCTTTCAGTTCGCAGCGGCTCCACCAGTGGCAAGAGGTATTCCAGAACTAACTGTGGATCAACATCAACTTCAGGAAGTATGAATCCATCACGCTTGAAACCCTCGTACAACGCCTCTGCATTTCCATCGAGTGCATTCTTTAACAGGCGCTTGAACGGCTCAGGGAAGCCATTTGGCAATCGATTACATGCACCGAAATCTAGAACACCTAGGCGCCCATCGGCGAGCAGGCGGAAATTTCCCGGATGTGGGTCGGCATGAAGCAATCCGACGCGAGTTGGTGCAGTGAAATGGAATCGTGCAAGTTTGATTCCGGCAGCATCGCGTTGTTCCTTTGTGCCCTTACTGATGATCTTTGAGAGTGGAGTTCCCTCTAACCATTCGCTCACCAGGACTTTGTCTGAGGCAGTAACGACTTTTGGAATCGCTATATCAGGATCGCCGTCGAACTCTGCAGCGCATAGTCGTTGTGCTTCAGCTTCATATTTATAATCCACTTCTTCGATAATGCGTGCCCGTAACTCTTCGAGCAAGGGACCCATCTCAAGCCCAGGCATAAAGAGTTGGAAGATCTTTGCAAAACGTTGGATCTGATTGAGATCAGAGATGAGCGCCTCTGCGGCTCCTGGGTATTGCACCTTCACAGCGACGTGGCGACCATCTTTCCAAATCGCACGATGAACCTGTCCGATTGATGCAGAGGCCGATGGTTTGTCGTTGAACTCTCCGAAGTTATCTCGCCAATCCTCACCCAATTGCTCTGCCAAGACGCGATGTACCACGCGCGCAGGTAGTGGAGGAGCAGCCTCTTGTAATTTCGTTAATGTTTCGCGATAAGGGGCAGCGAATTCCTCAGGAAGCGCAGCTTCAAAAACAGAGAGCGCTTGACCAAACTTCATCGCGCCACCTTTTAACTCACCTAGAACACGGAAGACCTGTTCGGCAGTTTTGGCTTGCATCTCTTTGGAGACCAACTCGCCCGATTGACCGATCATCTGTCGGCCAAAACCAACAGCACTTCGTCCCATTGCCGAGAGAGGAATCGATGCAATTTTTGCACTTCGGGCCACGCCACCAGTGGTCAGAGAATCTCGATCGAGCGCTCCGGGTTTGGTGGAGTTGCTGGATTTGGAGTCACTGGAGAGCTTGGCCATGCCCTCAAGTCTTCTGGTTTCTGCTATCCCACGCGAGTTGAAAGAGAACGCCCCCAATGGCAAGAACACTCTGGATGGAAGCTCCACTGAACGCCTCCTGCACTGTTTTGCGACGAAAAACCTGGAACTCTCACCCTTTCATAGGAGACCGTGAGGGTATTAGCAATCACCTCGTGAGGAATTTCACCTCGCACGATACGAAGAAGTAGTCGCCCTAACAGCGCTGAAGTGAAAAAGGCATCTTCCAGCAAGACCCGCTTCTCTCGTTGGAGAAAGAGCGCAGTTGCCATCTTCTGCCAATTCTCGTCACGATCACTGAGATGTAATTCAATACAGTGAAAGCATGGCGTTTGCCCAGGGGTAACAAATGGTCCTATATGAGCAGTAGATGCAGTAGCGATTGCTACGACGTGCTCGGTGCCTGCAGCCATCAAATGTGCGAGGAGCTCTGGTTTTGGATAAGCGGTGATTAGAACAATCGTGCGCGAATTGAGTTCTGAGTTAATCCTTTGATGAGGATTTTCACGATTCCCACTATTAATCACATCGCGCCTCTGTTCATCGAAGACATCACTTGCAAATCGACCAACATCAGTGAGTCTAAAGTATTGACCGCGTACATCAGAGAAATTGATAACCGTATTCTCCAAAGTTCGCACTGATATTCCATGGTGTAATAAAAGTGCGGCTAGTGCTAAGCCCACCTCATTGAGATCGCTAATCACAAAGTCAATCAAAGACTCTTCTTCGTAGAGTCGTTCAATAAGTTCATACTCAGCTAACACCGAGATTATCTCCAAGATTGAGTTGAGGTTGATTTCGCAAGTTGATGACTTACTCTTAGAAAGTAAATCTTTTACTGAAATCCAATCGTGCAACTCTCGAATGATTGTTCGTGCATGTAAATGCGAGATAGTCACTCTCTTATCGATGTGACCAATCAATACACCTTTTTCATGTTCGATGATTGCTAGGCAACGTTTTAGACGTATTAGAGCTAATCGATTATTATTCGTCAAAGAGTTGATCAAAGTCTCCACTTGGGCGATGCGTTCTTCCCTCAAAGTACCCCTCAGCGCGAGCCAGCTCGGGGTACCTTTCCAGTAACTCTCTGAAATCTCCGCCGTGTCCGGGAACAAGAATATGAATTAGCTCGTGAAGCAACAGATAATCGAGAGCATATCCAGGGGCATCACGGAGTCGATCTGAAATACGGATTGTTTTATCTTCGATTGTGCAAGCGCCCCAAATCCGAGACATTCGCGAAGACCATTCCACAGAGACCGGAATCGCTCTGCCGTCTAAGTATTTCGTATTGAGAAGAAGCGCTCGATTTAATAATTGATCGTTGTTTAGCGCGCTCTCATCGTGCAAAATCTTTTTCACCATCTCATCAACTACTTGGTTTGCCTCTCGTTGACTCATTCTTGCTGGGATAGAGACGATTACCTTCTCGCCATTGCGATAAGCCTCGATTGTTTTCTTCCGTCGAGTACTTCTCCGCACCTCGATAATCAGACCGATATCGCGCCCATCAGAGGCCATTCGAGGGAAGAGATCGCCTTGAATGAGGGGTTGCTCAACTCTGCGGCCAGGGCGGGCACCGGCACCATGTGAACCACGTGCACCATCTGCACCATTGGATATGGGCTTAGGGAGCCGGTTAGGGAGGAAGCGAGGTTGTGAGGGCTTACTGGCAGAGGAATCGTTGGGCATTGGGGGATTCTCTCGCTCCATGGTCAGAGGTTATCCACTCCCTGTGGAAAGTTTTTGGAAAGTGAATAAAGGTGGCGCGATGGCGTGTCTACCTCTTGCCCGCTATGTAATTGGCGGGAAGCGGCACGTAGTGCCTGGAAGCGCGAGTAACTCATCCACAATTGAGTGCTCGATATACACAGTTATCTACAGGTAATCCACAAGGATGAAAGTGCAGCGGAAAATTTTTCTTCCCGCTCATTGCCTCGAGCTTCGATAGCGTGAGCGAAGAGGTTTTGTAAACCGGAATCACAATCTCTTGCTCCATAAATCCCTGGCTTGATTCTTTCTCGTACTACCCGTAATTTCCACTCAGAAGTCCTCGGATAACCGGTCGCGTATCTGCAAGGGGAAGGCAGATAAGTGAACGTGCGCCCCGAGGGCTTCGCTATTACTGCAGAGAAAAATATTTCAACAGTGAGAAATATTTCTGTAGAGAAAACTTATTACAACGCTGAAAGATCGTCTGGAGCGCTCCGCCCGCTCTTAAAACTCTCTGGTGCGCTTAATTCTTCTGTAAGCGGTAATGAGCCAAGTGATTCCCAAAGACCATCTCGATAATCAATTCCATGGAGCTCACCTTGGACTCCGAAGAAGTGTGCAGCATCGCGCGCTAGCCGTGGAGAGACTTCAAGGCCAAGGAGCGAGGCAAAGACTTTTTGAAGTGGACCCTCGGTTGCTCGCCTACGTCGAGACATCTCTCGAAGGGCCTGAATCTGCGGCAATTGTGAACCAGCAGCTTGCGTGCTGATCTCGTCGATCCACCCCTCGATCAAGGCGATGAGTAGCTCGAGTTTCTTGAGGGCTGCAATTTGAGCCTCGCTCTCTTCAGGGGCGAACAGACCATTTTGAATTGCTTCATTAATCGCTTGCGGATCTCCACTCAATCGCTCAAAGTCGCCTTGAACTTTGGCGATATCAACGTGAATGCCAGCAGAGTATGCGCGTACTGATTCGATGATTGCATCTTTCAACCACGAATTGTGCGCAAAGAGTCTCGCTGCAGCTGATTCACGTAGAGCCAGATAATGTAAGACCTCACCAAATGGAACATTTAATCCCTCTGCATACTTAAGTGCATTCTCAGGTATCAAAATTGCGCGAACCGGCTCAATGAGAGGAATACCTACATCTCCAGCACCAGTCACCGAGTGAGCAGCGCTCTTTAGCGCTTCACCAAGTTGGGTGGCAAACATAATTCCACCAATTTTTTTCATCATCTCATTCATTTGTGAAAATATTCCAGCCATCGCTGGTTCCACTTCAGATGAGAGTGCAGAGCCAACTGCATTACCTAGTGAGTGTGAGAGAGGTTCCACAACTGCACACCAAGTTGGCACCGAACCATCAATCCACTCTGAACGTCTCCAAGTCTGACCAGGAAGTGATGGCGCCGAAAAGAGAACGTTCTGATCGAGCCAGAGATCTGCAACTCGCAATGCATCAGTCGATTGATTAATTAACTCGCGCGCGAGAACACCATCATCCCGAAGATTGGCGAGTTCGCGAACCGTATCGGGAGATAGCGTGGAGCCATCGCCACCAGAACTGAAAGCACGGCCAAGGCGAGAGAGCATCTCACCCAATTGACTGAAGTCAAAGCCACCCATACCTGGTTGTTCGCTCACGATTTCGCATACCTATCTCTCATAATCACT
The DNA here is from genome assembly GCA_005787645.1 of Actinomycetota bacterium. GTDB lineage: Bacteria > Actinomycetota > Actinomycetes > Nanopelagicales > Nanopelagicaceae > IMCC26077. The sequence goes on along the minus strand of SYAM01000056.1, from coordinate 163 downwards.
ATAACGCCGCTGAAGTTCTGATTCATTCCCGCCACCCGAGTGGGCAGGTCAGCGGCTGACGCAGGCACTCGATACCCTAGGCGCGTGTCCGCATTAGTCTGGTGGTTAATTCCGCTCGTCGCCTGCACTGGCGCCCTGCTCTACGTCTGGTGGTCAATTGCTG
>SYAM01000055.1 GCA_005787645.1 Actinomycetota bacterium | reverse complement strand
GAACGAACTTCGCTATTGATATGTACTTCAACGCCAAGGTCTTTCGCTCGTCGCTCGAGCGCAGCACTGAGTTGGCCGATGCCTCCTGCAATATGCCATGCGCCAAAGATCTGTTCTATGTAGGCAATGGTCAGCAGCACTGCTGGAGATTTCCGTGGATCAGAGCCGGTATATGTCGCATAGCGGTCGATAAGCGTGATGAGTTCCGGGGTATTTAGATAGCTCTTTGCCATTTTTCGCAGCGAGGTAAATGGTGAAATCGTCTTCAGACTTGCGAGAAATCCTGGCCTGCGTAATAGGGGAAGTAGTCCGCGAAGCTCTGATTCGACGAAGGGCTCTCTAGCGACATTCCACATCGCCTCGGCTCGGTCCATCAACGCAACCCACTCTTGCGCGCTCTCCTTTCCAAAGGTTTTTTCAATGGCTTCGGTGACGCCTGCGCGAGATGCATTAGGGAGTGTCAGTCGTTTGCCACTTGCAAAGTGGTAATCAAAGGCTGGATCAACTGGAGTAAGCGTTACCTCACTCTCTAGTGGCGCACCTGTCTTGAGAAAAAGATCTCGATAGACCGCTGGCAGAGTAAGCAGTGAGGGCCCAGTATCAAATGAAAACCCAGCAAAATTCTCAACGCGACACTTTCCGCCCAGAGTTGCTGAGCGTTCGAAGAGTTGAACCGCAAATCCTTTTTTTGCCAAACGAAGCGCTGCGCTCAATCCGCCGAGCCCGCCACCGATGATGATCACTTTGTTGCGGGAAGAGTTCGGATTCATAACGCTCTAGATTTCCATTCCAGTCGATTCTTTCTCTTCAGCCACCATGATCTCAGGATGAGATAACACAGTAGCGCTATTGCGATTGGATGAAAGAGCGCACTCGTCAAGGATGATTGACTTCGAATCGCTGCCATGAGGCGCGAGATCAATGCGGTGAGTAATAGGAAGATTCCCCACTGCCAACCAAATGCTGCAATGAATAGCGGAAAGATGTAGAGCGAGACTAGGAATATGATGACCAGTAACGCACCCGAGAATGAACCGAATGCTGACCAAAGTGATTTGGAATACCCATCGCGAAGTTCCCGCCAGGATTGATACATTCGACATTGCGCGATAGTGCTGCCATCGATGACATTGCCGCGATGACCGCTGCGCTTCATCTGACGTGCAAGATGAATGTCATCGAGAACTTCTTCCCGAATAGATTTATGTCCACCAGCGTCAAAGTAGGCGTTCGTATTGAATATGAGAAACTGCCCATTGGCCGCAGTGAGCTGCGGTCGTAGTGATCTCTCTGCGAAGCGAAGGGGTAAGGTAGTAATCCAACTCCATTGCAGAAGCGGTTGAATGAGCCATTCACTGACGCTCTTCGCGATCTGTCGTGGATAGGGAGAGATAAATTTCCATCGATATTTGTTGAGCGCATTGATCGAGCGAGCCACCGCTGCAGGTTGTAATCGGACATCAGCATCGACATAGACCAGATACTTAGAGTTGGTTGCAGCGTTTGCTAATTGCCAGCACGCAAAATTTTTACCCGTCCACCCTTCCGGGAGCTCCTGCCCGTAAAGAAGGGTGAGATTGGGATGTTCGGCAGAAATTTTCTTAACGATCGAGTTGGTCGCATCTGTCGAGGAATCATCGAGCACGATCACGGAGAAATCGGCGAGATGCTGTTGAGCCAACACTGTTTCCAAACATTTCCCTATATTTCTCCCTTCATTACGAGCAGGGATGAGAATGACAACTTTTTCGAGTACATATTCTTTATTGCCAGGTCGACGTAAGAGTAAGCCATTTACTATCGAGTGGAGTGCGAGTACAAAGCCGAGTACAAAAAGAATTGTGGTCACTGCCGATTTATCCAGCGCTTGAGTAAATACGGGAAGAGAAAAAGAAAGAAAGAGAATCCACCAACAAGCGCTACTCCTGGGCGAGAGAAGAAGAAGAGATTTCCGACTACGCAAGAGAACCAAGTCCAGATGAGTAGCGCATCACCTGCATTTGTGTTTACTCCGTTCTTGCGTCGCTCCCGTGGCAGAGAGAGTTGTAGTAGCGCCATGAGTAATATTCCAGAAAGGAGCCAACCGAAGGTATTGGATAGTGGAATTTCTGGTTGGAAGGGAACATGTGGCGTGGTGTCACTCCAGGTCCACCGCCCTGCGCTAACCATTTGGGGATCAAGGAATAGATCCCATGACATGAGTGCGAAACCTCCGACGACGATGGTCCATCGAGGCGAGAGTTCGCGCGCAGCAATCAGCAGTGGATGGGAGAGCATCATCCATGCAAAGGGAACGACCAAGGGAACATTAAAAAGAAATGCTCCCAGAGATGCATCGTATGAGTAATTACCAAATGGCCATCCGGTGGTGACGCCAATTTGCTCAATCAATAATCCGAACGTGAAAGTGATCAGAAAATATCGGATGACGTAGACGCTGCCATGGGAGAGGTACGCATTGACCAAGGTCGCACAAGCGGCTGCATACACGGTGCCAATGGTGATGAGTCTGAGCGCTTCGCCATCTAAGAGCGGGTAGGAGATTTGAAAAGCAATCGCCACAGCCAGAGAGCCCCAGAGCAACAGATTGTCGAAGCGGCTCGGGCCGCGACGTTCTCGCCTGCGCGGGGTGTAGTTTCTGATGGACACAGAGTTAGTCTGCCGTATTAGCGAGAGCGATTCCATTAAGCGACCCCGAGGCAGACTCCACTGCAAATCTGGCGAATAACTCTTCGCTATACCAACCGACTTCCTTAGTCGCCGCAATCGCACGGTTATGTTCATCGGATTTATATGCGAAGTCTCGAAGAGATTTTCCATCGCTCCAGAGCGAGAAAGTTCCCTGCAATCCGATCGGAGCCTCACCAATTCCGATCGCGGTAATCAAACCAGGCGCGCGCTCTAGCGCATCGATGACAGGAGGAACTGCCCGCCAGAAGATGATGTTCTTCGACCACTTTATGCGTGCTCTAGTGATTGCTGCGATGGCAAGCGGG
>SYAM01000054.1 GCA_005787645.1 Actinomycetota bacterium | reverse complement strand
GCCCGATTGGTGCTATCTGAGGTAGGCGTTCGTGAGGCGAACATGATCACCATCGCTGATCGTTCTCGGGTAGCTCGTGCAACGTTATATAACCATTTCCGCGATAAAGAGGAGATTCTCCATGCGCTCCTTGATTCCGAAATTGCTCGGATGAGCGAATTAGCAAAGTGTGCTTCCAATAGAAGTGAAGTTCTCTTCCTCTTATCTCGAGATATTTTTGATAATGGAGTCCTACGAAAGGTCGCTGAATTAGAGCCCCATCTGATTGCACGTATGGTCACTATCTCGGAGAGTGAGAAGTGGGGCCAAGTCAGGGAGACTTTGCAATCTGTTCTCTATTGCTCGCGCGAGAGTGGCGAGTTGGTGCTTCGTTGGTTGCTCTCACAATTCTTTTCGCCCATTCCTGAGAGCGCGCGCCGCAGCGCGGTAGAGAAGGTCGAAGCAAGCCTCTCGCTATGAAGACGTTGGGAAAGTACCTTCTTTTTCCGATCGTGCTCTCACTGGCCACACCGCTACCAACGATGGCGCAAAACTCCGAGCGCGTTATCTTTGCCTCTCGCAACATATATCTTGGCGCCGACGTGGGAGTGGCGATGGACAAACTCCCTAATTTTCCTGCAGCTGCTCAATTTATGTGGGATCAAGTCCGTGACACTGATTTCTCGCAACGGGCACCGCTACTTGCTCAAGAGTTGATTGCCACCGGTGCTCACGTAATAGGTATACAAGAGGCAACTGTGTGGCGATGTCGCGCCGGGGTTTTTTCGGAGGAAGTTGTGGTCCATGATTTCCTCGCTGAGCTTCTTCGAGAACTCAATGCACGTGGTGGGAAGTTTTCGATTGCTAGAGTGGAGGATAAAGAGGCGCTCAATCCCGGTTTTGAGATTGCACCCATTCCTTATCTCACGATGGTCAGAGATGCGAAGACCTTTCAGCCTCGATTTGGTAAGGATCGAGTAGCCTGCGGTTTCACCATTAGCGATGCGCTTCTTGTTCGTGATGATGTTGAGATTCTCGACCTCGGCACTTCTGAGTATTCGGCTACCTATTCGATCATTCCCACTGTAATGACGATCTATCGCGGATATACCTGGGCTGATGTGCGGATAGGTGTGAGCACCTTTCGGGCAATTACCACACATCTTGAGTCGTTATGGGATAGCAATGAAATCCCCAACGCTGCACAACAAGCAGCAGAACTTATCAACGATCTTCGAGAGGCAAAGATGCCCGTGGTGGTGATGGGAGATTTCAATAGCGATCCACGCGATCCTCGCCCTTCAGATGCGCTCACAGTCAATCCAGGAGCACAACCCTCGGCAAGTCAAGAGTGCGTAGCTCAAGTGAATGAACCCACGCCTGCTCGCGCAATCGATACCTGCAACGCTTATTGGAAAATGATTGAAGCAGGATTTGCGGAGATCTCTCCTGATGCGCTCGATCCACAAAACTTTACCTGGGGAGCAGATGCGCTCCTTGCCGGTCCTACCCCTAATCGTATGAAGCCAAGTCTTGATATGGGAGGGAATGGAATCTTCACTGATCGTTTGGATTACATTTTTGTGAAGAATGGAGAGAGCGCAATTAATGGGGCGCTCATTGGCAATCAATGGCCAGAAGGTTTGGATACATGGCGATGTTCAAGCGATGCGCAAATGGCGCTTTCGCAAAGTGGCGCCAAGGGATTAGGAAAACGGTTGCCGGTAGCTCCACGCGAAGGACGATGTTTACCTTCGGATCATGCCGGGGTTGCTGGCGCTGCAGATCTGCCAGCCAACGATGGTCGCGATCTGCCGTTGCCTGAACGAGCGCGCTCGCCGTTGACGCTCTGGCCGGTGGTGGGTGGGGTTGCCCTGCTCGTTCTCATCTGGCGGATGGTGCGTTGGATGCGGATTCGAAGCCGGCGTGTCGGGTGAGGGGTAAGTGGCATTCGAACATCTGTTCGGATACGCTATCCCCAGTGGGCGCTTCTGTAAGCCTCCTTGTCAGCGGTGGGCCGTACCTTCGCCTTAACTGGGAGCGAGATTTACAGAAATCCAGCGAGAAAGATCTATGAACAGCTACAGATAGAGATACAGATCAGAGAGAGGCAGGCGGACGAGATGGCACGAGAGGCACGCGAAAGCAAAGAGGGCAACGAGAAGGCTGGAGATTCCAAGGCAAAGGCCGAGAAGGCGAAGGCGCTGGATACAGCGCTCGCTCAGATTGAGCGCCAATATGGCAAAGGTTCAGTGATGCGGATGGGCGAGCGGCGCGCCGAGATAACCGAGGTCATCCCGACCGGCTCCATCGCACTCGATATCGCATTGGGTATCGGTGGGCTACCTCGTGGACGCGTCGTGGAGATTTATGGTCCCGAATCGAGCGGTAAGACCACCGTTGCACTTCATGCGATTGCCAATGTCCAACGGGCGGGCGGTATCGCAGCCTTTATCGATGCGGAACATGCTCTCGATCCTGAATATGCAAAGAAACTTGGCGTCGATATCGATGCGCTTCTTGTCTCTCAACCAGATACTGGCGAACAAGCGCTTGAGATCATGGATATGTTAATTCGCTCTGGCGCTATCGATGTCGTCGTAATCGACTCAGTCGCAGCTCTCGTTCCGCGTGCGGAAATCGAGGGTGAGATGGGCGATTCACATGTGGGACTTCAAGCGCGATTGATGTCACAAGCGCTCCGCAAGATCACTGGCGCGCTCCATACCTCTAACACCACCGCAATATTTATCAATCAGCTTCGCGAGAAGATTGGCGTCTTCTTCGGCTCACCAGAAACCACCACAGGTGGAAAGGCGCTGAAGTTTTATGCATCTATTCGTCTTGATGTCCGTCGCATTGAGACTCTTAAAGATGGGCAAGAGGCGGTTGGTAACCGTACTCGTGTCAAGGTCGTCAAGAACAAGATGGCGCCACCCTTCAAGCAAGCAGAGTTCGACATCATCTACGGTGTGGGAATCTCCCGCGAAGGTTCACTAATAGACCTCGGCGTGGAGACGGGAATCGTCAAGAAGAGCGGTGCCTGGATTACCTACGAAGGAGATCAACTCGGTCAAGGCAAAGAAAATGCACGCGCCTTCCTACGTGACAATCCAGACCTTGCAGATGAGATTGAGAAGAAGATTCGCGCTCAATTTACAATCGGCCAGATTGACCCCGCTCTTGCAGCAGCGGTTGAAGAGGCTGTCTCAAACGCGGATATCGACTTCTAATCCCCATTACTTATGGATTACGAGGCTGACCCCTACTCGGTCGCGACGAAGATCGCTGTTGATGCGCTCTCACGTCGTGCACGGAGTAGGGGGGAGCTTGCGGAAATCTTGACAAAGCGCGGAACCCCTGACGATGTTGCGCACCGCCTCCTTGATCGATTAGTTGCCCAAAAGTTAATTGACGACCACGCATTTGCACAGGAGTGGTCGCAGTTGCGCCACCGAAGCAAAGGGTTGTCGCGCCGAGTCCTCGCGCAAGAGCTTCGTAGGAAATCTATTGCGCCTGAAGTGATTGACGATGTGCTGGGAGAGATTTCTCGTGAGGATGAGATTGTCGCGGCACGGAATCTCGTTGCCAAGAAATTGCGGAGTTTGAGCCGTTTCGATAGCGAGGTCCAATACCGCCGTCTTCACTCCTTGCTTGCGCGCAAAGGGTACTCCTCAAACATCATTACTGAAGCGATTCGCCTCGAGTTAGCTATCGCTTCTTAAATCCGGCTGGACACTTAGGCGCCGCGCCTGAGACCTTCTTTGTTAACTTCCCCTTTACACAAGAAATAGTAATTCGTGGCGCTGCAGCCTT
>SYAM01000053.1 GCA_005787645.1 Actinomycetota bacterium | reverse complement strand
TGGGAACTGTCCGCGGTTCGATCAAAGTAATTGTGAGTGAAGTTCGCCCAGTTCCTCTTCATCTTCATGTGATGCAGGGTCCAGAACTCTATCCTCTGCTCAAAGATGATCGAAGTGTGAATTCGGAACTAGTGAAGGTTTATCAGAGCTATAGTCGCAATCTCCACGATCGAAGATATCGACATACCTTCAAGAATCTGCATAAAGAGGCGATCATCGAACGCCTTTCCAAAGAGAATTTCCTGCCTGCGATCTTCTTCATTTTTAGCAGAGCGGGTTGTGACATGGCAGTGAGACATTCTCTCCACCTGAATCTCACAAGCGAATCGGAGAAAGAGATTATCCGTGAACGAATAGAGGAGGTTGCTCAACTAATCTCTCCCGAAGATTACGGACCACTCGATTTCATAAATTGGGCAAAAGCCCTTGAGCAGGGCGTGGCCGCTCACCATGCAGGATTGATCCCCCCTCTCAAGGAAGTTATAGAGGAGCTTTTCCAACAAGGGTTGATTAAAACTGTATTTGCAACCGAGACGCTCGCACTTGGAGTGAATATGCCAGCGAAGTCCGTGGTAATCGATCGATTGACCAAATGGAATGGTCAGGCCCATGTCGATATCTCTCCGGGGGAGTTCACCCAATTAACAGGGCGCGCAGGGCGTAGAGGTATTGATATCGAAGGTCATGCGGTAATGATTTGGAGCCCTGAAGTGGACATCCCGTCACTTGCAGGTCTTGCAACTGCCCGAACTTTTCCCCTTAAATCATCATTCAATCCCACGTATAACATGGCAGTTAACCTGCTTGGCAGCACAAGTTCAAAGATTTCACGCGAGCTCCTTGGATCTTCCTTTGCCCAGTTCCAAGCGGACAATTCAGTGCAAGGGCTTGAGCGGCAGGTTATGAAGAATAAGGAATTCCTCAAGTCTCTTGGTAATGAGAACACATGTCATCTAGGAGATTTTTCCGAGTACTTTGACCTTCGAAATGATATTCGGAAATTAGAGAGAACTGGACCTACTAAGCGTGCAGAGTTGCCGCAGGTGATCGAGACCCTTGCTCAAGTTTCACGCGGTGATGTCCTTGCTATCGCTAACAAGGGAACCAAAAGTGGAGCAGGCAATATCGCGCTGGTCATCGATCGTGGCCATGAGATGGCCCGTCCTCTGGTTATGTTTCTGGATCGAAAAGTTTCGCGTATCTCGCCAGTGGATTGTCAGAATGGCGTGGAGAATCTTGGTCGTATAAAAGTACCTGGTGGGACCGGGCATAAGAACTCGCGTGATAAGGGTGTCTGGATAAACGCGTACAAAACCAGTGGATTGAAGGCCCATAAGCGCGAGCCAATAGTTTCTGAACAAATTCTCGAATCTCGTGCGCAGATGCGCGCTCATCCTTGCCATGCTTGCCCGGATCGTGAGGAACACTCGCGCATCCAAGAGAGGATCAGTCGGATGGAGCGAGAAATTGAGGATTTGCAGGCGAAGATAGAGAGCCGAACAAATGTCATTCCTCGGACCTTTGATCGTCTTTGCTCTGTACTCAATGAACTTGGTTATCTCAATGGGGAGAGTGTCTCGCAACAGGGTCAGATGCTCGCTAAGATTTACTCTGATTCCGATTTAGTTCTTGCAGAGGCAATTCGACGAAATTATTTGGACGATCTATCGGCAAGAGAACTCGCAGCAATCCTCTCAATCTTCGTTTTCGAGTCCCGTAGTGATGAACCACACCGCAATTTAGCCAGTAACGAAACCGTTGTTTCCACAATCCGAGCCATAGAGAAATTATGGTTTGAGGTGAAATACCTTGAGCAGAAATATCATGTTCAGACAATGCGGGAGCTTGATAGCGGCGTTGCTGCTGCAATTTACGCTTGGGCAGGTGGTCAAGAATTGATAGAGACGCTTGAACTTGCCGAACTCCCAGCCGGAGATTTTGTGCGGATTGTGAAACAACTTATCGACTTATTAACGCAAATCTCAGAAGCATCTATCTCGATTCGTGCGCGAGCGCGCGAGGCAATTCTTCTTTTACGTCGGGGAGTCATCGCCTACTCAGAGGTAATCGGATGATTCTTCTGATCGATAGCGCATCGCTCTGGTATCGCGCGTTCTATGGAATGCCCGATTCCCTTCGCTCTCCCAATGGAGCACCAGTAAACGCGATTAGGGGATTTCTCGATAGTTTGGCTCGATTAACGGTTCATTATCAACCTCAACAAATTGTTGCCTGCCTGGACGGGGATTGGCGGCCATCATGGCGTACCGAATTGATTCCCGAATACAAAGCGGCGCGTGATATCCAATTGATTGAAGATGAGGAAAAGGCAGCGGAAGAGGTAGACCTTGAGAGTCAAACTCCAGTAATTCTGGATTTACTGGATGCGATTGGATTACCGATTGTTGGGATAGATGATTACGAAGCTGATGATGTCATTGCCACGTTGGCTACCAGAGAACCTGGATCAGTGGTGATTGCTACTGGCGATCGAGATCTCTTTCAACTTGTTGATGACGACAAACCAGTGCGTGTTGCTTATTTGGCAAAAGGCATCACCAGTCATGAGATTGTCGATCTCTCCTGGATTGCTGCGCGGTATGGGATTCCGGGGGAGCGATATTCGCTTATGGCGCTGTTGCGTGGGGATCCTTCCGATGGACTCCCAGGAGTGCGTGGAATTGGCGAAAAAGGTGGGGCGAAGATCGCGTCACTTTTCTCCTCCGTCCAAGAGGTGATTCGTGCGGCGGAGAATAATGATGAACGATTGGGCGCTAGCCTCTCGAAGAAAATCATCGATGGGATTGATTATTTGAAGAGAGCAGAACCAGTGGTCAATTGCGTTCGCAACTTACGACTGCCCTCCATTCCAAAAAATCTGCCAGCAAAAGTGGCAGATCGTAAGCGCTTAGGTGAATTAGTCGACGAGTACGGCGTTGGAACGAGTGTGAACAGATTGCTCTCCGCTTTATCGCTAGAGTAGAACGATGAGTCGGGCCATCTGGGTTTTTCTTCTCGGCATATTCGCATCAGGTGGTTTCGCGCCAATCGATCGCTGGTGGCTCTTTCCGCTCTCCCTAGCCCTCTTTATTGCCTGCACAATAAACAGAAGCTTGAGATGTCGGATGGCTCACTCTCTCCTCTTCGCTCTCGGGTTATTTGCACCAATGCTTCATTGGTCAAGTAGTTTTGTTGGATCGCTACCTTGGATACTTCTCACCATTCTTTGCGCGCTGTTTTATCTGCCACTGTCCATCGCTCTAACAAACTCGCGCTATCTCTGGCTGGTGTTTCCAAGTTTCTACGTAGGAATAGAGTTCTTTAGAAATCGTTTTCCGTTCGGGGGATTTGCATGGGGGAGAGCGGGGTATTTGGGAGTAGATTCCCCGTACTCGGAATTGATTCCCTACCTTGGGATTGCGGGCGGAAGCTTCTTCATGGCGCTCTTCTCTGTTGCGCTCTATCGCATTCTCACGAGTCTTCGATTGTATTGGATTCCAGTTCTCGTCATTTTTGCTTTTATTCCTAATTACCAACTTCCATCAAATGGCGTAATCACTATGACCTCAATCCAGGGCAATGTCCCTCGATTGGGATACGAGATCAGCACACAAGTACGAAAAGTTTTTGAGAACCATGCCAATGAAAACCTCCGTGCGTCCAAAGCCAGTCAGGATGCTCCACCTGATCTGTACATATGGCCAGAAGATGGTGCGGATATCGATCCGCTCAAACGTGGGCGAGGGGAGATTACTCGACTGGTTTCGCAAGTAAACGCACCGATCATCTTTGGATCGGTCGGCAGAGATAATCTCGATCGACCTGTGAACCTCTCGATACTCTGGCGTGCTGGCGGCGCAGCTTCGATCTACCAAAAGCAACATTTAGCGCCATTTGGCGAGTACATCCCATTGCGAAAGTTAGCGGCAGCGGTATCACCTTTGGCCGACCAGGTGCAGGACTTTCACCCTGGCACCTCCTGGAAATATCACTTTGTCGATAAAGCCATAATAGCACCATTGATCTGTTTTGAGGTTGCCGATGACCACCTGATCCGGCAAGCAGCGGTTGAAAGCAACATCTTTATCGCCCAGACCAACAATGCCACTTACGGACGCTCGGCCCAGTCGGCCCAACAGCTACAGATCACCCGTAGTCGCGCCTTGGAACATCATCGAAATATCGCATCCATTTCCACTGTCGGTATCAGCGCTATGGTTGATGAACGCGGTCAGATCATCAGTCAACTTGAGCCCTATACATCAGGCTCATTAACTGCCCAATTGCGCCTCTATGAAGGGCAAACACCTGCCGGCGGCAGAGGGCTAGGGTTGGAATATGGCTCGCTCGCGATAGCAGGGCTGGTGCTTATCCGTAGAGCCTTTCGCCGATAAGCAACATTATGTCAAGTAAGATTTGGCCAATTAGGCCCGCTCGGCCGAAAGCGCCTGCTTCACCACTCGAAAACCAATATGGTCTCGCTTACGTTCTTTGTAGCTCATACTTCGAACCGTACACCGCAGATACCGCGGGTGTGGACTAAAGAATGACCCTCCACGGAGTACATACTGTTCCGCGTTTGATAATTCCTCTCTCCCATCATGCGACTCGTAGGGATATGGTCGGTACGCGCTCGAAACCATCTCCCATACATTCCCGGCCAGATCAAGGACGCCCTCTGCCGATGCCCCCAGTGGATATGTGCCCACCGGAGTGGTCTGGCCAAACTTGGATTTTTGACCAAAGTTAGCCCGCTGATGATCGGGGATTATGTCTCCCCAAGGCCAGAGCCTCATATCGCTCGAGCGTGCTGCTCGTTCCCATTGTGGTTCGGTTGGTAATGCAACCTGCGCCCATCTACAGAAGGCAAGTGCGTCGTACCAATCTACATAGACCACTGGGTGTTCGGCGAGAAGAGATGGGATCTGTCCCTCCGGCCAATGTGAAGGTGGCGGATACCCTGTCTCTTGAATGAATATTTGGTATTGCATATTCGTGATGGGATTACGTGTGATGGAGAAATTACCTAATTTCAGTTTGTGCATAGGTACTTCATTATCGAAGTCCGCTGCTAAATTCTTTTTGTGGAGTGAGCTTGAAAAGAATGATCCGAGATCATCATGGGGATCACTGGAATCATAATTGGTTCCCATTAGAAAATTTCCCTCTTGAACTTCCTTCCAAACAATTCCTAACATATCCTGATTTTTATTGCTATCAACGTTCTGTGTCACAACTCTGAAGCCAAGGTAGAGATCTTTCGCTCCCGCGTAAAATGAATGGCGGTCAGCACATCGAATATTTCTGGCAACACTTAGATAATTTCCACCCCGCACAACTCGTTTCTCTGATGCACTCTCACTCTCCCGACCATCATTACTAAGGTATGGATATGGTCGATAAAGTGAGTTTGTCCACTCCCAGACGTTCCCAGCCATATCGTGAACCCCAGAATGAGATGCCCCCAGAGGATAGGAGTTCACTGGACATGTGTCACCCAAAGTGTTGTTGAAATTAGCAAATTCTTTACTTGGCGCATCATTTCCCCATGGAAAAATGCTCCCACTTGCTCCTCGAGCACTTTTCTCCCATTGAGCTTCCGACGGCAAATTCGTTCCACACCACTTTGCGAACGCTTGAGCATCATTCCAATCAACATAAGTTACTGGATTTTTCATTCTATTTGTTAGAGGTAAACCATTGATCCAATCACCAGGTCGCCTATGTCCTGTGTCCAACACAAAGCTCAAATACTGCTCATTTGTGATTGGAGTTGCGCTGATAAAGAATCTTGGGAGATGAACGTGATGTTGAGGGTGTTCATCTGCGTCACCATGCAATGTAGTTGCCGACAAGAGATTAGGGTCACTTCCCATATAAAAGAGACCGCCAGCAATTTCAACCCAATCAAAATCAATGGATCGTGAATTGCCGAACCTGTTCATTTATTGGAGATTCGCTCGCTGCAGTGTTTCACTCCGTTTTGGCTCAGTAAAAAAAGCTAACTCTTCAGGACGCGGGCAGGCGCAGACCAGGTTCCTATCCCCGTGCGCCCCATCGATCCGTCCAACTGGCGGCCAGTACTTATTCGGCGACCCCGTGAGAGCCCCTCCTTCCTCATCTTCAGGGCGAAGATATGCACCTCGAAGGGCTGGGTAACGGCGATTTACTCCAGATTGAAGGAGAGAGTGTGCGGTATGAGGAGCGTGGCGGAGTGGGGAATCCTCGATTGCGATCTCCCCCGCCTCTACTGCACCAATCTCCCGCCGTATCGCTTCCAAAGCGGTAATGAATCGTTCGAGTTCAGCTAGATCCTCAGATTCTGTTGGCTCTATCATCAACGTGCCTGCTACCGGGAATGAAACAGTCGGCGCATGAAATCCGGCATCCATTAGGCGCTTTGCGATGTCGTCAACGCTCACGCCTACTGTTTTATTTAGTGTTCGGATGTCAATGATGCATTCGTGTGCAATGAAACCCTCACGCCCCTTGTAGAGAACAGGAAAGAGCGGATCGAGTCGTTTTGCGAGGTAATTTGCCGAAAGAATCGCCATCTGTGTCGCTTCTGCAAGCCCAGAACTTCCCATGAGATGGATGTAACTCCACGGAATCGTCAAAATTCCTGCTGAGCCAAATGGCGCGCCTGATATTGGGCCCACACCTGACGCTGGACCTGCGCTCTTATCGAGAGGGTGGTTGGGAAGGTGCGGTACTAGATGGGCCTTCACTCCAATTGGACCAACTCCTGGACCGCCACCGCCATGAGGGATGCAGAAAGTTTTATGTAAATTTAGGTGCGATACATCTGCGCCAAACTTCCCTGGTTTTGCCAAACCTACTAGCGCATTGAGATTTGCTCCATCGACATATACCTGTCCCCCAGCGTCATGGATCTTCTGACAGATTTCCGAAATCGTATCTTCGTACACGCCGTGAGTAGAGGGATAGGTAACCATCAAGGCAGCGAGATTTGAGCGGTGTTCGATGATCTTAGATTGCAGATCGTCCATGTCGACATTGCCAGCGTTATCGCACGCAACAACGACCACCTTCATTCCAGCCATCACAGCGCTGGCCGCATTCGTTCCATGAGCGCTCGATGGGATCAGACAAATATCTCGATGGCTCTCACCATTTGCGCGATGGAACCCGCGAATAGCCAACAACCCTGCAAATTCACCTTGCGAACCTGCATTAGGTTGTAGAGAGACGGCGTCGTAACCCGTAATCTCGACAAGCCATTCCGAGAGTTCGTTGATGATCCTTCGAGTTCCTCGAGTTTGCTCCTCCGGAGCGAATGGATGAAGAGAAGCAAACTCTGGCCACGTGATTGATTCCATCTCTGTTGCAGCATTGAGCTTCATAGTGCATGAACCCAATGGAATCATCGTACGATCCAAGGCAAGGTCCTTGTCAGCAAGCGAGCGAAGATATCTCATCATGGCTGTTTCATTCTGTTTACTACTAAAAAGTGGATGAGTGAGGAAACGTGAAGAACGTTTGAAATCAGAGGCTATTTTTCCATCATACTCTTCAATGACGAAGCCTAATCCCCTGCCAAGGGCTGCTAGATGTTCTCGAGTAGTTCTTTCGTCGACCGAAATCGAAATTGTGTTCTCGTCACGCTTACATATGTTGATACCTTCATCTAGTACTTGGCGGCGAATTCTTTCTGCGTCGCAATTGTAAATAGTGACGGTATCGAAAATCTCTGCATCTTTGAGATCAAGCCCAGCATTTTTCGCACTCTGTGCTATTGATACTGCATACGCGTGCACTCGCGTTGCAATCGCACGCAACCCCTCAGGGCCATGCCACATTGCGTAGAGCGCAGATATGTTGGCGAGCAGGGCTTGTGCTGTACAAATATTGCTAGTGGCTTTCTCACGTCGAATGTGTTGCTC
>SYAM01000052.1 GCA_005787645.1 Actinomycetota bacterium | reverse complement strand
GCAAGTTGTCACAGGAACCACGTCGTCCCTCTAATGAAGAGAAAGCTCAGGCTGACCTCGAATACTTTGCAAAGTTGTATAGCGCTCAAGACGAAGCAGGAGAGCCACAGCAAACCAAAATCGATAAATTGCGAGATGGTTTACTAGTAAAGCTTTACAAGAAATACGGCAGGGTCGCATTAAGTAAATCAAAAGTTTTAGATGTGGGATGTGGGTATGGATGGCTACTTGATTATTTTGATGGAGCCGAGAAATTAGCAGGAGTAGATATTGCCCACCATGCAGTTGAAGTAGCGGCAAAACGAAAACTCACCCGTTATTTCAAGCAAGGTAATTTGGAACAGCCGATACCTTTTAACGAGACTTTTGACTTGGTGCTAGCCATCAACATTATTGAACACTTAGAGAATCCTGAGGCGGGGGTGCGCTCTATAGCGGGGGCGTGCCATAAAGGCTCAATAGTGTTGGTCCATATGCCAACAATTGCCAACGCCTTAACCAAGTGGGAGTACTCCAAGTTGTATGACTCCGATCCCACACATATATATAGACCCAGTGGCAGGACAGTTCGGAGGATCTTTGAAGCGAATGGCTTCAAAACTCTGCGGGATAGCTACTTACCCCACTATCCAGCATGGGCTACGAAAATCTATCCTTTACATCCGGCCTACCTTGCAGTTTTCGAAAAAAAGTAATTAACGAAATAAGTAATTACAGGGGAGCGACATGACAGCGGCACCAACCACTATGCGCGTAGCAGCAGGTCAACATCCAGATAACGACCGCGAGTACCTAGATTTTGCTCGCCAACTAGGTTGTCCTGGAGTCTCTTTCCAAACACCGAAGATAAAAGGTGCGGTGCGCTGGGAAGCACAAGACATCATTGATTTCCTCAAACCAGCGCGCGAACTTGGGCTCTACGTAGAGTCCATCGAGAACGTGCCCAATCATTTCTTCGACAAGATCATGGTCGGTGTCGAAGGTCGCGAGGAACAACTCGAAAATATGAAATACACAATCCGTTCCCTCGGTGAGGCAAAAGTTCCCATCCTCGGAATGCACTGGATGCCACAGATTGTCTGGCGGACCGACATGGGCCACTATGGACGTGGAGATTCATACGTCTCGGTTTACGACCATTCAATTGTCGAAGATCGCTCCCGTGACAGTGAAATCTGGGTCGCACGTCGCGACGAACAGAACCCAGACCTCAAAGACACCTTCACTCGCGGCTCTTTCGTGCCGCTACCGGTAAGCACCCTCACTCACGAACAGATGTGGGCGAACTTCGAATGGTTTATCAAGGGCATCATCAAAACTTGCGAGGAATCCAACGTGATCATCTCCTTCCACCCCGATGATCCACCTGCACGGGAACTCCATGGCATCGCGCGCATCCTCACGAGCGTGGACAATCTTGAGCGCGCGATGAACATCGTCGATAGCCCCAACCTCAAACTCGAACTCTGTCTCGGTACAGTCTCCGAGATGGATGGTGCGAACTCAGTGATGGATGCGGTCAATCGCTTCGCTCCGCGAAAGAAGATTGCCTATATCCACTTGCGCGATGTGCAGGGCACCTTTCCCAAGTTCCAGGAGTGCTTCCTTGGAGAGGGCAATTACTCTGCATATGAAGTTATCAAAGCGCTCCACAAACATGGATTCACCGGATCTATTCTTGATGACCATACCCCAAGCCTCACCGGAGACAGCGCATACGGCCACCGCGGACGTGCACACGCCATCGGTTACATCCAGGCCCTTATCGAAGTAGTGACGGGTAAGTAAAGTTCACAACGTGAAAATCGCAGTAGGTGCCTTCTCTATCGAGAGCAATAGTTTCGCGCATGGGCAGACAACTCTGGATGATTTCAAGAAGCAGATTTACTTCGTGGGCAGCGAGATCACTCGAGACTGCGCAGGTCCCACTGTGGAACTTGCTGGCGCGTGGGATGTCTTCACAGAACACGGCGCCGAGATTCTTCCCACATTGGTGGCAACCTCATCTCCACGCCCTCCCGTCACGCGCAATGCATTCGAGACAATCAGC
This sequence comes from Actinomycetota bacterium, assembly GCA_005787645.1. GTDB lineage: Bacteria > Actinomycetota > Actinomycetes > Nanopelagicales > Nanopelagicaceae > IMCC26077. The sequence goes on along the minus strand of SYAM01000052.1, from coordinate 1,386 downwards.
AGGGGCATCGTGTCCGCTATCGCGAGTGATGTAGATGGTGTCTATCTCTCCCTACATGGTGCTTCTTATTGCGAACACGATGACGACCCTGAAGGAACGCTCCTGGAGATGGTCCGCAAGAAAATCGGTCCTCATAAGTTGATTGCCATAAGCCTTGATCTACACGCCTACTACACGAAGAAGATGTTGGCCCATGCCGACATCGCCACTGCGTATCGCACTGCGCCACACATCGATCTCTATGAGACCGGTGCACGCGCTGCACAACTTCTCGTCGATGCGCTTGCTAAAAAGAAGAAGCCAAAGGTCTTTCGCGCTGAGGCGGCGATGATTACCTCTGCCGAGCGCCACGACAACACTAAGGGTCCCTTCAAAGAATTAATTGATCTCTGTCGCAAGGCAGAAGAGGAGCCTGGAGTGCTCACTGTTTCGTTGCTGGCAACTCAACCCTGGCTCGATGTCGAAGAACTTGGCTGGAAAGTCATCGTGACGACCTCGGGTGTAGATGTCGATGGACAGAGCATCGCTGATGAAATTGCGCGCGAGGCATGGAATCGACGCGAGCAGTTCATGGAGACCGTTGCGCTCCCACCACAAGAAGCGCTCCATCAAGCGGTGACATCACCGAGTCTCTGCACGGTCTCTGATCTGGGGGATGCCACCAATGGTGGCAGCCCTGGAGATAGCACCGAGTTATTACGTGAAGCGCTGCGATCAAACGATTCTGGAACATTCATTCTCTCAATAGCTGATGCTCAGGCAGCAGCACGCGCTTACGAAGCTGGCGCAGGTAAAGAAATCACCCTTTCGCTCTGTGATGGGGCACCCGGTGCGTACAACGAGAAAACCACCATCACAGGGGTAATCGAAAAGGTTGCCACTAAGAAGATCCAATACACCCACCCAGCAGCCGGTGGCTCATTAGATGACCCAGGCCCGTCGGCCCTGATCAAAATCACAATTAGCCCTCTTACGACTTATCTGGTGCTCCATTCCAATCCCGTGCGAGTCATCGACCCAGTCATCTACGAGTTATTTGATCTTGATGTTCGCCACTTCTCAGCAGTACAAGCGAAGTCACCCAATGGATTCAAAGTGGGCTTTGCGCGAGTGACAGATGAATTCCGACTAGCAAATACCGAGGGCCCCACCAGTGCAGATTTATTTACCTTGACCTTTAACAAGCGACCCAAGCCACTCTTTCCCTTTGAAAAATAGAGGAAAATCTAAATTGGAGCGGGTGACCGGGATTGAACCGGCACAGCTAGCTTGGAAGGCTAGAACTCTACCATTGAGCTACACCCGCGTTTTTGGCGCGTTATCGCGATGCGACTTCAGGCCCTAGACTACTGCCTTCATCAACGGGGCGTAGCGTAGTGGCTAGCG
>SYAM01000051.1 GCA_005787645.1 Actinomycetota bacterium | reverse complement strand
GGGACCAATGTGGTGAAGGGATACTCGGCAATCTTTGGTCGCGCTGCGGAGATTGCAGCAATCAACGAAGACTTACCTGCCGATGGGTAGCCCACCAAGGCGATGTCAGCAACGCTCTTGAGTTCAAGGGTTAATTCAATCTTTTCACCGGGTTCACCCAATAGGGCAAAACCAGGTGCACGCCGTCTGGAGGATGCCAACGCTGCATTTCCCAACCCACCAGCGCCACCGCGAGCAACGACAAAACGAGTACCGACTCCCAGTAAGTCGGCGATGATATTTCCATGAGGATCGCGCAGAACCGTTCCTTCAGGAACAGGCAGCGTTAGATCTTCCCCCTGTGGACCATCTTTATGTCCACCTTGACCATGGCGACCAGAGGTTGCTGTGCGATGTGGACTGTAATGAAAATCAAGGAGTGTAGTAACGCTCGGATCGACTACGAGAATGACATCTCCGCCACGACCACCATTGCCACCGTCCGGCCCACCTAGTGGTTTGAACTTTTCGCGGTGCACCGAGACGCAACCGTTACCGCCACTTCCTGCCTGGGCAAGGAGTCGAGCTTGATCGATGAATGTAACTGCTGACATCTGATGTATTCACCTCTTCCTAAATAAAAAAGCGGGCCCGTATGCGGACCCGCTAAAAATAAGTCCGTTGATTATTGAGGGAGAACATTCACCACGCGACGACCACGTGCATTGCCAAAGGAGACAGATCCGGCGGCGAGTGCAAAGAGCGTGTCATCTTTGCCGCGACCGACATTTGCTCCTGGGTGAAAGTGAGTTCCGCGTTGACGCACAAGAATCTCGCCTGTGCGAACTATCTGTCCAGCAAAGCGCTTCACACCAAGGAATTGTGGATTAGAGTCGCGACCATTGCGGGTCGAGGAGACACCTTTTTTACTTGCCATCGCTCTACTCTCCTTTTACTGGTTTTACTGGTCTACTAAATTTACTTGCTGTTGATCGCGGTAACTTTGATGCGAGTCTTCTTCGCACGGAAACCTTGACGGCGACGATAGCCAGTCTTGCTCTTGTAGCGAAGGATGTCGATCTTTGGGCCTTTCACTTCATCGAGCACCTCAGCGCTGACGGTCGACCCTGCGCCGGGAGTGGAGATTTTGCCGCCATCGACAAGAAGGAGCAGTGGCAGGGAGAGAGTTGCTCCAACGGAGGCTTCTACTCGATCGATGTCGAGGACCTCACCGACAGAGACCCGCTCCTGGCGTGCGCCAGCCTTAACGATTGCGTACACGATTCTCCTCAATTTTTTGCGGGATTCACCCCGCTCGTCCAACTCTCAAGCCTGCTAAGGGTACGGATTGGCGCCCCCGCAGGTCAAACTGAAGGGGTAATGACCCCACCGCTGCTGACTCGACGGCGCCCTCGTCGGCCGCTGGAAACCGGACTGTGAACCGGAGTGTCGACGATGGGCAGATCAGAGTGCTCCACCTGTTCGGTTGGCTTCCCAGTATCGCGATCTGTGTCGCGATCGATATCGCGATCGGTCTCCTCCTCGTGATCATCGAGGTTCCGTGATTGCGCAGCCATCGGAACGGGATCCATATGGATGTGGATGCCGCGACCATGACAGCTCTCGCATGTCGTTGAGAATGCTTCGATCAAACCTTGACCCACACGTTTTCGGGTCATCTGGACTAATCCAAGTGAAGTCACTTCAGCGACTTGATGTTTGGTTCGATCGCGACCAAGACATTCAGTCAAACGACGCAAGACCATATCTCGATTCGATTCCAACACCATATCGATGAAGTCGACGACGATGATTCCGCCCAAATCGCGGAGTCGAAGTTGTCGCGCAATTTCCTCGGCCGCTTCTAAATTGTTCTTCGTTACCGTTTCCTCGAGGTTACCGCCCTTACCGATGAACTTTCCGGTGTTTACATCGATAACTATCATTGCTTCAGTGCGATCAATTACTAGGGAGCCACCGGATGGAAGGTAAACCTTACGATCGAGAGCCTTTGCGAGCTGCTCTTCGACTCGATGCTCAGCAAAGATGTCAGATGGCTTATGCCATTTGGAAATCTTTTGAACGAGATCCGGCGCAACAAAGCCCAAGTAGTTATTAATCTCATCCCACGCATCATCACCTTGAACATGAAGCAAGTTGAAATCTTCATTGAAGATATCGCGAACTACTCGGATATTGAGGTCAGGCTCTGCATACAAAAGTGATGGCGCACTTGCGCTCGGATCCTTTGCCTTCTGATCGATGACTTCCCACTGCGCTTGTAATCGTGCGACATCACGAGTGAGTTCTTCTTCGGTGGCACCTTCAGCCGCAGTACGTACGATCACGCCTGCCTCCTCAGGTACCAGATTCTTCAATATTGATTTGAGGCGCGAGCGCTCAGTATCTGGAAGGCGACGGCTGATTCCACTCATCGCACCTGCAGGGACATACACAAGGTATCGACCAGGAAGCGAAATCTGACTCGTCAGACGCGCACCTTTCTGTCCCATTGGATCCTTCGTTACTTGGACTAAAACTGGTTGACCAGTCTTCAGTGCGAACTCGATCTTCCGGGGAGTGCCATCAGCTAGGCCTGCAGCATCCCAGTTGACCTCTCCGGCATAGAGCACTGCATTGCGCCCTTTTCCAATATCAACGAAGGCCGCTTCCATGCTTGGCAGAACATTTTGGACCCTACCCAAATAAACGTTGCCCACATACGAGGCGCTCGATGCACGATTGACATAATGCTCTACCAAGATTTTATCCTCGAGAACTGCAATCTGAGTCCTATCTCCGGTTTGTCGCACGAGCATTGTGCGATCGACATTCTCGCGTCGAGCCAGAAATTCCGATTCAGTAATGACTGCTGGGCGTCGATTTCCGTGAAAGGAGCGCGGATTATCGCGATCTCTATCTCTGTCGCGGTCTCGGCGCCGTCCACGCTTATCTACTCGGGTAGAACTTGAATCATCGCCACGTTCTGCACGTTGCTTAGGTTCCCGAACCTTGATGGTGGTAACAACTCCATCTTCAACGAGCGTCTGCGCTTCAACCTCACCGGATCCTGCTACCCGCCGACGTCGTCGACGATGGGTTGCTGAACTATCTTCATTGATACTCGAATTCTCTTCGGTACCTTCGCTATCACTACTCGATGCATCATGAGCATCCTGATTGTGATTACGCCCACGACCTCTTCCACCACGTCTGCGATTACGGTGGCGAGAACGTCCTTCGCCTGATTGGCCTACATCTGCGCTTTGACTTGCTTCACTTGTTGGCTCTGGCGCGCTCTTTGACGCAGCCGCTTTCTTACTAGTCTCTTTACTCGAATCTTTTCTGGAATCTTTACTGGTTGACCTGGTCGGAGCTTGGAAAATCGGTACTGGTATTACGCCCTTTTTCGCTTTGGAACTTGATGGCACACTTGCCGGCGCACCCTCTTGAGCGGCGCCGCTTTCAACAACTGGAGCGCTCTTCTTCTTGGAGGCTTTAACAGGAGCAGCAGCTCTCGCTTTCTTGGCTGGCTTTTCTCCCTTGGAGTCGGTAGATGCCTGGTTCTCGCTACCTTTTTTTGTAGCGACTTTCTTTAAAACGCGCTTACGCGCTGGTGCAGCCATGCTGTACTCATTTCACGTTCTACCAAAGTAGAACTAATTCTCGTTTTTTAGAAAAATTCTTTGGTCGCGCCACCGAGATCTGTTGAACTCGAGGCTGCGCTCCCCCTAAGTATGGCAGATAACTAGCTCCGAGCGCGAATATTGAGCAAAAGGCCTACTCCTATCAGGGTAGCAAACATGCTTGAACCACCGTAGGAGAGCAGTGGCAAGGGCACCCCTGTCATAGGAGCGAGTCCAAGTGTCATGCCGATATTTTCGAATATCTGAAAGCCAAACCATGCAGTGACGCCCAAGCCAACAAGTCTGCCAAAGAGATCGTTCGCTCTTCGTGCGATGATGAATGCTCGCCACAGAAGGAGTGCGTATAGCGCGACGATGATTGCGCAACCGACAAAACCAAATTCCTCGCCGGCAACCGTGAAGATAAAATCGGTTTGTTGTTCCGGTACAAAGCGTCCGCTTGTCTGTGGTCCGTTGAACAATCCCTTCCCGAATAATCCTCCGGAACCAATGGTGATTCGAGCCTGTCGTAACTGATAACCAGTGCTTTGTGGATCTGCTGTTGGATCAACAAAGGATTGCAGACGGTTCAACTGATAATCAGCCACCACTCCTAATTTGATTGCGACAAAAGCGCCAATTCCAGCCAAGCCCAGGAGCCCTACGCTCCAACGTAATTGCGCCCCAGAGACAGCAATCATGGTGACCACAGATGCCCCGATGATTACTGTTGTGCCCAAATCTGGTTGTACAACTATGAGCAGGACGGGTATCGCTGCCACCGCGAGCGCTTGCAGTACATCTATTGCTTGCGGTTCTTCATATCCATCATGTTTTTCAGCCAAGATCATGGCTATGCCAACGATGATTGCTATTTTGGCAAGTTCTGCAGGTTGAATCTGCAGCCCACCTGGTAATGCAATCCATGCGCGCGCACCGTTGACAGTCGCACCTATACCTGGAATGAGTACTGCAATCAGCCCCAAGACAGAAATTGCCCAAAGAATCGGTGTATATGCTCGCAGTAATCGATAATCAATCAACGTCGTTCCAAAGGCAAGAAGTAGTCCAATGACGATGTTGAGCGCGTGGCGCTTCAAGTAATACTCAGGATCTCCGCCAAATGAGGCAAACCAATCCCGCGTTGCCGCATATACGAGAAGAATTCCGATGGCTAAGAGCGCCGTAACTGCAATGAGCAGCGGAATATCGAAACGATCAACTATCGCGACTCGCTCAAAGCGCGACCGGTTACCTTTTCTTCGAATTCCACTGGCCAGTGTCATGGCTGATCAACTTTCGGACGACGCGGTATTTGCGAGGGTGGTGCCGACGGGAAGATTGCTTGCTCAGTGACAATCTTCTGGCCTTGCACCCCAAAGATTGCCTCGTAAATTCTTCGAATGGATGGCCCAGAGGTGCCCGAGCCCGTTCCTCCTTGGCTAATCATCATCACGACTGCATAACGTGGTGCATCCGATGGGGCATAACTTGCAAACCAGGAAGTTGTATCTTTATTGGAGCCATCGGGATTCTTTCCGTACACCTCACCTGTCCCCGTTTTGCCACTTACAGCGATAGGCATTCCAGCAAAGCGCCATTGTGCTGTTCCTGATGTAATCACAGCACGTAATGACCTCTTCAGAAAGGCCATAGTCTTCTTCGAAACGGGAAGTGTGCCCGCTTTCTCCGGCGCGATTTCTCGAACCAACTCGCCTGTCGGCGTGATGATCGCTCTGCCCACAGTGGGCTTCCACATCGTTCCACCATTTGCGATGGCTGCGTAGATTTGCGCCATCTGAAGTGGAGTCATAGTCGTATCACCTTGCCCAATAGCAAAATTCACCGCGTCGCCTGCGCGAATCTTGCCACCATCAACGCAATTCTCTTTTGCGATAGCAATCAAATAAGGGGTCAGTTGTGATTTCTTTGCTCGCTTCTCATAATTGCAGTAAAAATCCTTATTCCGGTCGTGCCATTGCGAGCGCCATTGTCGATCAGCTAAACGACCAGCAGATTCAGAGGGTAAATCGATTCCCGTTCGTTTACCAAGATTGAATCCGGCAGCCGCATTATAGAAGTAGTCGTTCCGTTCTTTGTTGGGTCTTAAGCCGCCATCTTTTAACCATTCGTTGTACGCGATTTCATACCAGAGCGTGTCACACGAGATTGCGATTCCTTGTTCCAGTGTGATTCGACCAGCGCCCTTACTCTCATAATTGCGAAAAGTTCGGTTACCCACTTGGAACTCAGCAGGGCAATCATATTTACCGTTTAAGTCATAGCCCGCTTTTGCTGCCGCAGCCACTGAAACAACTTTGAACGCGGAGGCAGGTGCGAAAGTTCCTTGAAGTGCACGAGATAATGCTGGTACCCCAGTCTTTGTACTAAAGAGATCTCTAGCTTGCTTGGCTGTTATTCCTCGCTCCCAAATATTGGGATTATAGTTTGGATAGGAAGCAATCGCGAGGATTCTGCCAGTCTTCACATCCATCACAACTGCCGCACCGGAATCTGCCTTGCGCGGTCCTTTCTTATCAACTACACCTGCTCGGGCTCGAGTGATTGCTGCGACCAATTCACGTTCAACAACGGCTTGTAACTTCGCATCAATACTTGTGACTAGATGATTGCCCGGAATCGCTTTGGTCTCCTTGAGAGTGCTGGTTACCGATTCTTTCCGATCAACAACGATGGTCTTTACTCCGGGAGCGCCGCGAAGGTCAGCGTCATATACCTTCTCCAGCCCAGCTTTACCTACATACTCATTGAGGTAATACTTTTTGCTTGTGCTTGCTGCTAACTCATTCTCACTCACTGGGCCCACGTATCCGAGAAGGTGTGCACCGTTGACTCCTTCAGTTCCGGGGTAATAGCGAAAACCCTGTGGGGATGCGTTCACTCCTGGGTAGCGCTCTGCATGCTCCACTATCGCGAGCGCTATCTCCTCTGAGGCATCGACGGAGACTGGTATTGGCTGGTACCTCGAACCATTCCAGCAACGCGCCCCTCCGGTCAGAGAAGGATCGACTTTTTCGCCACATAAACGAGTCTTTCCGAATACCTCTTCGTAAGACATTTTGAGAGCCTTGGCCGTTTCTTTCAGTGCAGCAACTCCACGATCTGGCTCTTTATCAAGAATCGATCGATCAGCGGTGATAACCAACCCCACTCGATTGAGCGCCAAGGGTTTACCACCGCTATCCAGGATCATTCCTCGCGTGGCCGGCGTGACAACGTTACGACTCTGAATTTCCAAGGCAGCATCTTGATATTTTTCGGTGGCTGCAACTTGTAGATAAAAAAGGCGCCCTAGTAGCGCAGCCATCAACGAGAAGAGGAGAATCTGCAGAAAAATTGTGGCGTATCGAGAACGATCACCCATTGCGTGTGCCAATTCCTTGTGCAAAGTAGGACATTCGAATAATGAGCGGTGATAACAACGGGGTAATAAGAGCTGACCACAGTAAGACACCAGGTGTTGTCTGAGAGAAGGAAAGGCCTTGTTCGGCGCTAATCAACCAACTAGTGATGGCAAAGAGCATGAGTGAGATCAACAGGGCACCCGTGACGGTAACTGTGAGGGTTAGCGGTGCGCGACGACTCGATCGAAGTTGTACGCCCATCTCGGAAGTTCCGTAACAGACTGCTGCCAACACAAATGCCCAGTGACCAATCAGCCCTACCGATAATGGATTTAGGTCAAGTAACAATCCAGAGATAAATCCTTGCAGCGCTGCGAACTCCGGATCCTCCAAGAATGCCCACGCAAGAACAATGATGAGGAAAATCGATGGATCAGCAAATGGGAAAGGGATACGCGCAACAACCGCGTTCTGTAAGGCAAGCGCCACAAGGGCGATAGGCAAGAAAAATATCGTCTTGCGCATTCTTAATTCACCTTCTTGCTCTGAGTTGGGGATGGCTCTGGTGTTGGAGTGATGTACACGGTGACCGTGGGTGTAGGCGTTGGTTTTGGTGCTGGAGGGAGTAATGAATCTCGCGGATTCACTCTGACCTTCCCCGTGACGACAGCAACTACCTCCAACGAATTGAGATTGACGAATGGCTTCACGAGAGCAGTTTTCGTCAACGTTCCAGAATTCTGATCGACTGAAGTAATAGTTCCCACGGGAACTCCCGGCACGAATGGTCGACTGTCACTACTTCCTCGAGCGACCATTCGATTCCCAGCGCTCAATTCAGAGGATGAATCAAAGAGCGTCAGTGATAATTGAGAATTACCAGTCCCTGAAATCACACCAAGGATGCCACTTGCTTCCATGCGGATGCCTGCTTTAAAGGTCTCGTCATCTAGGAGGAGGGCGATGGATGTGTTCTCGCTCACCGAGATAACCCGTCCGACCAAGCCGGCGCCAGAGATGACTGTCATATCGGTGGCCACGCCATCTCGAGTGCCTACATCCAGTTCAATCGTTCGTGAGAATCCTGCTGCCGACCCCGCTGCAATAACTCGCGCTGGCACGCTCATGTAGCGACCTGCTGCAGCCAGATCCAAGACATCTTTTAACTGTTCGAGCTCTCGTTTCGCGACCTTAAATCTGCTCAGCTCCTCCTCGAGCTTCGCATTCCTCTCCTCTAATTCATTGATCTTGTCAGCACTTCGACCAAGGTTCGATGCTTCGGAAATGAAGTTGCTTATGGGGTCATAGAAAAACCGGAAGAATGATTGGAATGGCGCAAGCACTGTATTGGTAATTCCACGGAAGGTTTGACCAGGAACACTTCCTCGCAAATCTAATGTGACGATAATCAAGGCAGTTACTAAAAGGGCGATGAGAAAGAAACGTGAGCGAGACTTATCTGGTGTTGCCAACGCTTCACCCCACTCTCAGCCGATGATGTTGAGGCTGTTATCTGCGAGGCTCGGAGATAAGAACCTTCTCAAGAGCTTCAAACTCCTCGATACAACGACCGGTCCCCATTACAACAGCATTTAAAGGATTTTCTGCGATGTGAACTGCTATGCCCGTTTCGTGGCGGAGGCGTTCATCGATTCCATGAAGGAGCGCTCCACCTCCAGTAAGAACGATCCCACGATCCATGATGTCTCCAGAAAGTTCTGGCGGACAGCTATCAAGAGTAGTTTTCACTGCCTCCACAATTCGAGAGACCGGCTCATCAATCGCCTTACGAATCTCCTCGGCGGTGACGAGAATTGTTTTCGGAAGGCCTGTCACTAGGTCGCGACCGCGAATCTCAGCATCTGGTTCTCCCACAGCGGGAAAGGCTGAACCAATCGCCATCTTGATTTCCTCTGCGGTGCGCTCACCGAGGAGTAATGAATATTCGCGCTTAATCCAAGAGATGATGGATTGATCGAGTTCATCTCCACCCACACGAATCGATTGGACAGTAACGATTCCGCCCAATGAAATTACCGCGATTTCGGTGGTGCCACCACCAATATCAACAACCATATTTCCCGTTGGTTCATGGATGGGAAGCCCAGCACCGATTGCAGCCGCCATCGGCTCTTCGATGATGTACACCTTGCGCGCCCCTGCTGCATAGCCTGCATCTTTTACCGCACGCTGTTCCACTCCTGTGATACCTGAAGGAACACATACAACCAAACGTGGTTTTGCGAAGTGGCGACGCTTATGAACTTTCTGGATGAAGTATCGAAGCATCCGCTCCGTGGTATCAAAATCAGAGATCACGCCATCTTTGAGAGGGCGGATTGCAACGATATTTCCCGGGGTACGCCCGATCATCTTCTTAGCCTCGAGACCGACAGCAAGAATTCCGCCTGTATCTTTATTTATTGCCACCACGCTTGGCTCATTGAGAACAATGCCCCGACCGCGCACATAAACCAGGGTATTTGCAGTTCCTAGATCGATTGCCATGTCGCGACCGATGAACGACATCGTCCTTGCCATTACTTACCTCCGAAGAAAAGTGCAATCTCGCGTTCTGCTGATTCAACTGAATCTGAACCGTGCACAATATTTTGCACAACCTTAGTTCCTTGATCTCGTGCGAGATCTCCACGAATTGTTCCTGGTGCTGCGACTGTTGGATCAGTCGCACCTGCTAACGAACGAAATCCTTCGATGACCCGATTTCCCTCGGCGATTAGCGCAACAATTGGGCCAGAGAGCATGAACTCAACTAACGGTTCGTAAAAGGGTTTGCCAACATGCTCGGCATAGTGCTTTTCCAACAACGCACGGTCAGCCTGAAGCGTGCGGATATTTGCAACGAGGTAACCCTTTCGCTCGATTCGAGCAATGACCTCACCTACGAGATTGCGACGAACCCCATCGGGTTTGATTAAGACCAGAGTCCGTTCCATGGCTACAGCCTAACGGCTTACTGAGGGGTCAGACGAGCGCGGGCTGCCTCCCCTGCCCTGCCAACAACAATCGCGGCGATCCAAAGGAGTGCGAAAACCCCACCAAGGAAGTACATCATCGTCACGACCAACCCAAAACCAACAACAGGAATTTGGAGCGCTGACCCAAGAATCCATCCTGACTTTCTCTTCAGCAGGCCGGGCGTGAGCAAAAGCAGTAAGGCCACAATGCCACCCACAACTATCTCCCAGGTGTCGGATGAATTCATGGCAATCAAGAGTGCAAAGCCCATGGTCAACGACTCCATCACCAGAACTGTCGAACCGAGTATTCGCATACTTATTCGCCTTTCTTCAGTAACGAGCGCGCCTGCCCCACAGTCACCACAGAGCCTGTGATGAGGATACCCACCGATTGCGTCGGATGACTCGCCCGATCAATCGCCATTTCGATAGCGCGCTTGATTGAACCTGCCGAGCTGACCAGGCCATCGTCAAAAATATCACTCGCAATCTCAAATAGTTTCTCTGTAGGTAGCGCGCGTGCAGATGAGTTTTCCGTAACAATAATTTCATCCACAACGCCGGATAATTCAGCGAGAAAATTTGTCACATCTTTATCGCTTAGGATTGCCACGATTGCAATTAATCTGTCGAAGGCAAACTCCTCACTCAACGCCTCCTTTAATGCAACGACACCATGTGGGTTATGGGCAGCATCGATAATCACAGTCGGGTTTCGATGGACCACTTCTAAGCGCCCAGGTGAAGTGGCATTCGCAAAACCATCGCGCACCACATCAAGATCTAAACGTTCTGCACCGCCCCCCAGAAACGCTTCTACCGCTGTCAAGGCCAACGTGGCATTTGACGCTTGATGGCGTCCATGAAGAGGGAGAAAAATCTCATCGTATGTACCGCCAATACCTTGAATGGTTAAGAGTTGTCCGCCTACTGCGACATCACGATGGGCAAGCGCAAAATCCAATCCCTCCCGCAGCGGAATTGATTCGATACGTGCGCTCTCGCGAATCAATACCTCTGCTGCCTCTCGGGTTTGGTGCGCAAGCACTGAAGGCTTACTAGCGCGGAAAATACCCGCTTTTGTCTCGGCTATTTGCGCAATCGTCTCTCCCAAATACTCCTGATGGTCCAATCCAATCGGGGTCATGACCGATACATCAGAATCGATTACGTTCGTGGCATCCCATGCCCCACCCATTCCGCACTCGATGATTGCGACATCAATTGGAGCATCAGCAAAAGCAGCATATGCCATCGCCGTGAGAACTTCGAAGTAGGAAAGTGGATGCTCAGACTGCGAATCGACCAATTCGATGTATGGCTTTATATCGTCATATGTGTGAACGAAGAACTCCGGAGAAATGATTTCACCATTTAGTGAAATTCGCTCACGCATATCTTCAAGATGTGGGCTGGTATATCGCCCCGTGCGAATGCCGAATGCTTGCAGAAGTGAGTCAATCATTCGCGATGTCGAAGTCTTGCCATTCGTGCCTGCGATATGGATTGAGCGGAAGCTTTCTTGCGGATTACCTAGATAATCTAGGAGCAACTTAATGCGATCGAGCGTTGGTTCGATTTTGCTCTCTGGCCAACGTTTGTTGAGTTCGTCGGTGATTGCTGACAAACGTGATTCGATAGTGCTCGCCATCTCATTCCACTCTGCTCAGCGAGGCAGTTTGCTTAATTGTTCAGTGATGCGCGCAATCTCTAGATCAGTTTCTGCAAGCCGCGCTTTGATAGTAGCAACAACTTTCTCGGGCGCCTTAGCCATGAAATCTGCGTTATCAAGTTTTACTCGTGCAGTCTCACGATCCTTCTCCGCCGTGGCGAGGTCTTTCTGCAACCGAGTCCGTTCCGCTACGACGTCAACTGTGCCTGACAGATCAAATTCGCAGGTAATTGCACCTACCAGAATGGAACCTGATGCCGAGAACGAACCATCGGGAACGTTGATTTTCAGCACGTTTCGAATCGCTTGCTCGAAGTGTGAAATAGCGCCCCGTTCAATCCCTATAAATCGACCCGGAATCGGGCTTGAAGGTTTGACCCCTTGATCATTGCGGAATCTGCGAACCTCGGTAATCAACGTCTTTACCTCTTCCATCGCCGCATTACTCGTTTCATCAATGCGATCACTTAGAGCTTCGGGCCACTGTGCAATCACCAGACTCTCGCCACCAGTCAGACGTTTCCACAGCGCTTCGGTGATAAATGGCATCACTGGATGAAGAATGCGCAACAAATTATCGAGCACATGGCCAATGACTGCTTGAGCATGTTCAGCCTGAACACCACCCTGATTGATTGAAGATTTGGAGAGCTCTAGGTACCAATCGCAGAAGTCATCCCATGCGAAGTGATAAATGGCTTCACAGGCTTTGGCGAACTCGAATCGTTCAAAGTAATCATCTGCATCCCTAATAGTCTGGTGGAGACGCGAAATGATCCAATTATCAATCTGGGACAGCGCCTTCGAGTCCGGAAGTGATCGAGACGTAGTGGCGCCATTGAGAAGTGCAAATCGCGATGCGTTCCAGAGTTTGGTGGCAAAGTTTCTCGAACCTGCAACCCACTCTTCAGCGAGGGCTTGGTCGGTTCCTGGATTAGCACCGCGTGCCAGAGAGAATCTGAGAGCATCGGCCCCATATTTATCCATGAATTCCAGTGGATCGATGGTGTTACCTCGCGACTTACTCATCTTCTTGCCGTGTTTATCACGGACTAAACCATGGAGCGCGATGGTATGAAATGGTGGCTTACCATCCATCGCAAATAATCCAAAGATCATCATGCGCGCAACCCAGAAGAAAAGGATGTCGTATCCGGTTACCAACACACTTGTGGGATAGAACTTCTT
>SYAM01000050.1 GCA_005787645.1 Actinomycetota bacterium | reverse complement strand
TTGCATTACGACATCATCAGCGCCTTTATAAAATCTGTCCGAGGTTCTGATGTTGATGCAGCAATTCATTACCTACTCCGTGCCATTGAGGGTGGAGAAGATTTACGTTTTCTTGCCCGACGTTTGGTTATTCTTGCTAGCGAAGATATTGGCATGGCTGATTCTCAGGCGCTTGTCGTGACAACAGCGGCGGCCTCGGCGGTGGCATTGGTGGGTGCACCCGAGGGACACTATGCGCTGGTGCATGCGACCGTTTACTGCGCGTTAGCGCCAAAATCAAATGCGCTCTACCGCGCCCTGGGGCAAGCGCAGACAGATATCGCCAAGGCAGAGATAGGGGAAGTTCCAGAAAATTTGCGAGATGGCAATTCGCCATTCGGTCAGAACGGGGTTTACCGGTACCCTCATGACTATCCCGAGGGTGTTGTGAGCGCGAAATATCTACCCGGACCGCTGGTAGGTCGGAGATATTACGAACCGACAGGCCACGGGGCGGAGGCGCGAATTTCGCAGGCGCTTTCGCGAATACGGGAAATTTTGGAGGGCGAAGAATGAGCGCAGGTGGGATTGCCGCAATAATCGCAGCTAGTGCGCTGGCAGTTGTCGCGGTAGCGATTGCCTACGCTGTTATCCGATTTAGTAGGGTGCTTGATGAGGCCAGCACAGCCATTAAAAACGTAAGCACAGAGACCCTTCCTCTCATTGAAGAAGTGACCACGACTGTCGAATTGACTAATAGACAATTGGAAAGAGTTGACCATCTCACCAGGAGCGTTGAAACTTTCGCCACCAAACTCTCTTCTTCAGCCGATTCAGTTCTATCAAAGGGCTCCGCAGCGAAATTAGCGGGGGTAGCCTGGGGAATAGCAAAAGCGTCAAGGAAAAAGAAGAAGTAGTCGACGGAAAATACTTGCATGGATTCTGCTGAGATTCGCCGTCGTTGGTTGTCATTTTTTGAGAGCGAGAATAAGGTCGGGCTCAACCACACCGTAGTGCCTTCTGCCTCATTGGTTGCCGATGATCCAAACCTACTTTTAGTCAATGCGGGCATGGTGCCTTTCAAACCATTTTTCTTAGGTGAGCTTGCTCCTCCTTATCCGCGAGCAACTTCCGTTCAAAAATGTGTCAGAACCCTCGACATCGATGAAGTTGGAAAGACCACTCGCCACGGTTCTTTCTTTCAAATGTGCGGAAATTTTTCTTTTGGGGATTATTTCAAAGAGGGAGCCATTGCACTGGCCTGGGAGTTGCTCACCAGGCCCATTAAAGATGGAGGCTATGGCTTCCCTGAATCAAAGCTCTGGGTCACTGTTTATCATGACGATGATGAAGCGGCGTCTATATGGGAGAAGCAGATAGGCATTTCTCCAGAACGAATCCAACGTCGTGGAATGGCCGATAACTTCTGGTCAATGGGAGTTCCAGGTCCTTGTGGCCCTTGTTCAGAAATCTATTTTGATCGAGGTGCTCAATATGGACGTGAAGGCGGACCTGTTGCCGATGAGGATCGGTACCTTGAGATTTGGAATCTAGTTTTCATGCAATTTGAACGTGGTGCCGGTAGCGGAAAAGATGATTTCCCGATACTTGGCGATCTACCAAAGAAGAGCATCGACACCGGACTTGGGTTAGAACGTACTGCTGCATTATTACAGGGCGTTGAGAATATTTATGAGATAGATACAACTAGAAAAATCCTCGACACAGCCTCCTTGCTGACTGGTAAGAAATATGGCGCGAACGTGAAGAATGATGTGTCACTGAGGGTCATCGCAGATCACGCTCGAACCGCAGCCATGTTGATCTGTGATGGAGTTACCCCTGGTAATGAGGGTCGGGGCTACGTATTACGCCGCATGATGCGTCGAACAATTCGAAATATGCGAATTCTCGGTGCGCAAGATCTGACGATCGTAGAATTGATGGATAGCGCTATTCTCGCTATGGGTCCGCAATATCCTGAACTTAAATCTGACCGCAATCGCATCACTCAAGTCGCCGCAAGTGAAGAGGAGTCATTCCTGCAAACCCTTCGTTCAGGAACGACCCTATTTGAAAGCGCTGCTGATGATTTGAAGAAGAGAAAATCAACAACAATCTCTGGTGATGATGCTTTTAAGTTACACGATACTTATGGTTTTCCAATTGACCTTACCTTGGAGATGGCAGAGGAGATCGGCTTGAAAGTCGATCAAGAGGCCTTCAAGAAGTTAATGAGTGAACAGAAGAGTCGCGCAAAGGCGGATGCAAAGGCGAAAAAGACGGGCCATACTGACCTCACTGTCTATCGCAGTGCGATTGATGCTGCGGGAATCACAACCTTTTTAGGGTATGAACACTTCTACGCCGAAGCGAAAGTTACCTTCCTTTTAAGTAAGGGAGTTCCAGTTTCGAGTGCGAAGGCTGGAGATGAGGTGGAAATAATCCTTGATCGGACACCGTTCTACGCCGAAGGCGGCGGACAGGTCGCTGATTGGGGCAAGATCGTCAATGCCTCTGGATCCTCGGTAGAAATCGAGGATGTTCAAGCGCCGCTTCCTGGATTATTCGTTCATCGAGGGAAAGTCATAAAGGGTGAAATCGCACTTCATGAACAAGTATTCGCTGAAATTGATAATGAACGGCGGCACGCGCTCTCACGGTCACACACAGCAACTCACATGGTTCACAAATCATTCCGAGAGGCTCTTGGGGAAACTGCCACACAAGCAGGAACCGAGAATCAACCTGGTCGATTCCGATTCGATTTTGCTGCCGTAGGTGCCGTTTCGGCGAGCACCATGAGTGAGGTTGAAGATCGAGTCAATTCACAATTGATTCTGGATCTACCCGTCAGTTCGGAAGTAATGTCACAGGCAGAAGCGAAGCGGACAGGTGCCATTGCGCTCTTTGGTGAAAAGTATGGCGAAGAGGTGCGGGTAATTTCAGTAGGCGATTGGGCAAAAGAGTTGTGTGGTGGCACCCATGTCTCTCGCTCGAGTCAAGTGGGAATCGTCAAACTACTCGGAGAATCATCTATTGGTTCAGGAGTGCGCAGAGTCGAAGCTTTGGTCGGCGTAGATGCCTATCGCTTCTTTGCCCGAGAGCACATAATCATAAATTCTATTAGTGAGGCGCTCAAAGTAACTAAGAGTGAAGAATTACCAGAGCGAATTGAAACCATTCTAGATCGGTTGAAGAACGCTGAGAAGGAGATTACACAGTTCAAGAGCAAAGAGGCATTGGGTCAGGTCGAGGACCTTCTCAAGAATGTAAAATCGTCGCGAGGAATAAATTCGATTATTGCGACAGTTAAAGGTGATCTCAATAATGAGGATCTACGTGCCATTGCTGGCGCACTCATCTCACGTATGAATAACGAATCGTCTGTAATCGCCCTCTTTTCTGCAGGGGCTAAACCGATTGTGGTTGCTCAGACCAACGAGGCGTCACGCGCATCTGGGGCGAAAGCCGGCGAGATGGTCAAGCGAGCGTCTACAGCGCTGGGCGGGGGAGGTGGCGGAAAAGAGGATTTCGCCCAAGGTGGAGGGGTGAATGCTAAGGCTATTCCAGATGCCATCAAGGAACTTGAGGCATACCTAGCAACTCTTAGTTAATCTTGATGGTCGTGGAAGAGAAAATTCAGCAACCTCCGAGAATCAACGGACCACTGATGGGCCTAGACATTGGCAAGGTACGAATCGGAGTCGCGCTCTCAGACCTCAGCCACATCTTGGCCTCACCACACCTCACCATAATGCGCAATTCAGATGATGAAGCGATCGATGAAATCCTCCAGGTTGTACAAGAAAAGAGGGTAGTAGGAATAGTTGTCGGGATCCCGAAAAGCTTGAAGGCTCATAACGTGATAGCCCAAGAACAAACCATGGAGTTCTTGGATAAGTTGGCGCAGAAGAGTGATCTTCAAATAATTGGAGTTGATGAACGGTTCACTACATTTCTAGCTGCCCAGCAACTTCGCGAGGTGGGTCATGACTCAAGAAGTATGAAGTCGAAGATAGATGCAACTGCAGCGGCAGGAATCTTGCAAAGTTATTTGGATTCCAGTGAGCGCATTCACTAAGAAACAGATCTCAATTCTGGCTTTGGCCATGTCGTTACTCTTAATTGCTGGCCTATTCGTGGTTCGAGAGGCTCGCAAACCCACTCCAATTCCCGATTATGTAGCCAGCGAACAATTCGGGGAGACTTCTATAGTGATTCCAGAAGGAGCAACAGGTGATCAGATTGCAAAAATTCTTTTTCAAGCCGATGTAGTAAAGAGTGCGCGTGCGTTCTTTGCGGCGGCAACAGTCGAGCCAAAGTCTCAATCGATTCAACCGGGAAGTTATCGAGTGGATAAACGAATTCCTGGTCGAGAAGCGGTCCGGCAATTACTGGACAGAAATCGCAGATTGATGGTCCTGCTCATTCGTGAGGGCGAACGCGCTTACGAACTCTATGACGAATTGAGCGCTCTGAAATTCGACAATCGCTCTATCGAACAGGTTTTCGGAGAAAGGGTGTTGGTACCTGGCTTTGGCAGAGTGAAACTTGAAGGCTTTCTCTTTCCAGCGACATACAATCTGATGCCAGATGAAGATCTTCAAACGCTCCGCGAGAGATTATTGAAAAAGTTCTCTGATGTGACCAGTGATCTTGATTTCGTCAATCGCGCCCAATCACTCGATCTGACTCCTTATGAGGCTCTGATCATTGCCTCTATTGTGCAGGGAGAGGGCTACGACGAGCGAGACTTTGGGAAAGTCGCACGTGTTATTTACAACCGCATTAAAATTGGTATGCCGTTACAAATGGATAGTACGGTTCTGTATGCCTTGAAGGAACGACGAATTGCGGTCTCAAAGCGAGATATCAGCATTGCTTCTGCATACAACACGTATAACCGAAGAGGGCTACCACCGACTCCCATTGGTAATCCGGGAGTAAAAGCGCTCGAAGCGACCCTCACGCCAACTCCAGGTGATTGGCTATACTTTGTCACAGTAGCGCCCACGGAAACCAAGTTCACTAATTCATACTCGGAATTCCTTTCATTTAAGCGAGAATTTCAACGTAATCTCAAAGCAGGGCTATTCGAAGGGCGTTCATGATGAGAGCGGCGGTTCTAGGTTCGCCAATTGTTCATTCACTCTCACCCGTAATCCACCAGCGCGCTTACGATGTACTCGGCTGGAATTGGACTTTCTCCAAATATGAAGTGACAGCGGGGCAATTGCTGACTTTTCTCACAGAGCATTCTGGTGAATTTCGAGGTTTATCTCTGACGATGCCGCTAAAAGAGGAGGCCCTTGGGCTCCTAGATAACGTTACGGAGCTATCCAAACGCGTGTGTGCGATTAATACAATCGTTTTTGATGACCTCGGTTCACGTGGGTTTAATACCGATGTACAAGGTTTTCTGGATGCTCTTGAATATCGAAAGGTTGCAATTCCCGAAGAGGTGGCTGTTTTAGGCGGTGGCGCGACAGCTAGATCAGCTATTGCGGCCGTTGATAACTTCGCTAAAAGGATCATGGTTTATAGCCGCACAGAACATCGAACTCGAGCGTTGGTGAATTCTGCTGAACATGCAATCGTCACGGTACGCCCATGGGAGGAAGTGAGGGATGCTCTGGAGTATGAATTGATTATCTCGACTACCCCCAAAGGGGCAACTGATGGAATCAATGTGAAGAGGGCAGAAGGCACCTTATTTGAATCGCTCTACCACCCATGGCCAACAGAGCTGCTGCGAAAGTGGCAAGGTAAATCAGGGAATTCTCTCGATGGGCTCGATCTACTTGTTTGGCAAGCGATAGGTCAACTAGAGGTTATGAGTTTAAATCCATTAGAGATTGTTGACAGTAGGGTCGAGCTCTTCACGGCTATGCGCAATGCTGCTTTGACTCATATTTGATTCCCTGTTGATAGATGTCAACGTTTGATTCTGAAATCCATACAGTTCCTATGTGGTTGTAGCGCAGTTAATATCTGAAGTTCTCGAAGCTACTTTCCTTTTCTGTTGGCTGAGTTTTGCTCTACAGAAGTTTCTGTTAAAGATTTCCTTCGCGAAAATATTCCTCTATGTTATTGCACTCACACTTTACTTTGATGCACCCCTGTTGCTCGCCCTCGGAGGAGTGTCACTAGTCATCTCCGAAATCGATCGACGCGAATATCGGATACCGGATGTACTCACCAAGCCTGCGCTTTTTGCTTTGAGTATCTGGTTAATCCATACTCCGTGGAGTCTGTCGCTGGCATGGGGATGGATCGCAATCATGTATGCCATTACATACATCGCGCCGACGGTGGTTGGTCGAGGGGATATTAAGTTGGTTGGCGTTTTGGTGCTCGTCAACGAGAGTCAGAGCGCGCTTTCTGGAGTGGAATTCCTCGTCACTCTCCTTTTTCTCGCCTCACTTTTCGCGCTCCCAGGGGCGTTACTTAGCCGAAAGAAGGAAAAGTCACCCCTTTTTCCCTTTGGCCCTGCGATTTGCGCTGCGGCGCTCGCTATTTTGGGGGTGACTACTCAATAGTCGCCATGGAGGTCGATATATCTGAGAGAATTAGGACATGCTCCGATGGCTTACAGCAGGTGAATCGCATGGTCCAGCGCTCTCAGCAATCCTCGAAGGGCTTCCTGCTCACGTGCAGATCACCTCTTCTGATCTAGATTTCCACCTTGCACGTCGACGCTTGGGAGTTGGCCGAGGAGCACGACAGAATTTCGAAGCGGATCAGATTTCAATTTTGGGCGGAATTAGGCACGGACTCTCCCAAGGTGGTCCAATCTCGATTCAAGTGGGAAATACCGAATGGCCAAAATGGGAAAAAGTCATGTCGGCAGATCCTGTTTCGCCAAGTGAATTAGAAGGACTAGGACGTAATGCACCTTTAACTCGTCCTCGACCGGGCCATGCAGATCTTGTGGGAATGCAAAAATATGACTTTGACGATGCCAGAGCTATTCTCGAGCGTGCATCCGCTCGCGAGACTGCGGCGCGAGTAGCGCTAGGGGCAGTAGCCCGGTTATTTCTCAAGCAGGCAGCAAACATCTCAATTCTCAGTCATGTGATTTCGATCGGTTCTGCTCGTGTCCCAGATTCCTATTCATTGCCTACACCTGAAGATATGAGCGCAATAGATGAGAATCCTGTTCGTGCATTTCACCGTGAGGCGAGCGCTGCCATGATTGCTGAGATCGATGATGCGCATTCTGCAGGCGACACATTAGGTGGGGTCATCGAAATCTTGGCGTTTAACTTGCCTCCAGGTTTAGGTTCACATGTGCATTGGGATCGACGCTTAGATAGCCGTATCGCTGGCGCCATGATGAGCATTCAGGCAATCAAAGGGGTGGAGTTAGGAGATGGATTCACCACTGCAACCCGTCGCGGCTCCCAAGCACACGATGAGATCGATATGACCTCATCTGGGGTCAAGCGCCGAACTGGTCGAGCTGGGGGAACCGAAGGTGGCATGAGCACCGGGGAACCTTTGCGCGTTCGAATCGCTATGAAACCCATTTCAACAGTACCCAAGGCGCTCGACACCATCGATGTAGCGACTAAAGAGGCCGCTAAAGCCATTAATCAACGTTCAGATGTCTGTGCTGTGCCGGCTGCGGGAGTTGTAGGCGAAGCGATGTTGGCCCTGGTGCTGGCTGATGCCTTAATCGAAAAATTTGGCGGCGACAGCCTCCAAGAGGTGCAACGAAATATCGAGGGATATCTCAATTCCCTCGATATTCGATAGCGGAAGCAATGCGCTCGACATCAGAACTTCAGCCTCTGTCAACGGTTATCATCACTGGTCCGCCAGGGGCAGGAAAGAGCAGCACATCTCGTGCTCTCGCCGAAATAATCGGAGGAGAAGTTCTTGATACTGATCAGCTTATTGAGCAAGCAACCGGGAAGAAGATTTCAGAAATTTTCACCGATGATGGCGAACAGTACTTTCGGGCACAGGAGGAAGTGGCGGTAGATCGCGCCCTTACTCACCACAGTAACCGCTCGAAAATCATCTCCCTTGGTGGTGGAGCAGTCTTATCTGAGATCACCCGTGAGCGACTGCGGAAATCTGGCGGAAGAATCTTCTTTCTCGAGGTATCTATTGCATATGCTGCGCCAAGAATCGGGTTCAATAGGGATCGACCATTACTTATCGACAACCCTCGTGCCAAGTGGGTAGCACTGAAAAAAGAGCGGCAAGAGATCTATGAGAGCGTGGCAGATGTCATTGTGAATACCGATGGAAAGAGCGCCCGAGAGGTTGCCCAAGAGATAGTCGGGGCGTTATGAAACGGATCAAAGTCCACGCAGAGCACCTCTATGAAGTGCTCTTTTCAGAGGTGAACGCTGCCGCGCTTCACCCCGTCATTAGCAATGCGACCAAAGTTGCGATAATCGTTCCAGAAGATCTAGTCGCCTTTGCAGAGCCTTTAGAGAAACTTTTGAACTCGATTGCGACGATAGAAAAAGTCGTAGTCATCGCAGTTGCAGAGGGAGAAACGCAAAAGAGTATTAAGAGCCTCGAAAATTGCTGGAAAATTCTTGGTCAAGAGAGTTTCCGACGGAGCGATGCGATAATTGGCCTTGGTGGCGGTGCCACTACCGATCTGGCAGGTTTTGTCGCTGCAACTTGGCTTCGTGGCATCAAATGGGGCGCGATTCCCACTTCATTGGCTGGAATGGTTGATGCCGCAATCGGAGGAAAGACCGGAATCAATACGGATACGGGAAAGAATCTCGTAGGTTCGTTCTATTCTCCATCAGTTGTCATCATTGACCTCAATTACCTACAAACACTTCCCGTTGATGAATTCCGTGCCGGTCTTGCTGAGGTCATCAAATGTGGCTTCATTGCAGATCAAAGGATTCTGGAATTGATTGAAGAAAGGGATGATTTTCTCACCCCCTCGAGCGAAACAGTGAGGGAACTTATTGAGCGTGCCGTTTTGGTAAAAGCTGATGTAGTTTCGCAAGACTTGAAAGAGAGTTATTTGAGGGAGAGCCTTAATTATGGACATACGCTCGCTCATGCAATCGAACGTTTTGAAGAGTATTCCTGGCGCCATGGCGATGCTGTTGCGGTGGGATTGGCCTACATCGCGAACTTGGCAGTGCTAAGCGGAATCGCCTCCGAAGAACTTTGTCAGCGACATCTCACTATTCTGAAAAAAGTCAAGTTGCCAACAACTTTCATGAGTGATGCCTGGCCAGAGTTACTCCAAGCGATGCAGAATGATAAAAAGTCGAGGGCAGGTGGCTTACGTTTCGTTGCAATCAGTGATCGCGACCATAAATATGAAGTAGTACGGCTTGAAGGGATTTCATCCGAAGTTTTAGAGACGGCATATGAGAGGATTTGTACATGAAAATCTGGGTACTCAATGGACCGAATCTTGGAAGACTTGACCTGCGTGACCACTCTGTTTACGGGGATATCACCTTCAAAGATTTAACTGAATTCTGCATCTCAACAGGTAAGGCTTTGGGACTAGATGTCGAAGTACGACAGAGTGATAGCGAAACTGAAATAGTTCATTGGCTTCATGATGCTGCAGATCAGAAAATACCAGTTGCTTTCAACCCGGCAGCATTCACTCATTATTCATATGCGATAAGAGATGCAGTGGCGATGTTGAAGGCGCCAGTGATTGAGGTC
>SYAM01000049.1 GCA_005787645.1 Actinomycetota bacterium | reverse complement strand
CGAGAATGGCTGAGGTAATCGAAATGGGTATAGCAACTATCGCGATCCATCGTTGATGGAATCGCCATGTTAGAAGAAAGACGATAGGAGAGGCGATCACCGGGAAGAAGAGAATTATCGCAACGGTCCGCGCTAGATCTTCCACGGTGCTAATCCAATCTTCCCGGAATGATTCCGAGATTCAAGCAAAGTATGAGCTTTTGCTGCCTCTGCCAGTGGAAAGACTGTAGCGCTTGGGTACTGGAGTAGGCCTTGCTCCCGCAGAGAGAGTAAATCCTGTAAGCGTCGGGTGCGCTCAGAGACAGAGGTAGTGTAGGTAGCGAGCGTTGGTCTGCGAATTGCCAGAGATTTGGAGTTTAGGCGCATCAATTCAAAAGGTGGGACAAGACCGCTAGCACCGCCATAGAGCACGAACATTCCACCATTTCCTAGTAACGCGAGCGAGCGATCGAAAGTATCTTTTCCCACTGAGTCATATACGACGTTCACCCCATTATCGCCGGTTAAGTTACGAACTAATTTCTCCATCTCGTCATATAGACCAGCGCTATCAGCACCATATCCGATTGCTCTTTTTACTCGTTCCTGGGATGAGGTCAGTGCGATTACTTTTGCCCCGCGCGCTTTTAGTAATTGAATCAAGATAAGCCCAACACCCCCAACCGCGGCGGTAACCAGAGCAACGTCACCCTTACTTACGGAGTATGCCGAATCAACAAGATAATGAGCGGTTAATCCCTGACAGAGTAGTGGGAGAAGATCTTCATCAGGGAGCGAGTTGTTGGGCAACGGTGTCAGCGCGCTGAGTGGGACTGTGATTTTTTCGGCGTATGAACCCAGCGCGCTCAACCAGAAGAATCGTTCGCCACTCTCAGTGGTACCTATCCCTTCAATACCAAGTCCAGAGGGCAATGTGACCGGATATTGTCCGCGTCGATGATAGATATCAATGAAGTTTACGCCGGCAATATCAACGCGAAGAGTCAGATAGTCGACGGGGCCATTCGTAAGAGTTGTCGTATGAGCTGAAAGTTCCTCGAGACCAAGTACCTCAGGGCCGCCATGATGAGAAATTCGAATCGCTCGCACGCCGAGCAATCTACTTGAAGAATTGGTTTTTCTATTTCACTTTTCTAGTTAGTTTTTGCTGGTTCTCCCGTGCTGTGTCCGAACGGGGACTTGAACCCCGAAGCCCATACGGGCACTAGCACCTCAAGCTCGCGCGTCTGCCAATTCCGCCACCCGGACCAGGTTCCTTGATTTATGCATAACCAGGAGCGCTGAGCCTACCAATGCAATCCTGCCCCATCAAAACCAGCGGTATTTTCCCGCTCGAATGGGAAAATGTAGCAAGATGTGGCCATGAGGCAGAGTGACTATCTGGCACTAGGCAAACGCACCGTAGAAATTTGCCAGGATTTGATTCGAATTCCCAGCGTCAACAATGGAGGCGGGGATGGCGATGAACGTGCTGTTGCGCAATACGTTTCGGCATTCCTGAAAAAATGTGGACTGGATCCAGTGGTATATCAATCTGCACCTACGCGCATGAGTGTAGTTGCGCGCATCAAGGGACGTAACCCAACGCGACCAGGCTTGGTCTTACATGGCCATCTCGATACTGTCCCAGCGGATGCGAAGGATTGGAAAAATGACCCATGGTCTGGCGACATCATCGATGGTGACATTTGGGGTCGCGGCGCTGTTGATATGAAAGATATGGATGCGATGATCCTTGCGATTGCCGAAGATTGGCATCAGCGAAATTTTGTTCCAGATCGAGATGTTGTCCTAGCTTTTTTTGCAGACGAAGAGGCAGGCGGTACCTATGGAGTGAATTGGATTGTGAAGAATCATCCAGAGGCATTTGAGGGATGCTCCGAGGCAATCTCGGAGGTAGGTGGATTCTCTGCCACATTGAGTAACGGTAAACGAGTTTACTTAGTGGAGACCTCTGAAAAGGGAATGTATTGGATGGAACTCTCTACAGAGGGAACTGCCGGTCATGGCTCAATGATAAATATGGATAATTCGGTGACTGCTCTAGCAGAAGCAGTTGCGCGGATCGGAAAGCATCAATGGCCTATTCGAATCACAGAAACCCTGCGCATCTTTCTCTCCAAAGTGGCGCAACTAGTGGGAAAGGATTTCGATGAGAGAAATCCCGGACCGATTGTCGCCGAATTGGGTTCTATGGCACGAATGATCGGCGCAACCACTCAAAACACTGCCAACCCCACGATGCTCTCTGCGGGATATAAAGAGAACGTCATTCCACAGCATGCCAAAGCGGTAATAGATGGGCGATTCCTGCCAGGTTATGAAGAAGAATTCATCGCGACGATCAAGGAACTTGCTGGACCTGATGTACTGGTCCGTCCAATAATTCACGACGTCGCTCTTGAACTGCCTTTTACGGGAGAGCTGGTTGATGCGATGTGTGCGGCCATTAAGGATTGTGACCCTGAAGGGATACCAGTGCCGTATGTCATGAGCGGCGGTACGGATAACAAGGGTTTGTCAAAATTAGGTATCGCTGGTTATGGATTTTCACCGTTGAAGTTGCCACCGGAACTCGATTTCATGGCCCTTTTTCATGGAATTAACGAACGAGTCCCTGTTTCAGCGATTCATTTCGGGGTAGAGGCGTTAGACCGATTCCTCCAGCGCGCTTAGTTTCTTCAGCGAACAGCGGTCACAATGGCGGTAGCGCTTCCCCTTCTAAATCTGGGCGCCAAACCTTCCGTTTAAGTTGGACCACGTGCCGGCCATCGGGATAGATGCGGACTCGATCTAAAACCCATCGCTCTCGCTCGGCATACTCGGTAAGCATCGTTCGAACAGCGCCCCGGGGGACACCTCGCGGCACCCGAATTAGGTGATATTCGTACGTAATCACTGCGCACTCACATCATCAAGTGCGCTACGTACTAAGGCTGGCAGTTCGATTTCATCAACACGTAGGATGCCACGGAGTTGCGCTGCGCTTCGAGCGCCAACAATTGCGCACGAAACAGCAGGGGCATCTCGAACCCAGGTAAGAGCGATCTCTAATGGGGCACACCCCAAGCCATCTGCAGCCATCAAAACCGCCTGCACGATTTGTCGAGAGCGAGGTTCCAAGTAAGGAGAGACAAATGGACCAAGGTGAGGGCTCGCTCCTCGTGAATCCGCAGGAACTCCATTGAGGTATTTGCCCGTGAGAACCCCGCGCCCTAATGGTGACCATGCCAGAACGCCCAACCCGACCTGTGCAGCACAAGGGAGTATCTCTTCCTCTGCACCTCTATTGAGCAGCGAATACTCGTTCTGCGTAACACTGAGTGGAATCGTCCGTTCCAATAGGGTGAAGGCTCGCGCAGTTTGCCATCCTGAGAAATTCGAGATACCTATATATCGAACTCGTCCACTTGAAACCGCCAGTTCCAACGCAGTTAAGGTTTCCTCCAGGGGAACGCTCTCATCCCACCTTTGAACCATCCAAATATCCAAATAATCTGTCCGTAACCGCCGCAATGACTCATCAAGATCCTTTAGAAGATTTCCTCGCGAATTGTTCACTCCGGTTTTCGTCATCCCAGCTTTACTAGAAATCACCACCGAGTCGCGGGGAGTTAAAGTGTTGAGCAATCCTCCGATGACGCGCTCACTATCTCCATCTCCGAATATCGCGGCAGTGTCGATGAGAGTTCCGCCATATTCAAGGAAGGAGCGAAGTTGCTCTGCCGCCTCATGCTCATCGGTGTCTCGACCCCAAGTCATCGTGCCCAAGCCAAGCGCGGAGACGCGGAGGCCGCTGCGACCGAGTTGGCGAATCTCCATTAACTGCGCGACCTCACTAACTTCGCTAATCTCCCCGGAGGAAGGTTTCTGGTGAGAGAGTATCTAGGAGGAGCGCCTTGGGAACAGTAATTCTTATTCGCCACGCGCGAAGCGTTGCCAATGCTGAAAATATTCTGGCCGGACAAACTCCTGGCGTTCGTTTAGATTCCACAGGGGTAGCGCAGAGCAAAGAGCTGATCGAAACGCTCGGACCCCTACCGCTCAAGAAGGTTTTCGTCAGCCCGCTCGAGCGGTGTAGCGAAACCATCGCACCATGGCTTGCTAAATATGGAAGCGATATAACGCTTCAGAGTGATAGTCGAATCATTGAGCCCGACTACGGCTTGTGGAGTGGTCGCAAATTGGAGGAATTGGCCCTGGAACCTCTCTGGAAACAGGTACAAGGTGATCCTGAAAGCGTGCAATTTCCCAACGGTGAGAGATTTGTTGATGTGTGGGATCGCGTTACATCTTTTTATCAGTCATTAATCCAGATTGCTTCTCAGGAAGAGAACTTCCTAATAGTCAGCCACGGAGACATCATTAAATTTCTGATAGCCCATATTCTCAAAGTGGATTTTAAGAATTTTCAGAGCCTAGTTGTAGAGCCTGCGTCGATTTCAGTGGCACAGATCGCCGCAGATGGAGCGCGTTTGCTCCAATTTAATCGGACAGAACAACCCCTAGCGGAGAGCCTGGTCAGAATGGTTACGAAAACTCTTGGCGGAGAAGGAAACCACTCTTCAAAAGGAGTAAAAGATTAGATGAGAGAAATGCATGTTTTTATGTACCCGGAAAAATTTATATCAGCGACTGTCGGAATGCCTGGGGAACGTACTTTCTATCTGCAAGCTTTGGAGGGACGTAGAAATGTCGCGGTTGCACTTGAGAAGAGTCAATTAGCGGTACTTGCTCAACGAATCATCGCCCTTATGAAGGAAATTAAGATGGGCAAGGCGCAGGATTTTCAACGCAGGAATCGTCCGTTACCCCACCTAAGCATCCCCTTCTCCGAAGAATTTCGAGTATCTGCGCTCTCGCTAACATGGAATCCACAGACTCAACAATTGATAATCGAGGCACAAGGTGGAGAAGAGGGTGAGATTATTGAAGATGTATTGGAGGGTCCACCTTTATTGAAAGTGACTATAGGTGTCGAAGAGGCTCTTACCTTCGCCGTTGATTCACTCGCATTAGTGGGTGCAGGTCGTCCGCCCTGTCCATTCTGCGCGAACCCCCTAGACCCCGCCGGTCACCTCTGCCCGAGGGCCAATGGTTATCGACGCTAGCGAAGCGATTGCTAGAGGTGAAATCGCCATAACAGGGCGTTTGGTTGATGCCTCCAATGCCACCCTCTTTGGCCAAGCCACCCTTAATGATGTATCCGTCGATGTTATTTATAAACCCATTGCAGGGGAGCGACCATTATGGGATTTTCCAGATGGAACGTTAGCCGGGAGGGAAGTGTCGGCGTATCGTTTCAGTGAATTCGCCGGTTTTCATATTGTGCCATTAACGATCTTCCGTGATGGCCCCTATGGTTTGGGAGCGGTTCAAGAGTGGATTGATGTGGATGAGTCCGTGGATTTAATCGAACTCGCTCAATCGCAGGATGAAAGACTCCGTAAATTCGTTCTTTTCGATGCGATGGTGAATAACACTGATCGAAAGATAGGTCATCTCCTCCCGAGGAGTGATGGTCAACTTTTTGGATGTGATCATGGGGTGTGTTTCCACGAAGAAAATAAGCTACGAACCGTGCTCTGGCAATGGATGGGAAAACCACTCGGGGAGCGCGAAATCAAAATAGTCAGGTACGTCGTTGACCATTTTGATTCTTTTTCACAAGAGGCAAGAGAATTCTTGAGTGAACGCGAATTGCGTGAAACGTTAAGTAGGGCAACCACTCTTCTTGCAGAGGGTTTATTTCCATATCCGTCCGAGGATTGGCCCGCAGTGCCGTGGCCACCTGTTTAGATCCTCAGATGTAGTAGACGCAAAATACTCCGCTACACACCAGTTAGACTGGAAGAGTGAAAGCCTGGTCGACGAACTACATTCCTCCACCATTGAATCGCCCGCTGCCCTCATTGAAGCTTTTTAACAGTGTCAGTAGGAAAATTGAGGAAATTCCAGAATCTCTTCTTTCGATGTATGTCTGCGGCATCACTCCATACGATGCAACCCATCTGGGTCATGCCGCCACATATCTAAGTTTTGACCTCATTCATCGATATTCCTTAGCCACTGGAAAATCCGTTTCGTATATCCAAAACATCACCGATGTAGACGATCCACTACTTGAACGAGCCAAGCGAGATGATGTTCCATGGGAAGATCTAGCCGAGAGTCAAATTTCACTATTCAGAGATGATATGACAGCCCTAAGGGTCGTTCCTCCTCATCATTACATGGGAGCGGTCGAAACTATTCCTTGGGTGACTGATGCGATTGCCGCGCTGGAGAAGAGCGGCGCCGTCTATCGTGTCGAGGACGATCTGTATTTTGATATTTCGAGCGACTCACATTTCAACTCTTACTCCAACCTTTCACTCGAGGAGAAAATTTCGATATTTGCAGAGCGCGGCGGAGACCCGAAGAGGTTCGGTAAGCGACATCCTCTCGACTGCCTAATCTGGCGCGCCCACCGCGAGGGTGAACCGAATTGGCCTTCACCTTACGGACCCGGACGCCCTGGATGGCATATCGAGTGCACCGCAATTGCACTGAGATTTCTCAGCGCTCCCATCTCTATCCAAGGGGGAGGAAGTGATCTCCATTTTCCACATCATTCGATGTGTGCAGCACAAGGTCGGGTGCTTAGTGGTGTTGATTTTGCTCGTCGTTTCGTGCATACCGGAATGATTGGGTTGAACGGTGAGAAGATGAGCAAGTCCCGTGGAAACCTCAAATTCGTCTCTGAAATGCGAAATGAAGGTATCGATCCGATGGTGCTTCGGATTGCATTACTCTCTGGCCACTACCGCGCTGATCGAGAGTGGAGCGATGGATTGCTCTCAGATTCCGAAAATCGATTGAATCTATGGCGCGTAGCTTTTTCAAGTCCATATGGCGGACAGGTGGATGAACTGATGATGGATATCTCTGCCGCAATCAGTGATGATTTGGATACGCCAAAAGCTTTTGCCCTCATTGATGAGTGGTCAAAGAATCGAATTCATGCTCTCGCAAATTCAGAACCATCGGATTCAGTAGATGCCATCGGGCAACTCTCCCGATATCTAGATGGAGTTCTGGGGATTGCCCTGTAGCGCAAGCGCTACTTTTTCTCTTCGCCTCGGTGCCTCAGGTACCGCTCAAATTCTCTCGCAATAGATTCGCCGGAGGCTTCCGGTAGGTCTGCGGCATCCTTAGATTCCTCTAGCGACTGCACATACTCAGATATCTCACTATCTTCTTGAGTGATTTGGGTGGCGCCTAATTCCCATGCTCGAGCATCATCAGCTAATTCTCCTTCGTCAATGTTTATCTGTAGCAAATCTTCTAGATGGTTGATCAAGGCGAGAGTCGCTTTAGGACATGGAGGGGCCGATACATAATGCGGTATCGCGGCCCAGAGCGATACCGAATCAATATCGCGTGCATTACAACTATCTTGAATCGCTCCAAGAATTCCGGTCGGTCCCTCATAGCGACTCATTTCAACTCCGAATTTCTTCGCTAACGCTGTATTTGCCGCCGAGAGTGTTACGGGAATCGGCCGGGTGTGTGGGACATCCGCAAGAAGCGATCCAAGTGACACCACGAGAGAGATATTGAGATCCTCGCCGAGTGAGAGAATTTCACCCACGAAGCTTCGCCATCTCATGGATGGCTCCACCCCGGTAACAATTATCAAATCTCGATCGTATTCGGGGACGTTCACTGCATGGATTGTCGTCGTGGGCCAAGACAATTCTCGCTCGCCATCCTCATCGAGAAAGACCTGCGGGCGATTAACTTGATAATCGTAGAAATCTTCAGATTCAACCTCTGCTATCAATTGCGAAGGCCAGAGCGAAAGAAGGTGATCGAGGGCTTTGGAGGCTGCTTCTCCCGCATCATTCCAGCCTTGAAAAGCGGCAAGAAGAATTGGGTCCCGAAGCGAGGGGAGGGAGTAGATCTCCATAGCGGTACATTAGAGCAGGTACCCTTACTCCAATGAAAAGCCTTCGCGAAACCCTCACTGCACGTGTGGTAATCGTCGATGGCGCTATGGGAACGATGCTCCAAGCCCAGAATCCCACCCTCGATGATTATCAAGGCCACGATGGGTGCAATGAAATCCTCAATGTCAGCAGGCCAGAAATGGTCAGAGAGGTACACCGGGCCTATCTTGCGGTCGGAGTTGATGGGGTGGAAACCAATACCTTTGGCGCGAATTTCGGCAATCTTGCTGAATATGGGATAGAAGATCGAATCTATGAGCTCTCTTTCGCGGGAGCGCGCTTGGCTCGAGAGGTCTGCGATGAATTTTCAAGTGAATCTCAAAAATGGGTGTTTGGTTCGATAGGGCCAGGTACAAAATTACCAACGCTTGGGCATGCTCCCTACTCGAAGTTGCGGGATGCGTATCAAGAGTGTGCGCGCGGCCTAATCGATGGAGGCGCTGATGCTCTATTGGTAGAAACCTCGCAAGATCTTCTACAAACAAAAGCTGCGATAAATGGTTGTCGTCGCGCCCTTGATTCTTCAGGGAAAGATCTCCTGTTAATTGCCCAAGTTACCGTTGAGACAACTGGCACCATGCTTCTTGGAAGTGAGATTGGCGCGGCGCTAACTGCTCTTGAGCCCCTGGGGATAGATGTAATCGGCCTTAATTGCGCAACCGGACCAGCCGAGATGAGCGAACATCTTCGACAACTTTCCAAATCCTCGACTGCGATGCTCTCATGCATGCCCAATGCTGGCCTGCCGGTTCTGCAAGATGGGGGCGCGTTTTATCCGCTCTCTCCCTCTGAATTGGCAAAGAGCCTTGAAACTTTTGTAGATGATTACGGACTGAACATCATTGGCGGTTGTTGTGGGACCACTCCCGAACATTTAGCGGAAGTAGTCAAAATCTTCAAGGATAGGGAGTTCAAAGATTTGCGCTCACGATCATTCGTTCATGAACCTGGAGCAGCCTCGCTCTATCAACATGCTTCTTTTAGACAGCAAAACACTTACCTGGCAATCGGCGAGCGAACCAACGCCAATGGGTCAAAGGCCTTTCGTGAAGCGCTTCTTGAACAGAACTGGCAAGAATGTCTCGAGATAGGTAAAGATCAGATTCGCGAAGGTGCCCACATGCTTGATTTATGCGTTGACTATGTGGGTCGAGATGGTGTTGCGGATATGACAATTCTTGCAGAATTATTTGCCACCAGCTCCACATTGCCTATTGTCCTCGATTCAACCGAACCCGCTGTCCTTCAAGCAGGACTGGAAAGACTCGGTGGCCGCGCCGTTATCAACTCCGTCAATTATGAGGATGGAGATGGCGCAAACTCGCGCTTTGCTCGAATAATGCCACTTGTCAAAGAACATGGAGCCGCCGTAGTCGCACTCACGATAGATGAAGAGGGGCAGGCACGTACCTCTGATTGGAAAGTGAAAATAGCTACCCGACTCATTGAAGATTTAACGAAAAACTGGGGGATGCGCACCTCTGACATTCTCATCGATTCCCTAACTTTCCCAATTGCTACTGGACAAGAGGAGACTCGCAAAGATGGGATAGAAACACTTAACGCGATCCGATCCATCCGACATTTATATCCAGAAGTTCAAACCGTTCTAGGTGTAAGCAATGTTTCTTTCGGACTCAATCCCGCAGCTCGTATCGTGCTCAATTCAGTCTTCCTCCATGAAGCGGTAGAAGCGGGATTGACTAGTGCAATCATTCATCCATCCAAGATCACACCAATGGCCCGCATCGATGAACTCTCACGCAAACTCGCCCTCGACCTCATCTATGACCGGCGGGAATACGACTCAGTTACCGGAAATGTTTCCTATGACCCTCTCTCAGAGTTCTTGTCGCATTTTGAGGGCGCCGAAGTTTCTGCCTCTCGCAATTCGCGCGCTGAACAACTAGCGGCTTTGCCACTGACCGATCGACTCAAGGCGCGGATTATTGATGGGGAACGAAATGGTCTGGAAGATGATTTGGAGTTGGCAATCGCCGAAGGTATTGCACCGTTGGAAATCATTAACGACCTTCTTCTTGATGGAATGAAGACGGTTGGAGAGTTGTTTGGCAAGGGTGAGATGCAATTGCCATTCGTACTACAAAGTGCCGAGGTAATGAAGAAAGCAGTAGCACACCTAGAGCCCAAAATGGAGAAGACGGATTCCAGTGGACGAGGCAAGATTCTTCTCGCAACAGTAAAAGGCGATGTTCATGACATAGGTAAGAATCTCGTTGACATAATTCTCTCCAATAATGGATATAGCGTTCATAACATAGGTATCAAACAAACAATCAACACAATAATCGACGAGGCCGAGAAGGAGAACGTCGATGTGATTGGGATGAGTGGCCTTCTAGTGAAATCGACTGTGATTATGAAGGAGAACCTCGAAGAAATCTCCACCCGAGGAATAGCAGAGCGATGGCCGGTAATCCTGGGCGGTGCCGCGCTCACTCGCGCCTTCGTAGAGCAGGATTTAGCCGAAAACTTCTCCGGAACCGTCCGATATGCCAAAGATGCATTCGAGGGTCTGGAACTCATGGATCGTCTAATGGCAATCAAGCGGGGGGAGCCAGGAGCGGCGCTACCTGAACTACGAAAACGTCGAACCAAAGTGACCTCGCATACTGGCGATCCAACAGAAATTGATACTAAGCGAAGTGAGATTTCCTCAGATAACAAAATTCCTGCCCCACCTTTTTGGGGCTCACGCGTAGTCAAAGGCATTCCTCTGGCTGACTACGTCAGCATGATTGATGAGCGAGCTCTATTTGTCGGACAATGGGGTCTAAAAGGTGGAAAGAGCTTCGCCGAAATGGTCGAGGAGGAAGGACGCCCGCGGTTACGCGCGCTTCTCAATGAAGTTCAAGTGAATAACTGGATTGAAGCTGCAGTTGTCTATGGCTATTTCCCCTGTTACAGCGTAGGTAATGATCTGATAATTCTTGACCCACACGATCTGGAATCTCGAAGAGAGATCACACGCTTTACCTTTCCACGTCAGCGCCGAGATAAGAGGCTGTGTCTCTCTGATTTTTATGCAAGCAAATCGAGTGGAAGGATCGATGTCGTCGCATTCCATATTGTGACGATGGGAGAGGCGGCCAGTAGAGCTACTGCTCAATTGTTCGCTCAAAATAATTTTCGTGAGTACCTTGAGTTGCATGGTCTATCTGTCCAACTCACTGAAGCGTTAGCCGAGTACTGGCATGCCAGAGTCCGTGATGAACTGGGCTTCGGTCGCGAAGATAGCGATCAACTGGGAGAGATCCTTGATCAGGGATATCGTGGATCCCGCTACTCTTTTGGATATCCAGCATGTCCAAACTTGGAGCAACAAGTTCAACTCTGTGAACTCCTCCATCCAGAACGCATCGGAGTCAATTTGTCTGAGGAGTACCAACTCCATCCAGAACAATCCACATCAGCAATCATCGCTCATCACCCAGAAGCAAAATACTTCAACGCAACATGAGATCCTTCCCTGATGTTCCGGTAGCGGTCTTCTTGGATATGGATGGGCTGTTGGTTGATACTGAGCCATATTGGTTAGAAGTCGAACGTGAACTTATGGCTGAATTTGGCGTTATCTGGCAGGACTCCGATCAGCTCTTCTGTCTAGGTGGGCCAATGGAGAAAGTTGGACGCTATATGTCTGAACTCGCGGGTGGAAAAGAAGATTCACAATGGTTCGCAAGAGAATTGATTGATCGAATGGCTAATAAATTTAAATCCGTGACATTGATGCCAGGGATATCTGGATTGCTCGAAGAAATCGCAGAGTTAAACATTCCTAGTGCTCTTGTTTCAGCCAGTCCACGCCGCCTGGTAGATTCAGTTTTGTTATCTATAGATAACCACCCATTCGCCCTCTCGATATCTGCTGACGACGTTGAACGAGGAAAACCCCATCCCGACCCTTATTTGAAAGCGGCAATGCTTTTAGGGGTAGAGATCAATGATTCTTTGGTCATCGAAGATTCCCCGACAGGAGTTGCCGCAGCGCGCAGCAGTGGCGCTTGGGTAATCGCTGTCCCACATATTGCCTCTATCCGAGAGGAGGATAGAAGTGCAGTTATCCAGTCGCTCGAGGGACACTCGCTCAATTCGCTCTGGAAATTGGTTCGTTCCCGTTAGGCAGCGGCGGAGGGGTGCCGCCAAATTCTGGACAGATACTCTGATGAGCACACCAACCACAGAGTGGTGATTTCCTCGTTACCCACTTACCGCTCTTCTTAGATTCCTCTATATCTGTGGCAATCTTCTCGATCTTAGTTTGCGTGCGTAACAATTCATCCTCGGTTGGATCCTGAGTGAGAATCTTTCCATCTCCCAAAAAAATTATCTGCAAACGTTTTGGAACTTTACCGAGAGTCCTCCAAAGAATAAGCGCATAGAACTTCATCTGAAAGAAGGATTTCTCTTCAAACCCGATTCCAGGGGCTTTGCCAGTTTTGTAGTCAACGATGCGAAGCTCACCTGTAGGTGCGATATCTAGACGATCTATATAACCATGGATCACGAGCTGGTCATTGAGGGCAACCTCGACAAATGCTTCAAGTTCAGCAGGTTCAAAGACCGTTGGATCCTCGAGGTCAAAATATCTCTTTATTAGCGTAAATCCCGAAAGTAGAAGTTCCTCTTCATTTATCTTTGGTAACAACTCTTGCACGTCAGAACGTTCATTCTTCATTTCGTTCCAAAGAGGTAGAAGTTGAGATTCCGCAAGAGTGAGACTTCGTTGGGTTCTAGGGAAAGCGAACAACTTCTCCAACACGGAGTGAACTAAGGTGCCGCGAATTGCATCCACACTCGGTGGTTCAGGCAACTTATCGATCGTCCGAAAGCGATAGCGAAGTGGACAATTGAGAAAATCGCTAGCGCGACTTGGTGAGAGCGTGGCAATTGTCGATGGCGGGACGCCTTCTTTGTCTTCATTCATACGGACACCTTAGACTGAGACACATGGATTCTGGGCAACGATGGGCCAAACGCAAAGGTCGCTTCGAGTATGGCGATCGCATCCAACTTTCTGATCAGAAGGGGAAGTTTTATAGCTTTACCTTGAAGGAGGGCGGTTCATGGCATAGCCATAAGGGGATTATCGAACACGCACAATGTGTAGGTTTGCCCGAGGGATCCTTTATTCGCTCAACCTCGAACACGCCCTATTTTGCGATGCGCCCTCTCTATGAGGATTTCATCCTCGCTATGCCTCGCGGTGCAACCATCGTCTACCCCAAAGATGCGGCTGACATTGTGGGTTATGGCGATATATCCGAGGGCGATGTTGTCCTTGAGGCGGGAGTGGGTTCTGGGGCGCTCACTATTGCTCTACTTCGCGCGATTGGAGATACCGGCGAACTTATCAGCACTGAGAGACGCGAAGATTTCGCTGAAATTGCCAAGAGGAATGTCGAGCTCTTCTTTGGCGCATCACCAAAAAATTGGCGTGTTCTCGTTGGGTCATTTGAAGAGCAAGATTTCTCTCATGCTGAAATTGGCAAGAGCGGAGTCGATCGCGTAGTTCTAGACATGCTTGCACCATGGGAATGTGTAGATCAGAGCGCAACTTATCTACGTCCTGGGGGAGTGTTCATCGCTTATGTCACGACCACCACACAACTTTCGCGGACCGTTGAAGCCCTCCGATCCGATCGAAGGTTTACCGAACCGTATTCCTGGGAATCCCTGCATAGAGGATGGCACGTTGATTCCCTTGCTGTACGACCTGAAAATCGGATGATTGGGCACACAGGTTTTCTTGTTAGGTCACGACGCGTTGCTGATGGCGTGGATGCTCCACGCACACGGCGAAGAGGTTCAAAAAGCCCTACCGAAGGATCAGAGCAAACGAGCTGAGCGGATTTCTACAGGATATTTAGGAGAGCCATCTGACTGTCCATTGGCAGTCCCATTAGCAGCGATTTGTTCGACGATATCCAAGCCTTT
>SYAM01000048.1 GCA_005787645.1 Actinomycetota bacterium | reverse complement strand
TTGCAACAATCGATTCGGCTATCGCGAATTCAAAGAGCGCTTTCACCTCATGGAGTCAGACATCATTAACGAAACGTGTACAAATTCTCTTTGCATTCCGACATCTTCTCAATTCAAAGAAGGAGGAACTTGCAGCAATCATTACTTCAGAACATGGCAAAGTGCTATCTGATGCTCTCGGCGAAGTAACTCGTGGTCTCGAGGTTGTCGAGTTTGCATGTGGGATACCCCATCTACTCAAAGGTGGATACTCCGAAGGAGTGTCACAGGGGGTTGATGTCTATTCGATTCGTCAACCACTCGGTGTCTGCGCAATCATTTCGCCCTTTAACTTCCCAGCGATGGTCCCAATGTGGTTCTTCCCCATCGCTATCGCAGCTGGAAATACCGTAATCATCAAGCCGAGCGAGAAAGATCCATCTGCAACTAACTTTGTTGCGAAGTTATGGAAAGAGGCCGGGCTTCCAGATGGTGTCTTCAATGTAATTCACGGTGACAAGGTAGCCGTTGATCGTCTTCTCGAACATCCAGATATCGCATCTGTCTCATTCGTTGGTTCCACTTCAATCGCAAAATATGTCTACGAGAATGGCACAAAGAATGGCAAGCGCGTACAGGCGCTAGGTGGTGCCAAGAACCACATGCTCGTGCTTCCCGATGCTGATCTCGATCTGACCGCCGATTCTGCAATTAATGCTGGTTTTGGCTCTGCTGGTGAGCGATGTATGGCAATCTCCGCAGTCGTTGCTGTCGAACCGATTGGTGATGAATTGGTGAAAAAGATTCACAATCGTATGAAGAAATTAAAAACTGGTGATGGCACAAAAGGTACCGATATGGGACCCCTTGTCACCAAAGTCCACCGCGACAAAGTGGCCTCATATGTCGAAGTTGGAGTAAAAGAGGGTGCAACGCTCGTTGAAGATGGGCGCACGAGCGCTATTGATGGTGCGAGTGAAGGTTTCTGGTTAGGACCAACTCTTTTTGATCATGTGAAATCATCGATGTCTATCTACAAAGATGAGATCTTTGGACCAGTCTTGAGTGTGATTCGAGTGCAGAGCTACGAAGAAGGGTTAAATCTCATCAATTCGCACCAATATGGCAATGGCACAGCAATCTTCACCAACGATGGCGGCGCTGCACGTAAATTCCAAAATGAAGTACTTGTGGGCATGGTGGGAATAAATGTTCCTATTCCAGTACCTGTTGCTTACTACTCATTCGGTGGCTGGAAGCACTCGCTCTTCGGTGATTCGCATGCCCATGGCACTGAAGGAGTGCACTTCTTCACTCGCGGCAAAGTCGTTACCAGCCGTTGGCTTGATCCAAGCCATGGCGGCATCAACTTGGGATTCCCACAAAACTAGAGGTAAGGAACTAGCGGGTTGTGTCGACCACAATCTTAAATGCATTCTTATCATTCAAAAGACGATCAAAACCTTTAGTGACTACTTCATCAAGCGCGATGACATCGGTTAACAATGGCTTGGTATCAATCGAAGGTCCTGCAAGAAGTGCGATCGCTGCTGCAATATCGACATCCCACATATGGGCAGCGGTTCCTTGGATCCGTTTCTCACTCAAAACAAAATTAAGTAAGTGGAAACTCTCCTCTTCTGGTCGAAAACCGACCAACACCAGCGTACCTGCATTACGAATCTTATCGAGGGATTTAGCGGTCGTGCCTTTCACACCTGAACATTCAAGTAGTGAATCGAATTCATCATAATGCGCCCACTCTTTTTCATTCAGTGGATTGAGTGTTTCAAAACCGAGTGCGCGCGCAACATCTTGACGAACTGGGTTAGGTTCATAAACAACGACTTGAGCTGCACCAAATGAACGTGCAGCCTGTGCTATCAATAAACCAACTGTGCCACCTCCTGTGACGGCAATTTTAGTTCCTGGAATCGTGGGGACTTTATTGAGTGCGCGGACAGCAACTGACATAGGTTCGGCAAAGACCGCTACATCTGCTGATACATGACTTGGCACTTCAATCCAACGTGTGGAATCAGTCGCCATGAATTCAGCCATTCCACCATCGCAAGTCAACCCGATGCATTGATAGCTTTTACAGATTCCCTCTTCGTGACGATCACAGTAATAACAATTACCACAGCCAACGATGCCATCGGGTACTACTAAAGTTCCTGGCTTTAACTTGCCAAGTGGATCTTCAATGACACGTCCGAGATATTCATGTCCGATAATCATCGGCATTTGGTGTTTGGGAATGATGACTGGGCCGATTAAATACTCTTCCAAATCAGTACCGCAAATTCCTACCCGCTCCATAGCAACAAGAGTCTGCCCTTGCGCTACAGAAGGTTTTGGCACCTCTTCTATACGTAGATCCTTAGGACCGTGGAATCGTGCTGCGCGCATACTGCCTCCGCTTAGCCATTGAGTACTTGGAGTAATCCCTCAACCGAATCTTCTACCATTTCAAGAACCTTTTCAAAGGCGCGCTCTGCCAGGCCATAGGGGTCTGGAACTTCAAGGCGTTTAGCGTGCGGACCTAGCGGATCGATATCGCGCAATGATGGGTCGAATTGGCGTAAGTAGAAGACCTTTCCTATATCACTCTGCGAATCCGCTAAGTTCACAACGTTGTGATAGTTGCTGGAGTCCATCACCAAAATGAGATCGCGAGTTGCGTAAAAATCCTTTGTGAATTGCTTCGCGATATGTTCATACTCATATCCAGCTTTTTTCCATGTTGCTTCCGAAGAAAAATTTGGACCCTCACCAATATGCCAAGACCCGGTCCCTGCACTATCCACCTCAACATTTACCGTGGTGATTTCATGGACGCGACTACTGAGGACTGCGGCCGCCATTGGTGAGCGACAGATATTGCCCAAACAGACCATACAGACTCGCAATTTGCTTCTATTTGATAGATCCAATTGGGCATGAACACGATCAGCAAAACTCATGTAGGTAAAGGTAGCGCACGCTGATAGATTCCCTTTCATGGAGAGTTGGCGGACAATCGCAGCAATCGTCGGGGTTGCACTTGTGGCGATTTATGCAACCGGATCTGGATTCTGGGTAAATAGCAGTCCTGGGTGGTACTACTCGCTCAATCGACCATCCTGGCAGCCGCCTAGTTGGATCTTTGGAATCATCTGGCCCTACAACTTCATCATGCTTGGTGTTACTTCGTTTGTAGTCTCTCGGAACCTCTCGCGCACTCTAGTTTTAACTTGGTTGGGTTTCTTTGCCCTTAGTGTTATCACTGCGTTGGTCTGGGCATACCTGTTCTACTCGCCACATAATTTACTTGGTGCATCAATTGCTTTAGTAAGCGCAGCAATTCTTACAATTCCCCTCACCGTCATCACCTTTAGGGTGTCGATTGGATACGGCCTAGCTCTACTGCCCTATCAAATCTGGGTGGCAATTGCCTCATCGCTTGCAGTGGGATACGCAATCAAAAATTAAGCTGTTCGACGAATGACTTGTCCAGGACGCTTGCCTTTATGCACCCCGTCGCGCACGACAATTTCACCGTTGACGATCACTGCAGTGATTCCATCTGGGTACACCTGGGGCTTCTGAATCGTCGATCTACTGTTGACTGTGTCCGCATTAAAGAGGACCAAATCTGCGAAATTGCCCTCTTTGATCTCGCCACGCTTTTGAATATTGAATCGATCAGCGACCTTCTTTGTCATCTTGTGAATTGCAGTCTCGAGAGTGAGCGTGCCAAGTTCACGAACATGGTGCGCTAGATATTCGATTTGCCCACAGTAGGGATGTTGTGAAGAGGTGACTTCAGATAGAGCGCCATGATCGGTACTCGTATATCCATCGACACCTAGCGAAAAATCCGGGTGGGAAATCATCTCCTTGAGATGTTCATCAGTGAAGAGTTCACCAACCATTATGAGGTTCAGGCATTGCTCACCAGCCGCAGCTATAATGTCGAAGTAGCAATCCCACTCATCTTTACCAAGTAATTGCGATATCTCTGGGAAGGAAAGACCTTGTAACTCAGGGAAGTTTGGTGAGCCTTCGAGATAGACGCGATGCCACTGTCCCTTATGGATGAATCTCCAATAACGGTCACACTTCGTTCGGAGCTCTTTGCGCATCGCTGGATCTGCGGCCGCTTCCGCAATTGCTTTTGGTCCTAAATTGACCAAGTCACGCGGCAAGATCGCATACATCGCACCTATTCCCTCACGGAATGGTGTGGTGTCAGCGGTGATGTCGAGACCCTCTTTCTGTGCATTCTCCATAATGTCGACTGCACGACGCCATGCATTTTGCGGTGCGTTGGAGTCATGGCGCACATTGAAGTGTGAAATCTGTCCACGAACACCGCCAGCGCGAGTGATATCGACAAATTCGTTTATTGCATCAAAGATTTCAGAATCTCGGTTACGAACATGGCTTGCATAGATGCCGTTGTATTTGCCCACTGAAGTGATGATGTCCTTCAATTCTGCAGAAGTTGAATAAGCACCGGGGGCAAATTCGAGTCCAGAACTCAAACCCAGCGCACCTGCTTCCATGCTATCTTCGATAAAGTTCTTCATGCTTCTCAGTTGATCATCAGTTACTTTCTCTTCACCCATAATGCCCGCTGCTAGGCGAAGGCTGTTATGTCCGATAAGAAAGGCGAAATTAGTAGAGGTCTTGAAGCGCTCTACTTCTTGCAGATATTGACCGAAAGTCCGCCAGGTGACATCGCCGGTATATGCATAATTTTTCAATCGTTTTTCGGTGAAGGAAATAGAGGCATCAGAGAGCGGAGCGCTCGAGAAACCACAGTTTCCTACGATCTCTGTAGTGACTCCTTGATGGACAGAACTCTCATTGTCAGGGTTGGTGTGGAATGTGAAATCAGAGTGGCTATGTGGGTCGATAAATCCCGGTGAGAGCGTCAATCCTGCTCCATCGATCTCGACTGTTGCCGCAGCGACATTTCCGATGTTCGTGATCTTGCCATCGACAATTCCTACATCCGCTACATATCGAGCTTTCCCTGTGCCATCGACAACGTGGGCCCCTCGAATTGCGATATCTAACATGTCCACTCATCCTTTGCATTGTTGGCAAGACCCTACTAACTATCTATACTCTGTATCTATACTCTGTCAAGGTTTTTTGACTAAGTTTCGACCGTCTATTAAGAGTTCAAGAGAGGATCGCTGTGAAAATCACTGAAATCAGAATTGCTGGCCTGAGAGGTGCGACACCTAAGGGTGGTTGGAGCGAAGAACTTGAACCAGAGAATGTCGTTCACACGCTCGTAGCGATTCATACTGACGGAGGTCTCGTCGGTATCGGTGCTGTGTTCACCAGTGACGAATTAGTTCGCGCCTCACTTGAAATCCTCAAGCCACTTCTCATCGGCGAGAGCGCTCTTGAGCCAGAGCGAGTCAGCGAGAAGCTCCATCAGAACACCTTCTGGCTCGGTCGAGGTGGTTCAATCACCCACACAATTAGCGGAATTGATATCGCGCTCTGGGATCTCTTCGGCAAGGTAACAAAGCAACCGATTGGTCGATTCTTCGGTGGTCGCTTACGTGAGAAAGTGATGCCTTATGCATCGCTACTCATGGATGAGCCGCCCATCATGCAAGCAAACTTACGTAACCTTCTTGCTCAAGGCTTCAAAGCATTCAAAATCGGTTGGGGAACATTTGGTCGGATTAGCCCTGCCAATGATGAACTCCTCGTTCGAAGCGCGCGCGAGGCAATTGGTGATGATTGCTTCCTAGCGGTCGATGCTGGTGG
Source organism: Actinomycetota bacterium (assembly GCA_005787645.1). Classification (GTDB taxonomy): domain Bacteria; phylum Actinomycetota; class Actinomycetes; order Nanopelagicales; family Nanopelagicaceae; genus IMCC26077. The sequence continues at coordinate 3,406 of SYAM01000048.1, read as the reverse complement.
TTCTGATGCATACTGGAAGGGCAGTTTGCGTTGGGCAATTAACGCCTCACACATGTTGGCCGAGTACAACGTAGGTTGGTTCGAAGAAGCGCTTCACCCAGATGATCTCGAAGGTTTTAAGACGCTTCGCAAATCCTCACCAGTGCCAATCTCGGGTGGAGAGGTATTAACTCGCCGCCAAAGTTTCATTCCCTTTATCACGCAAGGTGCCTTCGACATCATCCAACCCGATGTGGTCAAGTGTGGTGGCATTAGTGAGTGGCGCCGTATCGCCAACATGGCAGAGGATCATGGAATACAAATGATTCCGCACGGTTGGAACACGGCCGTAGGTCTTGCAACAGATCTCCAACTCTCCTCCGCTTTCCACCGCACCAACTTTGTCGAGTACTGCACAGGTGCACCGTATGTAGATGACATTACTAAGAAACCGTGGGTGCTTGATAAGGAAGGCATGCTCGAGATTCCTAGTGGGCCTGGCATTGGAATCGAATTGGATCCCGAAAAGGTTGAGAAATACAGCGGCGTCAAAAATCTAATTTGAGTGGGGCCGCCTCCGGGATTTGAACCCGGGACCTACGCATTACGAGTGCGTTGCTCTACCCCTGAGCTAAGGCGGCAGACTTTAATCGAGTCGAAATGTGCCGTTGGGCGTTGAGAAATGTACTGCGAAAATTCCAGTGTCTCCATCGTTCTCTGCTGGATCTACCCACTCCAATGCAATACCCGCGAATGCTGAATTGAAATCTTCACCAATCCATTCGCGTACGCGATCTGGATCTCCAGCAATCTCTAATTTCTCTATTTTGGCAACAGGTTTTGCTTCCTTCGATGGATGATCCTTTGTTTGCCACTCGATAAAGAATGGCAATTGGCGATCTTCGAGAGTTCCCAGAACTCCAATTTGCTTCCAATTCAAATCACTGCCATCAGGGCGACGGCGATGTCCATCTACGCTTTCGCGCCCCAAGCGCTCTTCAAATTTCGTAATGTCATTTACTGAAAGGACCCAGGTAAGTAATCCTCCGCCATCATTTGCACGTTGTGAAACAACTTTGCCAAACGCAGATGCATCAGCTGCAGGATGATCTAGTGGACAGACAATCTCTAGATACCGCCCACCTTGAAGTGGCAGTGTGAAGTTACGTGTGCCAAAGCGTGGATGAATTCCTCCATCCATAAAACCTGCGCCAAGTCGCGAACCGATTCGTTGCACCTCATCGATGAGATGATCATGTGATGCGACATAAGAGATGTGGTCTAGATGCACGAGGTAAATCCTGCCCTATCCGAAGGGGTGCTCTTGACCAACCCTAAAGCGCACACCTCAGGGGACGCGCGGGCAGCTCGCCTGAGAGCAAATAGGTATCCACGGCGCTATCCACGCACGAAGAACCGCGTCCATGGCCAGTGTGGCCATCACCATCGGCAGTGATCAAGAATGCTGACTCGAACTTTGCCGTCACCTCAGTGGCCCAGGCATATGGGGTCGCAGGGTCGCGGGTGGTGCCAATCACAATGAACTCTGCGGCTCCAGCGCCATTTAATTCCACTGGCGGACGAACTGGCTCGTAAGGCCAGTAGTGACAGGGCAAAGTCGACCATGCGATGTACGGCCCAAAATGTGGTGCGAAGCCTGAAAACTTCTTCGCATCCGAAGCTAAACGCTCGGGGCTTGCGTCGTCAGTGCGATCGATGCAATTAACAATATAAGCAATCTCATTCTCATTCGAAGGGTAACGTCCCTTGGCATCACGAACCACATAATCATTGACCAGATTAAATAATCGGGCTCCCTCTCCTTGATAAATATCTTTCAGCGCGCTGTTCAATGCTGGCCATCCTGTTTCAGAGTCGTACAAAGAAGCAACCATCGCTAATGCGAAGATTGAACTTGTCGCAAGACGATCATCTTTCCCATTGAGCGCTTTCTTTCCCACTTTCTCTTGGAGGTTTGTTACTTCAGCACGAGCCTCTTCGATAGTTCCTTGAAAGAAGCAACTCTTTTTACTGAGGCAATCTTCCAGGAACGCATCAAGCGCGATTTCAAAACCAATTGCCTGGGCTTTATTTAATTCATTAGCGCTTAATTTCGGATCGACGACACCATCGAGCACAAAACGACCCACATTTTTGGGAAACATACTTGCATAAACTAAACCGAGATAAGTTCCATAACTTTTACCAAGAAAATTCAATTTCTCTTCACCAAGTACCGCACGCATCAAATCCATGTCACGAACTACTTCAACTGAACCGAGGAACTTCAACCTATCGCCTAATTTCTCTTGACATCTGGTTGCCAGCATCTTCGACGATGCTTCTAAAGTAGCCATATCTAAACCATCAACTGGTGGCCCATTTGCCTCTATCAATCGATCGGTTTCACTATTAGTTAAACATCGCTCTGCAGAACTCCCGCCAACTCCTCTCGGATCAAAACCAATCACGTCGTAAGCCTCTAACACCTCCTTGCTGACTATATATTCAGCCGCGTAGCCATAGTGCACGCCTGACGCGCCTGGACCACCAGGATTCACCAGAAGCGCACCCAGCCGCTTCTTCGAATTAGTCGCTGGATATTTCACAAGCGATAACTGCATCCGCTCTCCCCCTGGATTGGAGTGATCAACGGGAACAGTGACATCGGTACAAAGAAATGGACCACCGCAGGCAAGCCAGGTGATCCGTTGCTTTTGATAATCAGAGTAACTCCACCCATTGCTCCGTGAAGTGGTAAGAAAGACCGCAACAGATGCGACCATCGCCATTATCGTGAATAGAACTACGCGCCGCTTAGTCAAGAACATCTCAAAAACGGACCTTCAATAAGAGCGCTTCCAAAGTCAACAATGGAGCTACATTGAATTTCAATGTGCGCCGGGTTGCCATGACCTCTTCCCAACGTTTCATTACATCTTCAGCGCTGCACGCACCTGCACGTCTCTCAATCTGAGCACGTAGATGCTCATTGATTAACTCTCGTTCACCAGCAATCCCCATCTGAATGGTTAAAAGATCGCGATATGCCGTAGAGATATCAAGTAAAGCGCGATCGATTGAATCGCGAGTAGCACGAGTGATTCGAGATTTCTGCTCCTTCTCCAAATCTTTCAATGCTTTACTCGAGCCTGTCGGTGCCTTTCCTGTTGCACCCACGCCTAACGCGTTGGATAACTGCTCACGTTCCACTTCGTCCCGTTCGCTCGCCTCACTCTCAGCCTCTTCAGCAGCAATCTCCATCAATCGCGCTGCACCAGTCATTGCCCCTGCAACATCATGGAGCTCTAATGCCATCGTGATGACTTCGTCGCGGCGAGCGCGCGACTGAGGTTCACGGAGTAAAAATCGAGCTCTTCCAATATGGCCTTGGCTAGCGCGTGCTGCAAAATGAGCGTCACTAGCA
>SYAM01000047.1 GCA_005787645.1 Actinomycetota bacterium | reverse complement strand
TTTTCACGCTATCTCCAGTAGAGCCTACCTGTCTTAATGGTTACCCTCATCTTGTGAAGCCACACCAGCATCGCCCCCAGCCAGGTTTCTGGTCTCGACTGCTCCTACGCGGAGTTTCCATCGCTGAAGTTGAGGGTCAGTCAATGGCTCCTGCCCTTGATCACGGTGATTGGCTTCTGGTGCGTTACTTGCCTTCGACTTCCACGCCACGAGTTCGCGTAGGGGAGCTTCTGCTTATTGAACGAGAGGCGCAACCGGGAGCGCTTTTCATCAAACGCCTCACAGGCATTCGCGGTGATTCGCCAAATCGCCACTATCCGACATATTGGGTAGAAGGAGATAACAAGGAGATCTCTCAAGATTCACGGACCTGGGGCGCACTTGATGGTGAAGAGATCGTTGGCAAAGTCCTATTTAGATATCGCCGCGCGCGGTATTAGCGTTGGAAAGCTTCGAAGATTAGAGCTTTCTGCTCCTCTTCGTGGAGATGATGATTACCAGTCGCCGGTGCTGCAGATGCCAGACGCGATACTCGGCGAATAGTTCGTCCATCGAGTAGATCTATTGAGTTGAGCGCAAAGAAGGGCCAAGCACCTTGGTTTGCTGGTTCATCTTGAACCCACAAGATATTTGCGCTCGGATGCCTTGCTATCTCTGCCTTGAGTGCTGCAGCAGGGAATGGATAAAGCTGCTCAACGCGGACGATTGCGGTAGTTAGTTCATTGAGTTTTGCTCGCTCAGCGACAAGTTCGTGATAGATCTTGCCAGAGCAGAAAATCAATCGGGTTGCATTGTTGACCATTGGATCTGGAATCACAGTGTGAAAATGTCCAGAGGTGAAATCTTCTAACTTGGAAGCCGCTGCCTTTAGGCGGAGCATTGACTTTGGCTCGAAGACGATAAGAGGACGTCGCGCTGGGTTGGCCATATGCCAGCGGAGCAAGTGGAAGTATGAAGCCGGGCTAGATGGCTGAGCCACTGTCATATTGTTCTCAGCGCAGAGTTGAAGGAATCGCTCAATTCGCGCCGATGAATGATCTGGTCCTTGTCCCTCATAACCATGTGGCAAGAGCACCACCACAGATGAACGCTCGCCCCACTTTTGCAGAGCTGATGAAATGAATTCATCGATGATGGTTTGAGCGCCGTTGGCAAAATCACCGAACTGCGCCTCCCAGAGAACGAGCGCATCGTCACGTTCGACTGAGTAGCCATATTCGAATCCAAGAGCTGCATACTCAGAAAGCAGGGAATTCACAACAAAGAATTGATTCTCATTAGATATCAATCCCCGAAGTGGAATCCACTCGCTACCGTTATTTCCATCGACAATCACAGCATGGCGTTGACTGAAGGTGCCTCGCCCAACATCCTGTCCGGCAAGGCGGATGTGCTTACCCTCCAATAGAAGAGAACCAAAAGCGAGCGTCTCACCCATTGCCCAATCAATTGTCCCTTCGTTGAGCATCTCCACGCGGCGAGAGAGTTGTGGCAAGAGTTTCGGGTGCACGGTGAATCCTTCAGGGATAGCAATCTGGGTCGCTGCGATTGCTCGCGCTGTCTCGGCCGAAATCGATGTCTTAGCATCTTCGGGAGCGAGAACGCTCTTTGCATCCAGAGTCGGAGCGCTTGCCTCTTTGTTATGGACTGCGGCAAAGATGGATTCAAGTTGGGCTTGGAAATCTTTGGTGACCTCGTCTGCCTCTTCCATCGTGATATCGCCACGTCCGATGAGCGCCTCAATGTAGAGGGTACGAGCAGTCCGTTTTGCATCAATAAGTTTGTACATCAAAGGTTGAGTGAAACTTGGCTCGTCACCTTCATTATGACCACGACGTCGATAGCAGATCATGTCGATGACGACATCTTTATGGAATGCCTGGCGGTATTCGTATGCCAACCGGGCTACCCGAACACATGCCTCTGGGTCGTCACCGTTGACATGGAATATCGGCGCCTGCACCATCCGCGCAACATCTGTTGCATAAGTTGATGAACGTGCAGCACTCGGCGATGTCGTAAATCCAACTTGGTTATTGATGACGATGTGGAGAGTGCCACCGGTTCGATATCCAGCTAATTGCGAGAGATTGAGGGTCTCAGCGACTACACCTTGCCCGGCGAATGCAGCATCGCCATGGAGAAGGATTGGAACGACAGAGAATGCATCGCGGATATTGATCTTGTCCTGCTTGGCGCGGACGATTCCTTCAAGTACCGGGTTGACCGCTTCAAGGTGTGAAGGGTTGGCAGCGAGGTAAACCTTAGTTTGTGCTCCAGAATCCGCCGTGAAGACAGATTGCGTTCCTAGGTGATACTTCACATCTCCCGAACCTTGCACGGAATTATCTTGGTAATGGCCTTCGAACTCTTGGAAGATCTGGCCATGTGGTTTACCTGCAACATTAGCGAGCACATTGAGACGTCCACGGTGCGGCATTCCGATACAGACTTCATCAAGTTTCTCTTCGGCTGCTGCAATCAAAATCGCATCAAGGATAGGAATTACGGATTCGCCGCCCTCGAGTGAGAAACGTTTCTGTCCAACGAACTTAGTTTGTAGGAATGTCTCAAACGCCTCTGCGCTATTAAGTTTGCGAAGGATTCGTAGTTGTTCCTCGCGATCCATTCGCTCCACCGGCACCTCAAGACGTGCTTGCATCCACTTACGTTCTGCCGGGTTACTTAAGTGCATATATTCGATACCGATGGTGCGGCAGTAGGCGTTACGAAGGATGCCGAGAATGTCACGTAATTTCATAAAAGGTTTGCCACCGAAACCACCTGTGGCTACTTCACGATCAAGATCCCAGAGGGTCAGACCATGAGTGAGGGTGTCGAGATCGGGGTGAATACGTAATTTGAATTCGAGTGGATCCACATCAGCCATGAGATGTCCACGACTGCGGAAGGCATGGATAAGTTCTTGGACTCGTGCAGTCTTGTGAATGTCATCATCTTTGCTGCGATCGAGGTCGGTATTCCAGCGGATTGGTACGTAAGGAATGCGAAGAGCAGTGAAAATCTCGTCGTAGAAACCCTCGCCGCCCAGGAGGAGCTCATGAATACGACGGAGGAAATCGCCCGATTGTGCTCCTTGGATGATGCGGTGGTCATAGGTGCTGGTGAGAGTTACCACCTTGCTCACTGCCATTCGCGAGAGAGTCTCTTCGTTTGTTCCCTGGAATTCTGCTGGGTACTCCATCGAACCGACGCCAAGAATCAGCCCTTGGCCCTCCATCAATCGTGGTACCGAGTGAACCGTCCCTATTGTGCCGGGGTTAGTGAGTGAAACAGTTGTACCTGCGAAATCCTCAACAGTGAGTGAGCCTGTTCGCGCCTTCTTGATAAGCGATTCATAGGTCTCAAGGAATTGTGCGAAATCCAGCGCCTCGCACCCTTTTATAGAGGGGACGAGTAGTTGGCGGGTTCCATCAGATTTTGCTAGATCGATTGCGATACCAATATTGATGTGATCTGGTTTACCAATCGCAGGCTTACCTTCGATGGTTGTGTAATACGCATTCATCTCCGGCATTGCACGTAGCGCCTTCACCATTGCATAACCAATGAGATGAGTGAGGGAGACTTTTCCACCCCGTGCACGTTTCATGTGGTTGTTGATGACGATGCGATTATCGATGAGCAATTTAGCGGGTATAGAACGGACGCTTGTAGCAGTAGGAACGTTTAGCGATGCTTCCATGTTGGTGACAACTCGCGCCGCGGTACCGCGCAGTGGATCAACATGTCCTGCCGAGGGAGATTCAACAACGGGTGCGCTCTTTTGAGTGGGTTGTGCGGGAAGGGGAGTTGACGTTCGCGGCGCTTTTGAGATTACCGATTGTTGGTGTGCAGCAGCAGTCGCAGCAGCAGTCGCAGCAGCAGTCGCAGCAGCAGTCGCAGCAGCAGTCGCAGCAGCAGTCGCAGCAGCAGGAGCGATAGGTGCACCAGTTCCTGATGTAGCAGTCGTGCTAGTCGTGCTAGTCGTGCGGGGAGATTCTGCTGGCACGCTCGCACTCTTGGGCGCAGGTGGACGTCCGCCAGAAGCGGGAAGAGTTAATCCTGGAGGAAGTTGGGCTGCAGTTGCAGGTGCGGTGGGATTGGAAACGGGTGGACGCTGCGCTCCACTCTGAGCTTTTCCATTAGCGTTTCCATGAGCAGTTCCATTACTAGAACCACTCGTGGTCGTATGTCTGCCACTTGCAAAGAAGGCTTTCCATTGACTATCTACCGATTCGGGATTCACTAAATACTTCTCATACATTTCATCGACGAGCCATTCATTGGCGCCGAAATCCCCAGCGAAGTCTGTAGTCGACACTGACTCTCCCAGTACTTGTTTAAGGCAAGGGTATCGAGGTGCGGGGGTAGTTATCACCCGTATCGGCTCTGGCCCGGGGGTGAGGTTCCTCAAGTTTCGCTCCTGACGACTGCCATCGCGCTCCTGACAGCCGCCTTCGCACTCCCGACGAGCACTCCCGACGACAGCCCCGAGCTTCTTCTGGGTGCTAAGCAGCGGCCCCTGCGTTGCCGAACGGGCGCTCGCCGTGAAGAGTAGGCGCATGGTGCGAGCGTTGGTCACGGGGGGATCACGGGGTTTGGGCTACGAGGTCGCCAGGGGATTACTTGCTCACGGCATCGACACCACCATCCTCGGCCAGAACGCAGAGAACGTGGCGAAGGCATCACGAGAATTAGGTGTCTCAGGAATTACATGCGACGTTCGGGACTATAACCGTCTGCGGGAAATCAAATCCCAACATCAACCATTCGACATCATTGTACTTTCTCATGGCGTGATGTCAGAGAAAATGTCGAAGACCATAAAGGCAACAAAAGAGGATTGGGATCGAACGATTGATATCAATCTCTCTGGTGTATTTAATGTGGTGAATACTTTTGCCGACCATATGGTTGAGCAGCGACAAGGTCGGGTAATTGTGTTTAGCGCATGTCTTGGCCGTATGTCAGGACCAGGTAATGCAGGCGGACTTGCGCCATATCGAATTAGCAAGGCAGGGGTAAATGCTTTTGTCCGCAACTTTGCTCATGAGACTGGATTGGGCGCTCGCGGCGTACTTGTCGATGCAATCTGTCCTAATCACTCTCAAACTGATATGGGTGGACCCAATGCGCTGCGAACTGCGGCTGAAGGTGCTGAAACCGCCATCTGGTTAGCAACTCGAGACTTTACTGCAGGAGTCGATCAAACAGGATTGCTTTGGGAGGATAGAGAAGTGGTGGAATGGTGATGGCAAAACTCAGAGATGAACTTTTCCTACGACGAATCACCTCGACCATTATTGGTGGAGAAGCACTTTTACTTTTCTTCTTAGGACTATTTCTTATCATCGAATCATTTATCGCTCAGGTGAAGAATGTGGATGCGTTAATTGCTGAAATCGTCTTCGCGCTTTTGGGTGGAATTGGATTGCTCGTGGCTGCGAAAGGAATTCGGCGGGGGAAAAGATATGGAAATTCTCCAGCGATGTTGGCGAATCTGATTGCTCTGGCAGTTTCGTATTACATTTGGCAAGGCGGGTGGCTAGGAATCTCTTTGATGCTTGGCTCATTTGCGGTTCTTGCGATTATCGGAATCCTTTTCATTACAGCTCAATCCGCACAACTCAAAGAAGATTAAACCTAGTTAAGAGTTCACCATGAGTATCAATAACCATGCGCGAGAGTTAGTGCGGCATGATGGATTAAAAGATGTTCTCACTGGTTTGATGTCTTTTCCCGCATTCTTAGATAGCGCAATTCGGGAGCTTAAATCGGTGGAGCGAAGTGGTGGCACGAGTAACCTCTTTTTGATCTCAACTATGGAGCGTGATGACGCTGGACGCATGGTGTTGTCTGTAAGGTCAGATTACGAGCTGAGCGATAGAACAGAGGAACAGATCTATAACTTAGCTGCACGGGTATTAACGATTAGCAAAAATATCTCTGAAAATTTGCGAGCAAATGATTTGATTTCTCGTTACACATTTGCAGATATTCTCATTCTTACATCAGGAGATTATGTAGAAGTAAAACGGAAACTGGAGCTAATTGGAGTTGCGTTAACGGCAAAGGTTGCCGGACTCGAACTTCATCCGCCGCATCTTTCCCGCGCTGTTCTTGATTCACATATCACCCACGATTCCCTCAGAAACCAGGCAAGTGGGCAAGATCTGCAAAAAAGAGTGACCCACGCTATTTCTACCCTTGAGCACGAGATACTCACCAACACTAAGTAATTTCTTGAGGACATTCGGCAATCAAATTATCAACAAAATTGGATAGTGAAGTGGGTTTAGTACGGTAGTGAGAGAGAGTTCTGCCGTGACTGGTCAATTACAAAACCTTCTTGAAGACGATTCGGTAGAAGAACTCTGGATAAATTCTCCAAATCGCATTTTCATAGCACGCAATGGGCGAACGGAATTAGTTCCACTCACCATGACGGGAGAAGCGATTAGAGATGCAATAGAGCGGATGTTGGCGTGGAGTGGGCGGCGAGTTGATCTATCCCAACCTTTTGTCGACGCACGTCTGCCAAATGGAGCTCGACTTCATGTGGTGATTCCGGATATAACTTCGGAATTTTGGACGCTCAATGTTCGAAAGCGCGCCTTAAGGGCATTTACGCTTGTAGATCTTATAGAGGTCGAATCGTTAGATCTCCAAATTGCAGAGTTGCTTCGTACCCTCGTCCAATCAGAGACAAACATTCTTGTAAGTGGCGCGACTCAAGCTGGCAAAACAACCGTGCTTAATTGCCTGCTCGGAGAGCTACATGTGTCGAGCAGGCTCATTTCTATCGAGGAGGTTTTTGAACTTGTACCACGTGTTGCCGATCATGTAGCGCTGCAAACGCGTCAAGCCAATCTTGAGGGCAATGGTGAAGTCACACTTCGGATGTTGGTTCGGGAGGCTCTTCGCATGCGACCGACCCACCTCGTAATAGGAGAAGTTCGTGGGGCTGAAGCACTCGACCTTCTCCTCGCCCTCAATTCGGGAATTCCTGGATTGGCAAGCATCCATGCAAACTCGCCAGTTGACGCGCTACGGAAGATAGCCGCGCTACCACTTCTCGCAGGTGCCAATATCAACCGTGAATTTTCATTAGAGGCAGTACAGGAAAACATTGATGTGGTAGTTCATTGTCAAAAAGATCGGTTCGGCAAACGTCGAGTCTCACAGATATCTCTAGTCCCAAAAAATCTCTTTCAAAACCAACTTAGAGTAGAGGATCTCATTAGATGGGATATCGATCGATATCAGATCAGTCAAGTGGATTTTGATGCATATCCCAAGTTGATAGAGGTAAAAAAAGTACTTAATCAAGTCTTTGAATTGGCAAATCATCGGAGAAACTCAAATATCCTTCGAAGTAATTCTTGATGGGAATTACAAGATTGCTCTTCTTTACTCTATTCACCTCAGGAGCATTTTTGTTCTTCTCTCTTAATTCGCATTTGAGAATAATCACTAGACCAAAACTAATCAAAAGAAAATTTTTTCAAGCGCTTACTTTTATCTCGTTTCAGGGCATCGTTTTCTCATTGATCTTTCTGATTACCAGAAGTGTGAACATATCTCTTCCGGTATCAATTATTTTGAGCTATATCCCAAGCATTTATAAGAAGAGCAACGATAGAAAAGAGGATGAAGCCCGACGAAAATCCTGGCCATTGGTCATAGACCAGCTCTCCACCGCGACTGCTTCAGGAGTTTCGCTGCAGCAAGCACTGAGTGGAATGGTGACTAGAGGTCCACAAGCGCTCCATGATGAATTTAAAGCCTTCAAAAACTCTTTTGTAAGTTCAAGTAGCTTGACAATCGCACTGAATGATTTTGTATCTGCCGCAGCCCTCCGTGGGGCCAAGTCACACTATCGAATGGCTGCGCAACTTAAATCTACGATTCTGATAGCGCGAGATTGTGGGGGCCAGGAAATCGGACCTATTTTGAGGAACTTGAGCGCGCATTTACGGCATCGGGAGCGCGCATTTGATGAAATTGCCATTCGACAAAACTGGATCAAGAATGGCGCTGCCTTGGCCGCACTTACACCTTGGTTGTTGCTGCTAGTACTTTCACTCCACTCTCAAACAATTGATGCTTATAACTCTAATTCTGGAAGAACAGTATTAATCGTTGGACTCATCGCTACTGGCCTTGCATACAAATGGATTTTTTACATTTCAGAATCTATATCTTCAGGAAAAAGATTTCTTTGATAAGGAGCGAGTATTTGACTTTTTCCATCTTTACGATGGTGCTGATTGCCGGAATATATACCACGCACGGATTCATTCTAAGGTCTGGAAGCAAAGAATCTATCTTTCTTCGGTTGAGAAAGAGTTATCTAGTTCTCTTAGATGAAATTACGGAACTCATCGGCGTATCAAGAACTGAGATTTTTTTAGAAATATTGATGAAGTCGATATTTCTGGGGATTCTTCAGGTCATCATCTCGCAAGTTTTGGGTTTGGATTTCATTCGGACTATAACTTTAATGATAGTTTCAGCTCTTGGATTTATCTACTGGATGTTCAATTATCGACGGCGTATTTTCATCACATATCGAGAAGAATTTGAAGTGAACTTTGCTGACTTTGTTGAGTCTCTATCATTGGCCGTGAATTCTGGTCTTTCCCTAATGAGTGCTGTTTCGAGAGTGATTCAGGAGTATAAAGAAATCGAAAAAGCACCAAAACAATCCTTAGGGCCGAAGTGGTTCTATATTCGAAGAATGAGAAACAAACCTCCATTCATGCGCGAACTAAGTACCTTAGAGTCGAAAGTTGCAGGTGGCGAATCTATTCAGCAAGCATTTGATCTTCTTGCTTTGCGCCTAAAATCAAACGCGCTGTCAAATTTCGTCGACATCCTCACAATTACACTGTCCCGTGGTACTCCATTGGCAACTCAACTTGGCGAGTTTGCTTTGAGTATGCGAGAAGCACAGAAAAGACTTCTTATGGAGCGAGCAGGACGAGCAGAAATCAAAATGATGGTGCCTGTAGTCTTCTTGCTTCTGCCTATATCAGTGCTATTTGCATTGTGGCCAAGTTTTCAACAGTTACAACAATTGGTGACTATTCCATAGTTATGTGGGTTCCCTTCACGGCAAAGTTTTTTATTTGGAAATGTACGTGCGACTAATGTCGAGATTCTCAGGAGGAAATATTTATGAAGTGGCGACTGATTCGTGGCCAGCTCTGGTTAATCAAATTCCTGAACAGTATTATCAAATTTCAAGATTTAGTCTTTGAGTATGGATTGCTGATGTTTAAGCAGTATCACTACGGAAGAGGTGAGAAAGCAGCAGGATCAGCAGCAGGAGCAGCAGCAGGATCAGCAGCAGGATCAGCAGCAGGATCAGCAGCAGGATCAGCAGCAGGATCAGCAGCAGGATCAGCAGCAGGATCAGCAGCAGGATCAGCAGCAGGAGTCATACCTGGTAGATCGACCTTTAATTCGCGTCGAACGCATGAAGGTGGCGATGTGCCTGGCTGGGTCTTGGTCGTTTTGATGACGGCCGGATTAGTGACTGGCATTTGGACCGTTGCGGCTCCTCGACTTAATCAAATTCTCCGAAGCTCTCTAGATTCTATGAATGCAATCAGGTAACTGTTGCTCTGGAGACAGGCACACGTGGTTTTGGTCTGCTTTCTCCTGTACCCGAGTTGGCTGCAGTGATCGGAGGAGTTTTGGTCGAACCTCTTGCAGGCAGAAGTCATCAGAACAGAGAGCGCGAGAAAATGGAAGTGTTGATGCCCTAATCTTGATTATCCCAATAATTTTTTTGATGATAATTCTTATTTCGCTCTTTCAATATGGAATGACGCTCAATCGGTTGCATTCGAGCGCAATATTAATCGGACGAGAAATAGCAAGAGAACCCGAAATCTCACACTCTCCTACGAGATCTCAATCATTAATTGAAGGACATAACTTGGGGGTTGTAGATTTTCATGTAATGCATTTTCCAATTGGAAATAGAGTTTTCATTCAATTGGTGCTTGTTGGAAGGACCTTCAATGTGGGGGGTTTCTCTATTACTCCATCTGCCCGAAGTTTAACTCTCCAGGACTCTTGGTGACTTTTGACCCTACCTTGTCAGTTACGGTATGTCAGATTCCAGCATGATGAATGTGGCAATACAGTTTTAGAGTTCATATTTTTCCTGACTCTTTTCCTTCTCCCTATCATTATTTTTTTCTCTCAAACAACAACGCATTCGATTAAGAGCCTTCGAGAAGAGGAAATGTTCCGTGAAGTTGTTCAGATTCTAAGATCTGGCGAAGACTTCGCTTATTCAATCAGTATTTCAAAAAGATTTTTGACTCTTCATAATTCTTCCGAGGACCTCGAAGTGAGGTGTATTTCAGGAGTATGTCCTCGTCGTGGAAGCTTGATGAGGATTTCGCTTAGTGGAAGCGGAGAGAGATTTGAGGCTTTTCTGGAGGGTGGCCGTTGGAATTGATAACCCCCCCTCTAATTTCTATTGGATGCAATCGACGGGTTCAGTTAGCGAGTGAGAATGGTTCGGTATTGCCTCTTTTGATTGGCCTAGTTTTGTTTGCATTATCAACATATATTGTTGCCGTAAACATCTATTTCTTAGGTACATCAAAGATGAAACTAGAGCAATGGGGCGAGGAATTCATCTCGAGTTTATTTCAAGAGATTTCGTATCAAGATTATTTCTTTGATTCAGATGAACTACTAAAAGATGATGCGCGTAGTTTTGTCAATGTTGGTTGTACAAATTTGCTCCTCCAGATTCAGAAAAAATTAAATCAAGTCCACCCAAATAAGAGATTTATAGCGACAAAGTGCGATGCTGGCCGAATTTCACTCGTTATTGAAGAGAAGATTAGATTGCCTTTTACTCCCCAAGGACTTTCAAATTTTGAGCCAAGAGTCACTGCACATGTTGAGGCAGGGCTTCAGCGAGTGCGAAAAGATAGGTAAATGAGGACGGTCTTATCTCGAGATAGTTGAGACTGAGGTCTCCATATTTCCAAGTATGATTACACTCATGTCAGAACGCGAATATCAGCAAGAACTAGATTTTCTTGCTCAAAAACTCACGACAATTAAAAGCGTTCTCAATCTTGCTTCGATGGCAAAGCAGGTTGTAAAACTTGAAGAAGATGCTGCGAATCCGAATCTTTGGGATGATCCAGAAAATGCGACTCAAGTGACGAGCAAACTTTCACGCCTGCAGAATGAGATTGCTCAATTCTCTAAGTTGGAGAGTCGACTGAGCGACCTCCCTA
>SYAM01000046.1 GCA_005787645.1 Actinomycetota bacterium | reverse complement strand
GTTGCTACCGAAGAGAGCATCAACACTCGCTCAGGGGTCGAGCGCGTGATTCGTTATGCATTTGAACTCTGTATTGCCCGTGGCCGCAAGAAGGTCACGATGGTTCATAAAGACAACATCATGTTGCACTCAGGTGCGCTCTGGAAGCGAACCTTCGAAGCAGTGAAGAAGGATTATCCAAATATCCCCACCGACTACTTCCATGTTGATGCTGCAGCGATGTTCTTTGTTACCGATCCAGCGCGATTTGATGTAGTAGTCACTGACAATCTCTTTGGTGACATCCTTACTGATATTTCAGCGGCAATCACTGGTGGAATTGGCCTTGCCTGCTCAGGCAACATCAGCCCAAATCCAAATTTCCCATCGATGTTCGAGCCAGTTCATGGTTCTGCTCCTGATATCGCAGGAAAGAACATCGCTGATCCAACTGCGACTGTGCTCTCACTTGCCATGATGCTCGATCACCTCGGTCATCCGAAAGCAGCAGCCGATGTCAACGCGGCTGTTGCGCAGGATCTGGCAACACGAAAGCCAGGACGCTCCACTACCGATATCGGCTCTGCAATCGCAGCTCTCATCTAATCCAAAAGGAAAGACCATGAAGATCGAACTAAAGCCAAGCGCAACGCCAGTTCCTGATGCACTACGCACGGAGCGAGTTGCTGTGCCTGGCTTTGGTAAGCACTACACCGACAACATGGTCGTTGCGAATTGGAGTGAAGCGACTGGATGGAGCGATGCGCAACTAGTTCCATACGCGCCGATCACTCTTGACCCAGCCACGGCGGTCTTTCACTATGGGCAAGAGATCTTCGAAGGCTTGAAGGCATATCGCCAAGCCGACGGTGGCATCTCACTTTTTCGTCCTGAAGAGAACGGTGCGCGTTTTGCTCGTAGCGCTAAGCGAATGGCGCTGCCGGAACTTCCCGTTGAAGATTTTGTCGCGACGGTTGAGGCATTAGTAAAACAAGATGCGGGATGGGTGCCGAACAATCCAGGTGAGTCGCTCTACATTCGTCCATTCATGATTGCCTCTGAAGTTGGGCTGGGCGTGCGACCAAGTAATGCAGCTATGTACTTACTCATAGCCACGCCTGCGGCTGCATATTTCAATGCGGCTAAACCTGTCTCGGTCTGGATCTCCACGGAATATGTTCGCGCTGCACCAGGTGGCACTGGTGAGGCAAAGTGTGGTGGCAACTATGCAGCATCGCTCGTTGCACAAAAGGCTGCGGCAAAAGAGGGTTGCGATCAAGTGGTCTGGCTCGATGCTGTCGAACGCAAATGGGTAGAAGAGATGGGTGGTATGAATCTCTTCTTCGTGAAGGGCACAGGCGAGAGCGCAACTATCTTCACGCCGTCACTCACTGGCACCCTCCTTCCGGGAATCACTCGCTACTCACTCTTAACAGTTGCAAAGGATCTTGGCTTTAAGGTCGAAGAGGGAATGATCTCTGTCGACCAGTGGCGCGCAGGCGTCGCACGTGGTGAAATCACTGAGGTCTTTGCCTGTGGTACCGCTGCTGTTATCTCAGGAATCGGCGAAGCAAAGAGCGCGCAAGGGAATTTCACTATCGGTGATGGAAAACCTGGTCAGATCACGATGAAGTTGCGTGAGCACTTACTGGGAATTCAACATGGAACTGTTGCTGATAAGCACGGTTGGATGAAGCGCGTTCTCTAATGGCTACCCAGCCCCAGGGCGATGCCTTTCACATCTACGACACCACCCTGCGCGATGGTGCGCAGCAAGAAGGACTAAATCTTTCGGTGCACGACAAGATGGTGATTGCTCGCCACCTAGATGATCTAGGTGTCGGTTTCATCGAAGGTGGTTGGCCAGGAGCTAATCCTCGCGATACTGAATTCTTTGCACGGGTTACAAAAGAGATTCAATTTAAGAATGCGCAATTTGTTGCCTTTGGAGCTACGCGACGTCCGAACGTGAAGGCAGCCGATGATGAGCAAGTTCGTGCCCTCATCGATTCACAGGCGCCGATTATTACCGTCGTTGCCAAGTCACATGATCGCCATGTCGATCTTGCGCTTAAGACTTCACTTGATGAGAACCTCGCGATGGTGCGCGACACTATTTCGTTCATGGTGAAGGAAGGTCGTCGGGTATTTCTTGATGCTGAGCACTTCTTTGATGGCTATCGTGCGAATAAAGCTTATGCACTTGAGGTAGTGCGCGTTGCTATAGAGGCAGGAGCAGACATTGCTGCGCTCTGTGACACCAATGGTGGAATGTTGCCTGCGGAGATTGCTGATGTTGTTGCAGATGCGCTTGCTGTCACTGGCGCGCGGGTGGGAATCCATTGCCATAACGACACCGGTTGCGCGATTGCCAACTCGCTTGCTGCTATCGATGCAGGTGCGACTCACGTTCAGGGAACGCTCAATGGATATGGCGAGCGAACTGGTAACGCTGACCTTGTTTCGATTGTCGCAAACTTAGAATTGAAATATAAGAAGCCAGTCCTTCCAGAAGGAAGTTTGCGCGAGGCGTTCCGTATTTCGCATGCGGTTGCCGAAGTCACCAACATCGCACCAAGTCCGCGCCAACCATATGTTGGCATCTCAGCATTCGCGCATAAAGCAGGCCTTCATGCATCGGCAATCAAAGTCGATCCTGCGCTCTATCAACATACCGAACCAGAGTTTGTTGGTAACGATCGTCGCATGCTCGTATCCGATATGGCAGGTCGCGCATCTGTCGAACTCAAGAGCCAAGAGATGGGTATCGATGTCAGCGCCGATCGCGAGCTCGTCGGAAAAGTTGTCGAGCGAGTAAAAGAATTAGAGATGCGTGGCTACACCTTTGAAGCAGCGGATGCATCCTTTGAGTTACTCCTTCGCGAGGCGCAAGCAGGGGAAAAGGTGCGATTCTTCACTGTCCTTGAGTGGTCCACGAATGTTGAGCGTCGCCCTGATGCATCAGTGATATCTCGCGCCACGGTCAAGATCAAAGCACGAGAAAAAGAGTTCATTACTGCTGGCGAAGGAAATGGTCCGGTTAACGCAATCGATAATGCGCTCCGCAAGGGGCTAGAGAGTATCTATCCTGAACTTGCTGCTCTTGAATTGACTGATTACAAGGTTCGCATCCTCGAAGGTCGCCAGGGGACCAGTGCCGTTACCCGAGTTCTCGTGGAAACCAGTGATGGTGAAGGGGAGTGGACCACAGTCGGTGTCCATGAGAACGTTATAGCCGCCTCGGAGATGGCTTTAGAAGAGGCAGTTACGTATGGCTTACTCCGTAAAGGAATCAAGCCCGAGTAACCTTTAATTTATGTTTGTAGATCCTCTGTTTCGATATGAAGAGCATCTTCGTTTGCAGCGAAACTTCTCTGAACATACTATCCGGGCCTACATTGGAGATCTCACCTCACTCTTCGAACATTGCGCTCGCTTAGGAATCAATTCCGTTGATCAACTAACCCTTCCGGCAATTCGTTCATGGTTAGCATTGTTACAGAGCAAAGGCGGAGCGCGAACTACTATCGCACGGCGGGCTGTTGCGGTCCGCACTTTCACTGCATGGGCAACCAAGAATGGATTAATGAAAGAGGATGTCGGCGATCGGTTAGCGACTCCGCGATCGCAGCGGACCTTGCCAACTGTGCTCACCGTCTCTGAAACTGAGGAGGTTTTCAATGCGCTCGAGAGCGCGGTCAGCGAAGAAATCGACCCACACGCGATTCGTAACATCGCCATAGTCGAACTGCTCTACAGCACTGGCATTCGAGTCTCTGAGTTATGCGGATTGGATTTAGAAGATATTGACCGAGCGCGCAATACCATTCGAGTCTTCGGTAAGGGGCGGAAAGAGCGCACAGTCCCTCTTGGTGCGCCAGCGCTTCGAGCGTTAGATACCTGGATTAATGATGCGCGCGCTTTGTACCTAAGTGCTACATCAGGGCTTGCTCTCTTTCTTGGTGCCCGAGGAAAGCGCATCGATCCTCGAACTGTTCGAGAAGTGGTTTACACCGCACTGCAGGCGTTGCCAAACTCTCCTCGAGTCGGTCCGCATGGCTTGCGCCATAGCGCTGCAACCCATCTATTAGAACGCGGCGCAGATTTACGAACAGTTCAGGAAATATTGGGCCATGCATCGCTCGCGACAACTCAGATTTATACCCACGTCTCGGAAGAGCGATTAAAGGCTGCGTATAAACAAGCCCATCCCCGTGCGTGATGAACTTTTAATCAAGGCGAGGCAGAAGCACTGCTTTACCAAGATGTTTCATAGGATTGGAATATTTATTCCCAATCCGCTCGCCCCAATGTAGGCATGGCCGGGCGCAATGGAAAATCGGTGCCACGCGCGCAAAGTTCTCTCCTTGTATTACTGGATGCCCAATAGTGAAATCAGTGCTTGCAGGTAAGTAGGTAGTCCGTCGTAAAACCAACTGATCCAAGTGAGTGAGCACGACAATCGGTATCTGATTAACAGTGCCGATATAAGAGATGACTCCATCTTGGGGTGCGCGAATCTCTTCACCAAATGTTGCGATGAAGTCAACGCCCATATGCGCTCCTGCAGGTTTTTGGACTCCGCCTCGCTTGGTGCTCTTACCGTCTGGGTGGTAACTGGTAATCACGGGACGAACTCCAGGAAGAGGTGAGATCCAGGTTTGGGCTGCGGTGATATCGCGTGCGGTGGTAGGCAGAGCCAGACCTGAGAGAAATGCAGTGGCAGAGAAGGTGGCAATCGCCGCCCATTTGGAGGCGGAGGAGGGGAGTGAGGTGAGTTTCATGGCGGCGATAGTGGCGCGCCCTCTTGTCTGTCGAGGCTAGCAGGAGCCACCTCTGGGGAAATCGGAGCCCTGTGGGTCAGGTAGGCTTGCGCCCAGCACCGAGTAAAACCGGTGACTTCACGCAAATCGAGCCCCTTCACTACCTCGGTCCGCGCGCTTGATGCGAAGCGGTCCATATCGAAGGGCGCCGGCTCGAATTGCTAGAGGTAAGAATCAAATCGATTCCTACCAACAACCGAGTGCACACGGTCTCACCGTGTGCGGAATTAGGAGCGCGCAACCATGGCGGTTGTCACCATGCGAGAACTCCTCGACAGCGGCGTCCATTTCGGACATCAAACTCGTCGATGGACTCCAAAGATGACGCGTTACATCTTCACCGAACGTAACGGCATCTACATCATCGATATCCAACAATCATTGGGACTAATTGACCAGGCATATGCCTTCGTGAAAGATACTGTCGCCCGAGGCGGACATATCCTCTTCGTCGGAACAAAGAAGCAAGCCCAAGAGCCGATCATCGAACAGGCTAAGCGCGTTGGTATGCCCTATGTGACTGAGCGTTGGCTCGGCGGCATGCTGACCAACTTCAACACCGTTGCCAAGCGAATCGATCGTCTCAAGGAGCTTGAAGCCCTCGAGACCAATCAAGATCAGATTCGTACCAAGAAGGAGCTCCTTATCTTCCGTCGTGAGAAAGATAAGTTGAAGAAGAACCTCGATGGAATTCGCAACATGTCCAAACTTCCTTCAGCAATCTGGGTAGTTGACACCAAGAAAGAGCATCTTGCAGTGCAAGAGGCACACAAACTTGGAATTCCAGTTATCGCTATCCTCGACACCAACTGCGATCCAGACGAGGTCGAATACAAGATTCCAGGCAACGATGATGCAATCCGTTCAGTCGCGCTCCTTACCCGCGTGATTGCCGATGCAGTAGTTGCCGGCATGCAAGCGCGCCAGGCAAATAACAAGCCAGAGCCTGCTGCAGCAGCTGTTGCCGATGTAGCAGCAGCGCTTGAGGCAGCAGCGCCTGCAGCAATACCTGAAGCAATAGAGACTCCCGCCAAGTAGCACTTACGAGATGAAAGCGTAGATAAATGTCCTATACAGCAGAAGATGTAAAGCGCCTGCGCGAGCAAACTGCCGCAGGTATGTTGGATTGCAAGAAAGCCCTCGATGAGGCTGGTGGAGAATTCAACAAAGCAGTCGAAATCATTCGCGTCAAAGGTCTCAAGGGCGTCACCAAGCGCGAAGGGCGAGCTACCTCAAATGGCCTAGTCACCGCAAAGGTCGATGGAGATTCAGGAGTAATCCTTGAACTCAACTGCGAGACCGACTTCGTCTCTAAGGGGGAGCGATTCCAAGCGCTCGCCGATGAATTGGTGAGCAAACTTGCTGTATCCAATGTCTCTGATACCGAAGGTTTCTTGGCCTCAGATTTCGGTGGCGGTAAGAGCGTGCAAGCGCATATCGATGAAGCGAACGCCACACTTGGTGAGCGCATCGCACTTCGTCGCGTTGGTGTACTCAAAGGTTCACCGGTAGTTGCTTACCTACATAAGACCAGCCCTGACTTGCCTCCGCAGGTTGGAGTTCTGTTCCAACTCAGTAAGGCAGTAGGAGATATCGGGAAGGATGTTGCGCAACATATCGCCGCATTCGCACCACAATATGTCACTCGCGATCAAGTCCCAGCAGATGTCATCGAGAACGAGCGACGTATCGCTGAAGAGACTGCGCGCAATGAGGGTAAGCCTGAGGCAGCCCTGGCCAAGATCGTTGAGGGGCGCGTCACTGGCTTTGTGAAGGAAGTAAGCCTGGTTGAACAGGCATTTGCCAAGGATCAGAAGAAATCGGTAGCCCAAGTCCTCACTGAGGCTGGGACATCAGCGACTGCCTTCTTCCGTTTCCGCGTCGGACAGTAAGACAATAGTGTCCATGACCTACTCGAGAGTCCTCCTAAAACTCTCGGGTGAGGTTTTTGGTGGCGGCACTGGTATAGGTGTCGATCCCGATGTCGTTCAAGGAATCGCAAAACAAATCGCTGATGTAGCGCGCTCTGGAACCGAAGTGGCAATAGTCGTCGGCGGCGGAAATTACTTCCGCGGCGCCGAACTCCAACAACGCGGCATGGATCGCGCTCGCGCTGACTACATGGGAATGCTCGGCACGGTCATGAACTGTCTTGCGCTCCAAGATTTCTTGGAGAAGGAGGGCGTGCCCACCCGCGTGCAAACTGCGATTCAGATGGGACAAGTTGCAGAACCTTACATTCCACTTCGTGCGATTAGACATCTCAATAAGGGCAGAGTCGTCATTTTTGGCGCCGGAGCAGGGATGCCATTTTTCACCACAGACACTGTAGCCGCGCAACGCGCTCTGGAGATTAAAGCTGAAGCGCTCTTGCTCGCAAAAAGTGGTGTGGACGGGGTCTATTCGGCTGACCCGCGTAAAGATAAGAGTGCAACAAAATACGACAAAATCTCTTTTGATGAAGTCTTGAGTAAATCACTCGCTGTTGCAGATGCTGCAGCCTTTAGTCTTTGCCGCGAGAATGCGCTACCTATCATCGTCTTTGATCTATTGAAGACAGGCAATATCGCCCGAGCTGTTCGGGGCGAATCAATCGGAACGCTCGTCTCCTAAGGAGTAATGAAATGTCAGAGTTAGTAAACGCAATCCTCAAGGATTCCGATTCCAAGATGGACAAGGCTGTAGAGGTTGCGCGCGATGATTTCGGAGCAATTCGCACCGGGCGAGCACACCCCTCGATGTTCGCAAAGATTATGGTCGACTACTACGGAACATTAACGCCACTCTCACAACTGGCTTCTGTGCAAGTTCCTGAGGCACGGATTGCTGTAGTTACTCCCTATGACAAAGGCGCGATGGCTATCATCGAGAAGTCGATTCGCGATTCAGATCTCGGCGTTAACCCAGCATCCGATGGAGGCGTCATTCGCGTGAACTTCCCACAACTGACCGAAGATCGCCGCAAGGAGTTCATCAAAGTTGCGCGAAATAAGGCGGAAGAATCCCGAGTCTCAATTCGCAATATCCGTCGCCACGCCAAAGAAGCCCTTGAGAAGCTAGAGAAAGATGGCAAGGTCGGAAAAGACGATGCCGCACGTGCTGAAAAGGAATTGGATAAGCACACCAGCGCACATGTGGCGAAGATTGATGATTTGCTCAAACATAAGGAGACCGAACTTCTCGAAGTCTGAGAGTTCGCGCCATTGGCATGTCTGACCTCCACTCGATAAACG
>SYAM01000045.1 GCA_005787645.1 Actinomycetota bacterium | reverse complement strand
TCAGTTGCGAGAACCGCAATTTCGACCAGTGCGTCAGTGGGAAGGTTGAGCCCGGTCATCTCGCAATCGACCCAAATTAGCGGCACGCCCTCATTCACTCCCACAATCTACTTGAGCCGGTCCCAGGCCGAGAATTCCCCATCTGTTCACCTTCTGGTAACCAAATTTGGTCGAGGCTCGCCTGGTGGTTCGGAAGGCTAAGGACGTGACGATTGCTGAGCTCGAGCGCCCCCACTCCGCGCCGACCCCGAGGACTCTTGAGAGCAAACCTCGTCCCTCCGATCGAGTTTTTCGCGCAATCGTGGGCGTGGGTGGATTCAGTTCACTCACCATTCTCGGCCTGATCGCGGGCTATCTCTTCTTCCGCGGATACTCCATTCTGCGTAGCGAAAGCCTCTCGTTCATCACGGGTTATGAATGGGTTTCATCAATCAATAGCGATGGTTCAGAGGGCGCGCAACCATCAACTTATGGCGTAGGCGCAATGCTCATCGGCACTCTTGTAACCGCAGTGATTGCACTTGTTATCGGGGTTCCCGTATCAGTTTTCGCAGCGCTTTATCTCACTTTCTTTGCCCCTCAACGCGTTAAAAAAATACTTGTCACAGTTGTGGATCTCATGGCTGCATTCCCATCAATCCTCTTTGGGTTGTGGGGACTATATGTTCTCATGGAACCGGGAATGTATGTCGCAGAGTTACTTAATAAATATCTAGGCTGGATTCCGATATTTGCAGTACCTGTCCCGGTCTTTCTTCGCTCACCATTTATTGCTGGTCTTGTCTTGGCTGTAATGATTATCCCTATTGTCACTGCAATCTCGCGCGAAATTTTTGCTCAAACTCCACTGGATCGCATTCAGGCTGCATATGCATTGGGCGCATCGAAGTGGGCGATGATCAAAAATGTTGCATTCCCATATAGCTATAGCGGAGTCGTTGGTGGCGCGATGCTCGGTCTCGGGCGGGCCATGGGGGAGACTGTCGCCGTTTTTACAGTGCTAAACATCCTTTACCAAGCGAACTTCAAAATTCTTCTCGGTGCAGGCGGAAATCTTGCTTCGCACATCATCTTGAAATTCGGCGAGGCTTCTGAAGAGGAAATCAAGGCCTTGATGGCTGCTGGGTTTGTCCTCTTCCTCATGACCCTGGCAGTGAACATGATTGCCAATGTCATCGTGAGTAAGACGGGACGGCGCGGAAGATGACAACAATAAAAACCGTTGCTCCGATCAGACCTTGGCGCCCAACCAAGCGCGATTACACCCTCCAGATCGCAATCATAATTGGAAGCCTCGTGGCCTCCTATTTACTTGTCGCAAATACCGGCTTTGAAGGGCGCCTTTCGCTTGTGATCTTCTTCGGATTTTTTGCTGTTGTCGCTCTTGCAATTCTCTCGGGATTACGACGTGGAAAAGAGGCTGCCAAAGATGCGGTGATGGCTGGTGCGGCATACACCGGGATATTTGCATTGCTCTTACCAGTTGTATCGATGTTATGGACGGTCATTTCCCGCGGAACAGCTGCCATCTACGATGGATTTTTTACTACTGATATGTCGCAAGATCCGTTTTCATCACCTCTTGATGCAGGAGGAATCAAACACGCACTGATTGGCACATTATGGCTCATCGCTATTGCGCTGATTATTTCAGTACCGTTAGGAATTTTGACTGCCCTTTATCTTACCGAGATTAAAGGTCCTGGTTCGGCGCTGATTCGTTTCCTCGTCCAAGCGATGAGCGGAATCCCATCAATCGTTGCCGGGCTATTTATTTATTCTGCTCTTATCTCAGGCACCGGTCGAGGATTCTCCGGATTTATGGGCGCCCTCGCGCTCTCTATCCTCATGATTCCCACCGTTGCACGCACTGCCGAAGAGGTACTCAAACTCGTTCCTGCGGAGTATCGCGAGGCTGGTCTTGCGCTGGGCGCAACGCAATGGAAGACAGTAGCGCTAGTAGTTATTCCAGCAGCCAAAAGCGGATTAGTTACCGCCGTGATTCTTGGCGTCGCGCGTATTGCGGGAGAAACAGCTCCGCTACTTTTCACAACCGGTGGCGCAGATAACACCAATCTCAATCCGCTCGATGGAAATATGGGCACAATCCCTTTTTATATCTGGAAGGCTCTCATTGATGGTTCACCAGAAGCCGCATCGCGCGCCTGGGCGGGAATATTTATTTTGATGCTTGCCGTGCTATCGCTCTTCGCGTTGGCGCGGTTCTTGTCACGAGCAAGCATCGTGAAATGAGTACCTACGAGAAAGAGGATGGTTCAATGAATTCCACGGCGACACCCGCATCAACAAGCGCTGCGAGCGACACCAGGACCTCGAGCCTAGGTGATGTCGCGACAGCATCTGCTGCCTCACGCAGTCGAACAGAGCAACCTATTGGCAGCGGGTTAGAAGCACGGAATGTGCACGCATGGTTCGGCAAATACCACGCAATCTCCGATATGTCTCTGGATTTTCCAACTGGAACAGTCACTGCCTTGATTGGGCCCTCAGGTTGTGGAAAATCCACATTTCTTCGCACGTTGAATCGGATGCATGAATTTATTCCTGGCGCTGCGATGGCGGGAGAGGTTCTTCTCCATGGTAAAGATATCTATGCTCCAGGGACCGATGTCACGAAGGTACGCCTGAAGATAGGCATGGTCTTTCAAAAACCAAATCCATTCCCATCGATGACAATTGGCGAAAACGTTCTTGCCGGTATCAAGTTGGCTCAACTTAAGGTCTCGAATAAAGATGACTTGATGGAAGAGTGCCTGGAACGCGCGGGATTATGGAACGAAGTGAAGGATCGTCTCAATCAACCAGGGGGCTCGCTTTCGGGTGGACAACAGCAACGACTGTGTATTGCACGCTCACTTGCAGTGCGCCCTGAAGTGCTACTGATGGACGAACCTTGTTCGGCCCTTGATCCCGGTTCCACTCTCAAAATCGAGGAAACAATCTCCGAACTCGCTAAAACGATGACAATCATCATCGTCACGCACAACATGCAACAGGCGGCGCGGGTCTCTGATTACACCGCCTTCCTACTCTCGGATGGCGGACCTGGTCAAATAGTGGAGTTCGCACCTACAAGAGAAATCTTTACCCGCCCCAGGGATGAGCGAACAGAAAATTACGTAACTGGGCGCTTTGGTTAATTCACCTGAAGTTCATAAAGACGTAATTCTGAGTTAGCGAGATTTACCCCTTACGTTACTTTTATTTTCTAATCTTTCACTGACATGAACAATAAAACTATCTACGGAGGACTATTAATGAAGAAGTCGCTAGCAATCTTTGCAAGTGCGGCAATTCTCTCCTCGCTTTTTGCTATTCCAGCGCAGGCGAAAGATGTGAAACTAACTGGTGGCGGCGCAACATTTGCAGCTCCACTTCTCGATAAGTGTAAGGGCGAATTCGCTACTGCAACTGGCGACTCCTACACCTACGCATCTCTTGGTTCTGGTGCGGGACGTTCTGGTTGGGACAAGGGTGATTACGACTTCGCGTGGTCAGATACACCACATGCAACACCAAAAGATCCGAATACGATCCACGTTCCGGTAACGGCAGCCCCAGTAGCTCTGATTTACAACGTTCCAGGTGTGGACGAACAAATCAATTTAACCCCTGAGATTATTGCTGAGATCTTTGCACGCAAGATCACCATGTGGAATGACCCAAAAATCAAGAAAGAAAATAACAAAACCATCAAGACTCCAGTTTTCAAGACTCAAAAAGTAAAGACTAAAGTGAAGGGCAAGACCGTAACCAAGACGGTAATCGCGGTCGATAAGAAAGGCCAGCCAGTTGTTGGTTCTTATAAGACCGAAACAGTGGAAATTGATTTTCCTAAATTGCCAATCGTTGTGGTCTACCGCTCCGACTCCTCAGGCACAAGTGGGGTTTTCACCAACTATTTAGCAGCCCGTGCCTCTGCCACGTGGACCAAGCCAGGAAATAATGACTTCACCGCCTCCTTCCCTGGACAAATCAATGACGCAGCAAACTTTGGAGCGCTACAAGGTGCGAAGGGTTCGGAGCAGACAGTTCCGTTAACTGCGCGAATCGCTGGCGCTATCACTTACGCTGAGTCAAACTATGCAAAGCAAAACGGGTTACCGGTAGCAAAGGTCAAAAACAATGCAGGTAATTACACCGCTCCAGATGCAGCCGGTGTCTCTGCCTTCCTCGGCTCAGCCACCACAAATGCAAATGGAACGTTGACCTTGGATTACAAGACCACCAATCCAGCGGCATATGAGTTGGGAACGACCTCGTACGCCCTCGTCTCGACCGCATACAAGGATCCAGTAAAGGGTGCAGCGGTTAAGGGACTGATGACATACATTCTCAACGAATGTCCAAAGAAGTTCCCAGAGACTGAGTTCGCAGTGATCTCAGGAACGTTGAAGACCTTCAACGAGGCTCAGATTGCAAAAATCAAATAACCACGCGTTAGTTAGAGAGGCCACTCGAGAAATCGGGTGGCCCTCTTTTTTATTATGCGCGCCCGGCAGGAATCGAACCTGCGACAACCCGCTTCGAAGGCGGGTGCTCTATCCGACTGAGCTACGGGCGCAAGAGCACGTGTAAGTACTCCTCAATGGTATCGGTTAATAGTTGCGAGCCCTGAGGCGATAAAGTGAGGTCTATGGCTGAGTTTATTTACACGATGAAAAAGGCGCGCAAGGCGCACGGTGACAAGGTAATTCTCGACGATGTCACCCTGATGTTTTTGCCCGGCGCCAAAATTGGCGTCGTCGGCCCTAATGGCGCCGGTAAGTCGACCGTGTTGCAGATTATGGCGGGCTTGCAGCAACCTTCCAACGGTGAGGCGTACTTAACCCCGGGTTACACCGTCGGAATCTTGCTTCAAGAACCACCCCTCAACGAAGAGAAGAATGTTCTTGAGAATGTTCAAGAGGGCGTTGCGGAGATTATGAACATGCTCAACCGCTTTAATGAGATTTCAGATTTGATGTCTGCCCCTGATGCCGACTACGACACTTTGCTCGCTGAGATGGGGAACCTTCAGGAGAAGCTTGATCATGCCAATGCATGGGAGATCGATTCACGGCTTGAGCAGGCGATGGATGCACTTCGTTGTCCGCCACCAGAGGCTGATGTGACGTTACTCTCGGGTGGAGAGCGACGTCGAGTAGCGCTCTGTAAATTACTTCTGCAAGCGCCGGATCTTTTACTCCTCGATGAACCAACAAACCACCTTGATGCCGAATCCGTTCTCTGGCTTGAGCAATATCTTGCAAAGTACGACGGAACTGTCGTTGCTATCACTCACGATCGCTACTTCCTCGATAATGTCGCAGAGTGGATCTTGGAACTCGATCGTGGTCGCGCCTATCCCTACGAAGGTAATTACTCGACCTATCTTGAGACGAAGGCCCAGCGTCTAAAAATCGAAGGCCAAAAAGATGCCAAACGCGCAAAACGTCTTGCCGAAGAGCTCGATTGGGTGCGACAGAATGCAAAGGGTCGACAGGTAAAACAAAAAGCTCGTCTTGCTCGCTACGAAGAGATGGCGGCTGAAGCTGAGAAGATGCGCAAACTCGATTTCGAAGAGATCCAGGTTCCACCAGGACCACGCCTTGGAAATGTAGTGGTCGAAGTAGAGAACTTGGTTAAAGGATTTGGCGATCGCTTGCTCTTTGATGGCTTGTCATTCACCCTCCCGCGAAACGGAATCGTCGGTGTGATTGGCCCTAACGGCGCCGGTAAGACCACTCTCTTTAAAATGATTCAGGGTTTAGAGAAACCCGATAGTGGAAGTATCAAGATTGGTGAAACAGTCTCCATTTCTTACGTGGATCAGAATCGTTCGGGTATCGATCCCAAGAAGACTTTGTGGGAAGTGGTTTCAGAAGGGCTCGACATCATGAAAGTCGGTCAGGTGGAGATTCCATCTCGAGCCTACGTGTCAACTTTCGGTTTCAAGGGGCCTGACCAACAAAAACCAGCCGGAGTCCTCTCTGGAGGTGAACGGAATCGTCTGAATCTAGCGCTCACTTTGAAGATGGGTGGCAACTTATTACTTCTTGATGAACCAACAAACGACCTTGATGTAGAAACCCTGGGAAGCCTCGAGAACGCACTCCTGAATTTCCCAGGATGCGCAGTGGTAATCTCGCACGATCGTTGGTTCCTGGATCGCGTTGCTACGCACATCCTCGCTTATGAAGGGCAATCACAATGGTTCTGGTTCGAGGGTAACTTTGAATCCTATGAAGCGAATAAAATTGAGCGACTTGGGCCCGAAGCCTCGCGCCCACATCGCGTGACCTATAGAAAGTTGACTCGATAATGCGACACATCTATCCATTGCAGGTGCGCTGGGGCGATCTAGATGCTTTTGGTCACGTCAATAACGCTACCTACCTCACATACATTCAAGAGGCCCGAGTGGATTTCACGATCTATGCACGGGCGAGAAAGAATCAAGCTCCCATCCTCTTCGACATGGTCGTAGCGCGAGCCGAAGTCGACTATGTTGCGCCGATTTACGAAGGTGGCGTCAACGCACATGTCGAAATCTGGGTCCACCGCATCGGCAACTCATCATTTGGTCTTGCTTACGAGATTCACGTGGATGGTCAAGTGGTAGCGAAGGCGCGCACAGTGCAGGTCACAGTCGATATGAATTCCAAGAGCTCTCGATCACTCAATGAGGCGGAAAAGGAGTTCCTCCAGGAGTACTTCCACGGTGAGTGAGAACTTCTATGAGCGCTTTGGTGGCGCTCCTGCCTTCGAAAGATTGGTCCATACCTTTTACCAAAACGTACAGAATGACTCGCTCCTTAGCCCGATGTATCCCGAGGGAGATTTTGAGGGAGCCGAGCGGCGATTGCGGATGTTCCTAGAACAATATTGGGGCGGACCACATACATATTCCGATGAACGTGGCCATCCACGATTACGGATACGCCACGCACCCTTTCCCATCGGTGTAGCCGAGCGCGATGCTTGGCTAGCGTGTATGAAGCCTGCAGTCGACGAGATGGATCTGGATCCAGAATTACATGCTGAGTTGTGGGGTTATCTCGAAGGCGCTGCCACTTTTATGATTAACCAATAATTATTGCGAGTGATTTCCTACTTTAAGAATCTCGCCATTTCGCAAATACCAGAGCACACCGTTCTCATCTCGAATGGTCGTGATGCGCATTCCTACATTGACTACTACGCCACTGACCTCAAGCAATTGCACACGATCACCAACGCCATATTGATCCTCAATGAGCATCGATAAACCGGAGAGAATGTCACGCACGATAGTTTGCGCTCCAAGACCAAGCGCTACTCCCACCACACCAGCTGAGGTAAGTAGCGGTCCGAGATTTAGCCCCAATTGATCCAAAACCATCGCACCAGCAACAATGAAGGTAAGGGCATTGACTGAACTTCGCAAAAGTGCACCGATGGTACGCGCACGTTCTGCTGCTCGATTTTCGGTTCCGCGATCAGTTTTTGCAATCAACTTATTCATGGAGCGGATAATTGCTCGATTAGCAGAGAATCGCACGATGAGAGCGATGACCAGAACGGTTGCAATCCGAAGCGGAGCGCCCGAAAACCAATCGATGAATTGACCTATTACGCTATTCATATTTGTCACCTCTGTGATACCCGGTCATAATCCAGAACCACCATTCTCGGACAACCCCGTCCACTTAGAGAGAAATGCTAGAGAGTCTGCGCTCAAATCAATAGTGCGCGAGAGGGAGCGGGCTCCGTGTCCAACATTTCGTTCGGTCCGAATCAGAATCGTCCGAGAGCCCTCTTCGGATTGTGCATGTTGAAGAGCCGCACACATCTTTCTGGCATGGAGTGGGTCGACTCGAGTGTCGCCCTCGAAGACTGTAAATAAGGTTGCCGGATAATTCTCACCTTCACGGACTTGGTGGTAGGGCGAGTAGCCAATCAACCATTCAAATTCCTCTTCAATCGCAGCAGAACCGTACTCATCGCTCCACGTTGCGCCCAAACCATGAAGTTCGTAGCGAACCATGTCGAGTAATGGTGCCGAACACACAACCGCAGCGAAAAGATCGGGCCGTTGCGTGAGCGCTGCGCCAACGAGTAACCCTCCATTAGATCCACCTTCGATTGCCAGATGCTCGGGCGTTGTCCAACCAGTATTAATCAAATAGTGAGCAGCGTAAATAAAATCATCAAAGACATTCTGTTTCTCACCGCGCATACCTTGGCGATGCCACTCTTCTCCCTCTTCATCGCCTCCGCGAATATTGGCAACAGCCCAAACTCCTCCCGCTTCAACCCAAGCGAGAGCAGTCGCGGAGTAGGTTGGATTTAATCCCACACCAAATCCACCATATCCATAAAGGACGGTAGGGCGTGGTGTATCTGCACGCTCTTGTGAGGAGAGGATGAACATCCGCACTTGCGTATCATCAAATGAAGTGTAGGTAATCAGTTGGGCAAAGACTTTTGGTGGAGTGACGACTCCTGGAGGGTCAGCATATTTCTTAACTTCCAATGTTCGTCCATCAAATGAATAAATTGTTGGTGGTGTGACATGGTCGGTATATCCAAACCATGCCTCATGGCCACCTTCAGGACGCACTGCGATTCCAGTGATCGTGCCTAAACCTGGCAGGGGAATGGTGCTCTGTCTCTCCCCAGTCTCGAGCGAATGCACAGTAATCTCGCTGACGGTGTGACGGCTCCAAAGAACGAGCAACATACTTGCGGGCATCAATGGTCCATCAAGAACTGCCCAGCCACCTAAAACAGCTTCCGGATCTTCGGGCACGAGGTCGCGCCATTCAGCAGATTCGCCAACAGAGAGGAGAGTTGTTGGTGAGGAGATACAAATGCGACCCCGTGGGGCATCGAAGTTAGTTCCGATGAGAATACGTCCATCACGTAGCGGTTCAAGAGAGGTTTGTGCATCACTTTCTGCGCTCTGAATCAAAATGAATTTTGGTTTGCTGGGTGAGGAAGCATGCAAGTCCGCAAGCCAAAGGTCATTTCGCGGTTCGGTGCCAGCGCTCGCACTCAATGTCAACCAACGCCCATCCATAGAGACCGAGACTCCGTAGTAATTCGTCATCTCAAGACCAGAACCAAAGATCTCTACATCGCTGGTGGGATCGGTACCTACTATGTGGAAATAGACACGGCGGTGATATTGCCGTTCCTCTTCCTTTAATAGTTCCGGTGCAAGTCTGCGGACGTAGTAGAACGCTTTTCCTCCAGGTAACCATGCAATAGGTGAATACCGCGCGCGATCAATTGGACCATCGATAACCTCGTGCGTTTCAACATCCATTACGTAAAGCGTGCTCTCCTCGGTTCCGCCGGTTGAGAGCTGATAAGAGAGTTGATCACCTTCTTTTGATGGTTGCCATGAATCTAGGGTCGTTGTTCCGCCAGGATTGATCGCTAGAGGATCGATGAGCATCTCGATTTCACTCTCGGAATCCTTGCGGGTATAGAGAATCCCTAACTCTTCTTCTGCGCTGCGGCGGATGAAGAATTCGCGAGCGCCTCTCCAACTCGGAGTGGAGCGATACCCGGCTCTGAGAAGTTGGCGGAGCCGCTCACTCCAATAATCTCGACCAGAGAGTTCATTGAGTTGGTTCTGCCAGAGCGCTTCTTGTGCCATGGACCAGTCACGGACCTCGTCGCTATCGCCCGACTCCAGCCAGCGATAAGGGTCAGCCACTTCGCGGTCAAAATAGAGTTCACGACTGAGATCGCGCCGAGTTTGGGGGTACTTCACCCCTTTAGCCTAGGGATATCTTCACCTGATAGTTACGAACTTTTAAGGTATTTCGACGCGTCATTACTGGAGTTATTGCCTTTTACTGAGCAAGATAACGCCATCGGGTGGTTCCCGAGTTCCAGAGGGGAGTAGTGATGCCTAACGCCCTAGTCCTCAATGCGACCTTTGAACCGCTCTGCGTCGTATCTGAGAGACGTGCGTTAGTTCTCGTTCTCAATCATCGAGCAGCGGTGATTGAAGAATCTGGAACTTTTATCCAACACCCAGCGGGAGATATTTCACTCCCGACAGTTATCAGGTTGCAGCGCTATGTGCGCGTGCCCTATCGCAACTCCGTTCCGCTGACCAGACGGGCGATTTTTGCCCGTGATGGTGGCAAATGTGTCTACTGTCAGGCGCCCGCAGCGAGCATCGATCATGTGATGCCACGTTCTCGCGGAGGAACGCATTCCTGGGAGAACGTGGTCTCTGCCTGCCATAGATGTAACCATGCAAAAGCAGATCGGACCTTGAAAGATTTGGGTTGGAAATTAAAGCGTCCACCTCATGAGCCCTCCGGCGCCGCTTGGCGGATTCTGGGAACGGGCCGAGCAGATCCTCGATGGGTTCCCTACTTAGAGCCATTTGGTGTTGCTGCGCAAAGAGCGTGATGTTTACTTACGCTAGAGTAGATAAATCATGAGAATAAAAACTACGACACCATTCCTTATTACAAACGTTCTCACTCTCCTTGCTCTCTTCACGCTCCCTACCTCTCCTGCATGGGCTGTCCCACAAGAGGGATCTGCAGATCCTGGCCAGGGGCTTACCGCTTTGCAGACCACCCTCTACTTCGTCATCGCTCCCGTAGGAATATTTCTTACTATCGTCGTACTCAGCTACGCGATTCATCGCCCTCGTGACGTTAAGAGTGAAGCGACAAACGTTTTAACTGAGATCAGGTAGTCCGCACGCGATGAGCAATCAAATCGAGACGCATATAGATGTAAAACTCGAAAATCGAGACCAAATTAGCGTTCTCTTTCGCTACGTGTTAATTGTTCCTGTCACCATTTTCGCCTTCTCCTTTGCACCAGGTGGCGCCGAATCCTTAAGTTTAGGAATGGGCGTCATTGTGCTCCCGGTGCTCCTAGCGATTGTTTTTCGAGGCGTCTACCCAAGTTATGCGCTCCGATTTAATCAAGCAATCTTGGAACTTTCTACTCGTCTCACCGCTTATGCGGTGTTGCTCAACGACAATTACCCTTCCATCGAGGCTAACAGTTCGGTTCGAGTGATATTTCCTGAGGTCGAAGGTGGAAAGAAATTAAATCGCCTACTTCCGCTTGTGAAGTGGATTCTTGCCGTTCCGCTCTACATCGTTGGCGCGATCTACACGATTTATGCACTCATTATGTTGATTCTCGGCTGGTTTGCCATCATCTTCACCAAAGATATGCCTCAGGTAGTCGCCGAAGTTCTCTTCGGTACCACTCGCTATTGGAATCGCGTGTTGGGTTACGCATTCCTGCTCGTCACCGATGAATATCCATCCTTCAGTTTGAAGGATTAAGTCCTGAGCTCTTAGGTTTAGAAGTGGGTATCAACTTTTTGTGCGTTGAGCGCCCTTGCTAGGGCATCTCGGTTCTCACTCACAAAACGTCGAAGCGCCGCCGGTGCATCTTTGCCGTCCCCGTTTAACCATGACTCAGATTTATTGAGAACCTCTTCATTGACTTGGTATGCAGGATAGAAGCCGGTAACAATCGTCGATGCCAACTCATAGGAGAGTTTCTCCCATACCGCGATAAGCGATTCGAAATACCTATCGATATAAGACTTGGTCAGATCCCGTTGTAGCGCTCTATTAAAGCCAGCGATGGTCGCATCGTGAATGTGGTTGGAGAGTTCGCCGCCGATTGCATCAGCCCAGGCTCTCTCCTTCGCCGCGACTGTTGGAAGTGCGGCCCGAGCTGAGGCTGCATATTTATGTCCGCTAGCGGTGTTATCGCGCTCAAGTTCAGCATCAATCACTTCAGGAGAGCATTTTCCACGCTCTGCAAGGCAGTTGATGAAGTGCCAACGTAGATCCGCATCAACGACAAGACCTGGCAGTCTGCTATCGAGCATATCTTTGATTCGTGAATGTTGACGATCAGAGAATGCGAACGATGCAAAGGAACGCGCATACTGCAATTGCATATCGCTTCCCTCTGCTGCCTGTTCGAGAAGAATCTCTACGCCATTAGCCACCTGCTCGCGCACCTTGTCGCGGTTCTCGTTACATGCATATAGCTCAACCGCGGTTCCTAGTTGCATCAAAGTCATGGACACGACAGAAACATCCTTCTCGGTCGATAATCCCGTTACCGCCATTGGAACATACTCACTTGCGCTCAACTCACCATCGCGGAGCATGTCCCATGTTGCTGACCAACAGAGTGCGCGGGTGAGCGGCTCTTCGACGCCGGAAAGTTTGGCGATAAGCGTCTTCACTGATTTAGCTTCGAAACGAATCTTTCCGTAGGAGAGGTCACCGTCATTGATAAGGAGAAGATCACCTTCAGCTTCGCCTTTGAATGCATCAACTGATGTAGAACTTCCCATCACATCAAGTTCGTGGCTCTTTCGGCGAACGATTTTTTCACCAACGAGATCGTAAATACCCACGGACATTCGATGGGGTCGAAGTTCTTTGGATCCTGCTGGCACCTTCGGTGGTTCCTGCTTGACGTGGACTGACGCATACTTCCCATCGACCACCGAAACCTCGGGCCGGAGCGTATTTACCCCTGCAGAACAGAGCCAGGTATCTACCCAAGGCTTTAGGTCGCGACCGCTAGTGGCCTCAAGTTCTACCAACAGATCATTGAGCGTGGTGTTCTTCCATGCATGCTTAGCAAAATACTTCTTTAATGCTGCGACGAAATTAGCCTTACCTACGTGCGCTACCAATTGTTGGAGCACTGAGGCGCCTTTGGCGTAGGTGATGCCATCGAAGTTAGTGCG
This sequence comes from Actinomycetota bacterium, assembly GCA_005787645.1. GTDB lineage: Bacteria > Actinomycetota > Actinomycetes > Nanopelagicales > Nanopelagicaceae > IMCC26077. The sequence continues at coordinate 4,846 of SYAM01000045.1, read as the reverse complement.
CACGGCTTCTAAGTCGTGCATATCAACGACAATGGGATGAGTTGAAGAGAGTTGGTCCTGTCGGTAAGCCCAATTCTTCCTCTCAGCGTTGAAGGTGGTCCATGAGTTCTTGAATTTTGTGGCATCTGCTAGCGCGGTGTAGGAAGCCCATTCGGCAAATGATTCGTTGAGCCAGAGATCATCCCACCAAGACATAGTGACGAGGTCGCCGAACCACATATGTGCCATCTCATGGAGGATGACATTGGCTCGCCAGTTGTAATTCTTATCTGTTACCTTGCTACGGAAGACGAAGTAATCCTCTGCAAAAGTGACACATCCAGCATTCTCCATCGCACCGGCATTAAATTCTGCTACTGCCAATTGATCGTATTTAGCAAAAGGATAGGCCAGACCAAATTCGCGTTCAAAGTATTCGAAGCCTTGTTTGGTGATGAGGAAGATCTCACTTGCATCAAGATGTTTGGCAAGTGATTTACGGCAGTAGATTCCTAGTGGAACTTCCTTCTCACCTTTGTATGTGTCGAACTCTTTGTGATACGGCCCAGCAACAAGCGCGGTGATATAGGTAGACATCACAGGGGTGATGGTGAACAGGGTCCGCTTCTTTTCGGTGGATAGTTCTTCAACCTTGTCCACAGGATTGTTGGAGATTACTTCCCAGTGCTCTGGAGTGATCGCACTGAGAGTGAAGGTTGCCTTGAGATCAGGTTGATCAAAGCAGGCATACATACGTCGAGCGTCTGCAACTTCAAATTGTGTGTAAAGATAAATTTCAGAGTCGGCAGGATCGACAAAACGATGAAGCCCTTCGCCGCTCACCGAATAGATTGCCTCGAGGTCGACAACAAGCGTGTTCTCTGCCGCAAGATTGGTCAGGTGGATGCTCTCACCATCGAAAGCGCTTGCATCTAAAGCGGTGCCATTTAGCGTTGCGCTGTACATTGACTTACCCACTGCATCGATGAATGTTGCAGAGCCCGGTTTGCTGCTACGGAACTTGACTGTGGTCTGGGCACGGAAGGTTTCAGCGCCCGTGGTGAGGTCAAGATCCACGTGGTAGCTATCGACACTGATGTGGGCCGAGCGAGCGAGGGCTTCTTCGCGGGTGAGATTGACTCCAGGCACTGTGTGACTCCTTGTAGGCGGGGAAAGAGGTCACTATCCAACCACCAGGGCCAGAAATCTGTCTCATTGGTGGCACCCTTTCCCTATGGAAAGCGGAGAGCACCCGAATTCGATTCGCACCTATAAGTTACGAGGCGCCCGGATTACACCCGCTCAAGAGGGAGCCATAGAGCGATTGGGGGAGCGCTTTCTCCTTCCTCTCTCCAATGACCCGATAGAAGTGCGAGAGATATTTCCGAATGCCAAGCGACGGGTATTGGAGATCGGCAGTGGGATGGGCGAGGCTACAGCGCAGATGGCAGAGGCGGAGCCCGATACTTCGATCATCGCAATCGAAGTACACAAACCTGGTGTGGGATCGCTGCTGTGGCGCATCGAAAAGATGGGCTTACAGAACATTCGTATCGTTCATGGTGATGTTAAGGAGATTCTCGAGAGCAAATTTGTGAGTGAGAGTTTCGATGAGATTCGGATTTACTTTCCTGATCCTTGGCAGAAGTTACGCCATCACAAACGCCGACTTCTGCAGGGAGATTTCATCCCATTGCTCGCGACGAAATTAGTATCAAAGGGGTTGTTACATATCGCCACTGATTGGCAACCATACGCGAAGTGGATAGAGGCAGAATTCGCAGATGCGTCACAATTCGTTGGAGGAGTGGTGCAGCGTCCTAGTAATCGACCGCTTACTCGATTTGAAGAGCAGGGGTTAACAAAAGAGCATCAGGTGACGGATTTCTTCTACTACAAACATTGAGGCTCTGTAGCGACTAAAGCGGAGGAAGTTTCTTGCTCTCTTCATATTCGCTAATCATGTCGATTCGTCGGGTGTGACGCTCTTCGTTCGAGTAATCAGTGGCAAGGAAGGCATCGACGATTTCGAGCGCTTCTTTCTCGGAGTGCATGCGCTCGCCGATTGAGAGGACATTGGCATTGTTATGTTGGCGGGCGAGCTTGGCGATCTCTGGTTTCCATGCAAGGGCGGCACGGACGCCTGCGACTTTGTTTGCTGAGATTTGTTCACCATTTCCAGAACCGCCGAGGACGATACCTAGCGATCCGGCTTCGGCTCCTACTGCCTCAGCCGCACGTAGGCAGAAGACTGGGTAATCATCGAGGGCTTCATACTCGAACGGTCCGTGGTCGACGACTTCGTGGCCATTGAGGTGAAGGTGGCTGATGATGAGGGTTTTGTATGCGAACCCGGCATGATCACTGGCGATATGGATTTTCATGGGGGGATACTCTCAGAAAAAAGATGAGACGCGGTGGATTTTATTATCCACGCGCGCCTCACCATTTAGAGGGGGTCTTACTTGCTAGGGGTTATGAGGCTTTCTTCGTTGTGGTCGTCTTTACCTGCTTCACCACGACTTTGCCGTTGCTCTTTGCATTGGTTGCACCGGTGGTTGCTGAGGGAGTCGCTGCTGCTTTCGGTGCGACGACTTTGCCCTTTGGACCTTTGCCCTTTGGACCTTTGCCCTTTGGACCTTCTGCCTTATGAACGCGTGCCACGTGGGCTGCGATTCTCTCGGTAAGACCTGTCTTCTCGGTTGCTGCACGCTCTGCGCTCATGCGACCTGCAGCTACTGCTGCATCGATGCGATCAGTTGCTTCTTTTACTAGCGCAGCAATGAGGGCATCTTTCTTTGCGCCAGCGATCGCAGCGAGAGTTTCGCCTGCCTTTAGGCGAGTTTCGATATCGGCCCATGCAAGTCCAACGGTGTCGGCAATCAATTTCTCATGAGCAACTTTCGCTGCCTCTGCTGCAGCCTTTGCTGCGGCAGGTGCATTGATTAGCGCCTTGGAGATTGCATCGGATTGCGCTTGGGTGATGGTTCCTGCTTTGACCAACTCGGCGAGAACTGCAGCGACGCCTGCGCCACCACCTCGTGGGCCTTCCATGTGCATTCCGCCTTTAGGACCGCCAGGACCCACTCCCTTTCCGCGATTATCGGCGAGTGCGCCAGATGCAGAACCTAGGGTTAGAGCTGCTACTGCAGTAAGCGCAGCAAGCTTGATGCTCTTCTTCATTCCGTACTCCTTCTTCTTCATTGTTCATTAGGGCCTTGCACCCTGCTGATATCTCGAAGGTTGCCCCGACTCTCTGTGGAGATTAACCAGGAAGTCTTAGAGGCGTTTGTGAATATTTTGGCAGTTCAGAGGCCGAAGTTATTCGATTTTTATGGGGCTTAGGTGGCTAAAGTCCAGATTTCAGGCGGTTTCTGACGGTTGCCAACGCAGAGTAATCGGTTTTCACTTATCTCGGAGCTCAGGTGGCTCTCAGTTTCACGGCTGGGATTGCCCATTTCACCTCAGCCATGGAGGCCATCGTGAGTACTGCATCTTTCCCTGTCGCGACTCCAGTAAGTCGCACCCTTTCCCTGCTTCTCTTGATTTCTAGCATCATCATTGTTGATGCGAATAGTTCATTTGCGGCTCCAAAAACTAAATCCGCAAAGACTGTCGCTGTGAAGAGTGCGAAGAGAAGTAATTCATCCTCAGCCGTAAATACTTTACTCAATGGCATAGGTGCACCAAGTGCTTCGATTGGTATAAATGGTGATTTTTATATTGACACTGTTGCGATGAATATTTATGGACCAAAGAAAAAGAATGCGTGGCCACTACCGAAAAGTTTGCTTGGACCTGCAGGAGTTGCAGGTGCTCAAGGAGCACCTGGTAAGCAAGGTAGCAACGGTAAAGATGGACGTGATGGTGCAAATGGAAAAGATGGTGAGCGCGGACCCGCAGGAATATCAGGTGGTGGATCTGGAGGAACTGGTCCTGCCGGTCCCGCAGGTGTAACTGGTCCTGCCGGTCCCGCAGGTGTAACTGGTCCTGCCGGTCCCGCAGGTCCTGCAGGCTCAGCGGGAGCGCAAGGCGCCGCCGGAACACCCGGAACAACAGGCGCGGCAGGTGCGCAAGGTATTCAGGGTGAAACAGGCCCACGAGGTTTGCAGGGCGTTCAAGGCGAGCCCGGCACAGCAGGAGCAAACGGTGCAGCAGGAGCACAAGGTGAAGTTGGTCCAGCGGGTTTAACAAGAGTCATTCATGGAGACACGTTGGGACTTACGTTAAATACGAGTTCCGGAGGAACTGGAGTTACGAGTCAATCCGTGGTGACTTTTCAGGCGAACAAGAAGTATTTCTTCTCGATTCGGCAATTTGGAGCTATAGCGACTGCGCAGAAAACGAGAAATTTTGGAATGGAAGTGTTTGCAACAAATGTAACAGATCTCAAGTATTCGGTTCTGGTTACGGAGGCCTACTCTTATCGCTCGGGAGCGTCAGTTCACGAATACATTTTCGAGGCTGTTGGAACTTTTTCTACCGGAAGTAATGCCGGAAACCTTTCGTTCTCCATAATCGATGGCGCTGGAATCACAGGAGCAGCAGCGATGACTTTGACTGGCAACTATCAACTTATAGAGTCCAGTCAAATTTCGAGAATTGACCAAACGAATCCCGTAACAGCCATCACTTAACTGGCATAAATTAAAACTTATCAACCTCAAATTGCTATTTTTTCCCCATGCCGCAACCTAGACTTCACCCAAGTTCTTCAAGTGAGGGGGCAAGTTGTCACAGGAACCACGTCGTCCCTCTAATGAAGAGAAAGCTCAGGCTGACCTCGAATACTTTGCAAAGTTGTATAGCGCTCAAGACGAAGCAGGAGAGCCACAGCAAACCAAAATCGATAAATTGCGAGATGGTT
>SYAM01000044.1 GCA_005787645.1 Actinomycetota bacterium | reverse complement strand
TGCTGAAGGAGACAGCAAGGCTGGCTGCGGAGATGATTGCTGAAGACCAGGCGTGCGCATTTGCGGTGCGCTTATACGCCTCTACTCGCTCGGCAGCCTTCTTGAATCCGGTGATTCCTTCAGCGCGACCCGGATCGATACCAAAGACATCACAAGTGCCGGTCTTGAGAATCTCCTCGAAGCCAGCAACCTGCCACTCGCGTTCACCGTATGCAATAAGCGTCTTAGTCTTGGCGCGCAAATCCGCATACCCTTGAGGATCCCAGGCACCTAGTGGCTCTTCAATCCAATCGATGTTGTACTCATCAAATGCCTGAACTCGCTTCACGGCAGTTGCGACATCCCATTTGATGGCATAACCCAGGTCGATCATGATCATCTTCTCTTCGCCAAGTGTCTCACGCATCGTCTTTACATATTCGACATCTCGATTATGTTCATAACCAAGGTGGGCATGACCGCGCTTTCCAAAGCCAACTTTCATTCCCTGCAAACCTTGATCCATCCAAGTCTTCGCCTCTTCGGCCATCTTTTTGATATCCGAATCATGTGCGTGGCCTGAAGCGATTGCTGGGAGTCGGTCGTGTACTGGACCACCAAGAAGTTCCAGGACGCTGGTGTTAAGCGCCTTGCCCTTGAGATCCCAAAGCGCGATATCAATTGCAGAAATCGCATAAGAGGCAATGCCGCCTCGATAGCCGTACCACCAGGCGCGCTCTTTCAGCGAGCGCCAAATGGCGATGTTGTTGATGGGGTCCTTGCCAATCAAATAGTCCTCAGCCAAACCATTGATAAGCGCTGCGACCGGAGCATTTGCCTCTTTAAATTGTGTGATGGATTCACCCCAACCCACGAGCCCATCATCAGTGGTGATCTTCACAAGGCAGAGGTAACGCTCAGCATTGAAGTCATTTGGCTCTGGATATGCAACGGGAATCGGCTCAACCTTCACAATTTTCATAGGGTCTTCTCCTTGGCTGGATTTGGCAGTAACTTAGGGGCGAAAGCGCAATCGAGGCAAGTACTGGAATTCCAGGGCCAGCACCAGAAATAAACTAGATAAGAGAGGCGATCGACCAGATGTCGAAGAATATTCCAATCATTGATACACATGCCCACTTTTATGATTTCAGCCATCCCGAACTCAAATGGGTCTGGCTTGAAAGAGATTTCGTTCATCCAATCTTAGGAAACATCAATCCCATCAAAGCGCCTCAATATGTAGTCGAGAACTTTCATGCTGAATCACGATTCGCCGGAGTTGAAGGCGTGGTCCATGTCCAAGCGGCTATTGGATCGCCAAATCCGGTAACTGAGACTGTCTGGCTGACGGAAATGAATAAGAAGTCACCAATCCCGATTCGAATTGTCGCAGATTGCGACTTAGGAGCATCGAATGCGCTCTCGCAACTAGAGGAGCATGCAAAATCAAAACTCTTTGTGGGGATTCGCGATTTCAAGGCCGAGCCGATGCTCGCAGCTAAAGAGATCAACCCCAATTACGAGGCATCTCTTAAATGGATGGCAAAGAAGAAGATTGTCTTTGATTTGGATTGCGAATGGCAGAACATGGGTGAGGCTCGTAAATTGGCAGAGCGCCACCCAGACTTGCCAATAGTCCTAGAGCACATCGGCTTCCCACGTAAGCGCACCGATGCCTACTTCGAGAATTGGAAGAAGGCTGTCAAAGATCTCGCTAAGGCTGATAACGTCACTATGAAGATTTCAGGTGTCGCAATGACCGATCCGCACTTCACAAAGAAGTCACTCAAGCCATGGGTTGAAAAGTGCTTGAAGGCTTTTGGAGCAGATCGCTGCGTGATTGGCTCCAACTGGCCAGTGGATCGCCTCTTCAGTTCCTACGATGTCATCATGGACTTGTACCGGGAATACATCGAAAAACTCTCTACCTCTGAACAGAAGAAGATCTTGCATAAAAATGCGGTAAAGCTCTACAAGTTCTAAACCTCTAAATTCGAAGACTCTTTGAGAGTTTCACGAAAATAAGGGAGAGGAGGAGCACCGCTGCTCCTCCTACTCCCACCATCAATCGAATAGAGGTGCCCTCAGCAAGTAATCCGATTAGTGGCGCGCCGATGGCAAACCAAACATGGAAGACAAAAAGATAAATACCATAAACCCGCCCTTGAAGATCGATTGGCGAATAGGCCGCGATGATCCCATTCGCGGTTGCCATCACCATCAAATGAAAGAAATTCACCACTAAAGCAAGTGCTGTAAATACCCAGAAACTCGGCGCAAAAGCTGCCGCTAACCAGAAGAAGCCTAGAGCGATTCCGCTTTTCATCATCGTGGCAAAACTTGGCCGATGACCGGATACAGATAGACGGGCTGCATAACCCGCACCTAATATTCCGCCGATTGCCAGGGATACTCCAACAAAACCGAGATGGCGTGCATCTTCTTCAAAAACCTGCCGGACCATCAGCGAAGAGATGAATGAATAATTCATTCCCAATCCGACGAAAATACCGGAGAGAATCATTGGAAGATAGAGAGTCTTATTCCTCTTCAAGAATGAGAAAGCTTCCCGTAAATTACCTGATGCTTTAGAGCTGCTCTTTTGATGCAGATCATCCATTTTCACCTGAGTAAGAATTGCGATTATCAATAAATAGAGCGCTGATAGATAAATGAATGGAGTGCCAGTATCAAATATCGCAATCAAAAAGCCGGCAGCAATCGGCCCAAAGAGCCTGCCGATGTTGAAGGTTACCGAATTTAGGCTAATGGCATTCGCTACTTGCTCCTCGGGAACTACTTTTATCGATAGTGAGGTAAATACCGGACCTTGCACAGCCCAGACTGTTGTTAGCGAGAATGCCAACACGGCAAGCAGTTGGAAATTCAAAATCCCATTTTGATAAGCGGTAAAAATCGCTGCATTGATGAATATCAATAATGAAGCGGTGATGATCAATATTCGCTTTTCACTGAATTTATCAGAGAGACTTCCCCCAATAAGTGAGAGGACAATGACAGGCGCAATCTGAATACCTGCCATTGCTCCTAAGGCGGCAGCGCTCCCTGTCAAATCTAGAACAAGCCACTCGATTGCCAATGTGCTGGCCCAACCTGCACCTGAATTCAAAGAGCTATAAAGAAAGACTCTCCGATAGTTTCGATAACTAAGTGAAGAGAACAATTATTGACTTCCGCCTAGGGCTTTATTTAAGGCTGCTTCTGAACCAGTGAGCAATGCTTGCATGACTCCCTTTCCAAAGGGTGGTTGCCAGGCTTGATATAGGTTCAGATCATGAAGTTCATCAGGCACCACATATCCAACCGCTTCATAATCCACGCATGTAATCGCAATCACGCCGAAGTCAGGATATTTTTCCCGTAACTTTATTTGCCATTGTGAATACACTTCACATTGCGCGCCCACGAAAAGAATATTTCCGATTCGCCATCCATACGAAGTCAGGGTTATCCCTGGACTTGTTCCCATAAGAGAAGCAATCGACTTCTTTCGAAAGAGTCGCTCACGTGCAAATGAGTCACGTTCATGCTCTATTGCTTCGTCGAGCTCTTTAATTGTCGGCCATGGTTTTGTGGGCAACGACGTTTCCTCCGCAACTACTGCTACTTTGCCAGGGACTGCATAGTCTCGAGGTTCCCAATAGCCAAGTGGAGCCCCTGATTCCACAGCCTTGATAAATTCCAGACGCGTTCCGGGTGGATTCATTCCAGCCAGAGTGGCCAGGGCTGCGTAACCAAGTTGTCTGCCATGGTGATCTGCAACATTGACATCACCCACATATTGATGTGCAGGCCCTAATTCGCCCGATGCCCCTTGAAGGAAGAGTGTGGGGGCAAAATCGGTTGCGCCTTCGATTACTTCGCGCATGGAACCCACATAATCTGGAGATATCAGTTTGTTATCCCAACCAAGAGTTGTGGGGTGACATGCATAATTAACGAGAGTGCCGATGATTTTCTGATCTCGCTCACGAACAACTCGACCCATCATTACCGTGTCATCCGCTTTGACATCAGGGTTGAAACCCGTGAGATATCTCGAGGGATTATGTGGATCAATCATGTCTCTATTGCTCGCTAGATTGCAGGAGCCTGTAGCGAAGGTAAGGATTGCATCATCCAAGGAATTGATTGCCTCTTGGCACGAACTGATGATTGCGCTAATTACTTGAGCGATGTACGGCTCAATCAAATCTCCTCCAGGCATGTGAGCGCGACTTCGCGCGGCCCACGGAGAGGAGTGGGTATGCGAACAAGCCAACATCAGGTGCGATGGTGGTATCTCAAGTGCTTCGAGCGTTGCGGCTCTAATTTCCAATCCTTCTCGTCCAGCTAGATCACCAAGAGATGCCGCATCGATTCCCACAAGTAGTGCTGGAAGCCCACCTTCTTGTGAACGCAGAGCCATTGCAGTGACATAGAGCCCCTTATGTGTGCCCTCAGACTTGTCATGATTGGATGCGCCCCACATTCGCCCATAAATCCCAAAAGGCGGGGTTATCTCGCGACGAGCGAAACCTATTTGAGCCTTTCCCTCGAAGGGATCAACGCGAAGGGTCGGTACCTTCTGGCTCACTCGCTAACCATAGTTGAAGCGGTTTACGAACGGCCAGTAATTCTGGGAATGTCGGCTTAGGTTCGTGAAGAACAAACACAGGCAGACGTTCCAACAATTGACGGAGAGCGATTTTTGCCTCCAACCGAGCAAGAGGTGCTCCGATGCAGAAATGGATTCCATGTCCGAAACTGACATTTGCCGCATCTTTTCTGGTGATATCGAAGGAATCCGGAGCGCTGAACTTTCGTGGATCGCGATTTGCCGCACCAATCATGAAGTGGACGTAGTCGCCCTTCTTGATCTCCTGTCCGAGTATCTCCAAATCCACCGAAGCAACTCGACTTTGCTTCTGGATTGACGAGTCGTAACGGAGAGTCTCCTCGACCGCAGCAGGAATGAGATCGAGATGTGAACTTGAGTCACGAAGTAGCCGTTCCTGCTCCGGGTTATTAATCATCGCAAGGACCATATTTCCGATAAGACCTTCAGTAGTCTCAAATCCTGCAAAGAAGAGCTGGATTGTTAAACCAACTATTTCTTTATCTGTAAGGCCATCGCCATTCTCATCCTTTGGCGCGTTGAGGATTTTGCTCAGTAACCCATCGTTAGGATTACGTCGAAGCTCTGCAAATAATTGAAGTAAATATCCCTCTGCCTCACGGGCAACATCTTCAGCATGTTGGGCTTGTTCCGTGGTAATTCGCGCCGACGCAGTAAAGCCCGCAACTCCATCAGACCAACGTTTGAGGTCCCATTGCTTTTCAAGTGGAATACCTAACAACTCACAAATCACAATTGCAGGAAGTTGGAAGGAAAAGTCATCTACTAAGTTGAACACATCCTTTGACAATGCTTGGTCCAGGAGATTACTGACGATCTCTTCAATCTTTGATTCGAAGGCAGCAATACTCCTTGGGGTAAATGATTTACTGATTAATCTACGCAAACGAGTGTGATCAGGTGGATCCTTAAAGACTATCCAATTACTCAAATTGGTGAGTATGTGAGGCAAGGTTGAGAGTTGTTCGGATGACAAGTGAGATGACGCTTTCGTCATTCGCTCACTCTGATTGAAGATGTCATCTCCATCGAGCCCCTTCTCAACCTCTTCAAAGGGGGTGACAATCCATGCGCGAGCAATCTCGCTCCAAAATATCGGAGATTCCTCATGGAGTCTCCGGTACACCGGGTAAGGATCTACAAAATAGTCACCAGCGAGGAAATGTGAAATACCTGTTGGGGGTTGAGCCATTTCAATCCTTTTCTTTGGGTGTAAAGTCAGAATAGCCGCTTGCTTGAAAAAGGGAAATAACCCGATGTTCATCCTCTATGCATCGTGCGCCGCACTCGCATTTGCATTTGGAACCTTTTTCACTAAAGGTGTCACGTTAAGAATTTCGATATTCAGGGCAATTGGTCCGCTCTTCCTTCTCAACGGTCTCTTCGCAATCCCATTTATCGGAAGTGGTCCCACGTGGAAAGTCATTACGGGGCCAGTGCCTTATCTCCATTTGATTGCCGCACTTGCAAGCGGAGTCGTTGCATACGTGCTCTTCTCTATGGTCGCAAAGAGCACCGCATCGGTGAGTTCTGTTGCTCCAGCAATGGCGCCAGCGGTGGTACTTCTGCTCTCTCCGGTCTTCTTGAGTACATCTATCACGATCATACAAATATTTCTTGTGCTCTTTTTGATGGCAATTACCCTCTATCCACTCCGCAATTCAATTTCAGGACTTAACTCGTCAAAGACCATTACCTTCATGATTATTGCAGCTTTAGGAAATGGCGCTGTCACAATCATTGCAAAACTACTCGCCAATGAAGATGTTGGAATGCCGGAGACATTCATGGTCCGACAGCTCATTGCTGGACTCGCATTTACCATTCTCTTCCCACCAATTGGCTTGAAATTCCGAGATTTCTATGAGCTGGTCCGTCGCTCATTCTTTATGGCTATCGGGTGGATGACCTCAATTACTGCGATTCAAAACGGTAGCCCGCTCGTAGTTCAGACATTCCTTGCCACAATTCCAATTACGGTAATTCTCATCGAAACGGCCGCATATCGAAAGCGACCAGATCGAGCAGTTGTAATCAGCGCAGTTCTCACTGC
>SYAM01000043.1 GCA_005787645.1 Actinomycetota bacterium | reverse complement strand
ATTGTCTCGAGTTGATCTTTGAAGATAGAGGGACCATCAAGAGGCTGTACTAATTCAAATTGCATGTTGCCAGCAAATGCCATCGCGTGACGTAGGCTGAACTCAGTTTTTGTACCTTTATATATGCAGTCACGTAACCCTGGCGCTTTCAAGGTATAGACGGTCCACGGTCCAATTCCCAAATTATCGGCCCACTGTCTCACTGCGGTATCCAAATCTTTGACGACATATGCCACTTGATGGAATTTCAACTCTTCGCTCATTTCTTCACCTATTCATCCTTTGAGATTATCCATAGCAGCATCAATCTCATCTTGATATGCATGAAGTCTGCCATCGAGTACCTCATTCACAGAAACCTCGCGTTTGGCTACGCCTGATTCGAGGATGGCATAGACCACGGCGAGCGCACGAAGTCCACCTATGCCATCGACCTCTGGAGCTCGTTTTTGCATAACGGCGTCAATGAAATCGGCAATCTCCACCGCAAGATAGCCAGCATCTACATCAGCCCACGCAGCGCCCTTACCACCTGTGCCATCGGGACCAAGGACCGCCCTGGTGACTTCGTTTATGTTGATGAATGCACCACGCTTTTTTAACTCAGCAATCAATTCGCTACCTATCAATTCACGATCAGCGAGGTGAACGACTACATCTCCATCAGATCGATCTGGAGGAACTGTCATCGAACCAAGTGTTCCGTGCAGACTTCGCTGCTGATAACGCTTTCCAAGTCCTGATGGTAGGTAGGTGTATTGCACATCAACGCCATCTTTGGTTTGCATGCTTGCAAAAAGTGCATCTTCGCCCGTTGGTGTGATGGTCTCTGAACCGTCGGCTGTGGTTCGGGTAGGCTCTGCGATGATCCCTCGTCCCCACACTCGCTCTATTGGACCAACGTAGTATTCAATGATGTCGGCATAGTGAATGCTCATATCAAGTCCGATTGCTCCGGTATCCTTCATATGGCGCCACTTACTGATAATGATTTTGTCATCGCCACCTGCCCAAAATTCGAGCATTAGATGTAACTTGCCGAGCATTCCAGAATCAATAACTGCTTTCGCCACACGGTTAGCACCACCGCGACGGTAATTTTCGGCTGTACCAAGCACCATTCCTGTGCGCTCAGCAGCTTCCACCATCATCCGACCAGTCTTCATAGTCAATGCCAATGGCTTCTCACAGAGCACATGACGTCCCGCTTCCATCGCTTTAATCGCAATCGTGTGATGAGTGCGCGGATCGGTAACTATGTCAATAGCTTCGACTCGATCATCTTTCAATAACTCATCAATAGAGGTGTAAATATCGGGCCTGGCTCCCATCAATGTGAATGTCTCATCTGCCAATTTGTTGGCAGTTTCTGCATTGATATCGAGTAGGGCCACTAATTCACCCTCGAGTTTTCCAGCCTTATGCAGCGCATTAAATCCCAACATGTGGCGACGACCCATAAAGCCGCAACCAACAATCGCTATACCAAGTTTGTCAGTCATTATGAATCGTTACCAGTGCCTGCAATTGCATTAATGAACCAGCGTTGTGCCCAAAGGAAGAAGAGCACCACCGGTAAGGCACTCAACAGGGCGGCAGCATAGGTGACGTTCGGGCCCACTTTGCCGTAGAAGCCCGTACCCCCAGCGATGAGCGGTGCTAGTTGCACCGTTGCCACTCGAAGTTCTTCTCTACTACCCACCATAAGTGGCCAAATGTACATATTCCACGCAGTTAAGAAGGTGATTGCGGAATAGGAAGCAATCGGTGGTTTGGCAAGTGGAAGAACGATTCGAAATAGCACTCGCGGCCAACTTGCACCATCTATACGTGCTGCATCAATCAATCCATCAGGAAAATTGACCATGAATTGACGGAATAAAAGTGTTCCGAATGCAGTAGATCCCACGATTGGCAGAATCATTCCGCCCCAAGTGTTCAGCAGACCTAATTTATAGGTAACTAGGTAGAGCGGAATAATCGAGATATTGGTGGGGAGAAAGACTGGAATCGCAAAAAGTGCCACAATGAGCGCTGCGTATTTGAACGGCATCTTTGCAAGTGCAAAGCCTGCGGTAAAAGAAAGTATCAATTGCAGTATCAGAATGCCAAAGGTGAAAAATAGGGTGTTAAAGAAGATACGCGGCGTCATCACTGAAAACGCCTCTACAAAATTTTCCCAATTCAATGATGAAGGAAGGAGGCGGGGCGGATAAACCTGAACCTCATCCAAACTCATTAACGAACCGGAAATCAGGTAAATCAGAGGGAATATAAAGAGAACAGATAGAAGGGTAATCACTGAGTAGCGAAGGAAATTCGCCGACCTTTTCTGAGTAAAGAGCACCGTGCTAGCCAAGTTTATCTCCCCCTAACTCTTCGGTATCTGCGGAACTGAATTATTGGAAGTGCTACAGCGAGTAAAGCAAAGAACTGAACCATTACCAATGCAGCTGAATAACCGACTTCGAATTGCTCGAAAGCCATCTTGTATGCGTAATAAGCAAGAGATGTCGTTGAATCTAGCGGTCCACCCTGAACCATCAACAGTGAGATTTCGAAAGGCGATGAGAGGAAAGCGAGAATCTCGATTGCTATGACCAAAATCGTGGTTGCAGAAACACAGGGAAATATTATTTGCCAAACTCGTTGCCAGGCATTTGCGCCATCAAGTGCGGCAGCTTCCAGAATCTCAGGAGAAATTCGTTGTAAACCCGCCAGATACAGAATTATCACCAGCGGCAGCGATAACCAGATCACAATGATGGTTACCGAAGGGAGAGCCCAGGAGACGCTAGCGAGCCACTCTGGTCCGGTGATTCCAAAAATCTTCAAAATGCGATTGATCCATCCAGCCTCTGGATTGAAGATACTCGACCAAGCGATTCCCGCTACCGCACTTGAAATAGTTAGTGGTAAGAAGAACATGGCTCGGAATATGCCAATGCCTTTCACTTTCCAATTCAAAAGCACCGCAATCAAGAATCCGCCAAAGACCGTTGGCAGCACACCTAATATCAAGAACTGCAGAGTTCGACTAAATGCCGGCAATAATAATTCATCATCAGCCAATCGTCGATAGTTTTCTAGGCCAACCCAATTGATTGGGCCGAGAATATTCCATTCACAGAAGCTAAGGAGAATTCCTGCTACAGATGGCACCAAAATAAAAAGTGTGTACATCAACAAGTTAGGAGAAATGAATATAGAGAGCCAGAATCTATCGTTTCGCTTCAGTTTTTTACGTTGGCCAACTTGAGATTTTTGTACTCGTTGAGCTGTAGCCACGCTCTGCATTCTATACACCTGTTTCATTACACAATAGTGGGAGTAGGTCCGAAAATAGTGATTTGGTGACGTCCAAGAATCTGAACGTCACCAAATCGAATTGCTACTACCTATTACTGATTGAGTTCCTTCTTGATAGCCGTAGTCACTTTCGCTTCGGCTTTCTTAAAGGCTTGCTCTATCGAGACTTTCTTGAGCAGAACCTCTGCAAGTGCATCGCCAATCACTGTGTCGAGCACTGTTCCTGCTTGACCTGGAAGTTTTGGTGCGATGAAGGAGTTCTTGATTGCCCGACCGAAAGCGTCAATATTTGCTGGTGGAGCTGCGAGTTTACGCCAGTCACCATTTGCGATACCTGCATCAGTTGGAGGAACGAGTGATCCACTCGCCTGAAGGGTGTTGATTCCACCATTCTTTGTGGTGTAGAACCAATCGATGAACTTCCATGCAGCTTCCTTGTTCTTTGAAGTTGCTGCCATGCCAAGTCCGTAGCTTCCGCCACCGATGATGTACTTGGAGACTTTGCCCTTGATAGTTGGCATATCTACGACATCCCAATCCATCTTCTTCTCAGCTAAGCCTGCCTTGTAGGTAGGTAGAAGTGCACGAACGGAAGTTTCCATCGCTACCTGTCCACCTTGGAAGGTTGGAGGAGTCTTTCCCGACGAGATGCTGTACTTGGGAATGCAACCGCTCTGCCATGGCTTTACAAGTTGCTTCCATGCCTCGATTGCCTCCGGAGCACCAATCTTGGATGTATTTGTATTGCGATCGTAGGTGTATGCACCTACTGAACGAAGGAACGGATTGTACTGAGCCTGCCAGATGGACTTGCTTCCACCACCAGGTCCTCCAGATGATCCCCATACTTGCGGCTTTTGCTTTGCGCCCCACTTTGAGATTGCATCGCAAGTCTTGAGGTACTCGTCGTACGTCCAACCATCCTTAGGAAGTGCTACTCCAGCCTTCTTAAAGAGTGTCTTATTGTAGAAGACAACAATCGCATCTGCTGCGATTGGAAGACCATGTACTTGTTTCGGGAAGTTAATTGGAACGTAAGAGCTTAGGAAGGCTTGGTTGAAGTCTTTGCGCTTCAATGCACCAGCGCCAGTTCCAAAATACTTGGTTAGGTCTTCGGTAAATCCAACATCAGCCAATTGATCGGCATAAGTGTCGAGATTATTGATCAAGTCTGGAGCGCTCCCGCTGAGCGAGGATGCTGCCAAGCTCTTGACAATATCGGGAATGGTCGCAGGAAGAGTCTCGACCCTGACTTGGATATCTGGATTCTCTTTATTCCATTGCTCAATAACTGGCTTGAAATTGTTATCAATTCCAGCAAGCGCTGCGAAACGTAACTCAGTCACAGCATGGGCACTGTGGATGCCAAATGATGCAAGAGAGATCGTCAAAAGACTTGCTATAAAGCCCACGCGAATTTTTTTGCGTGAAGTGGAGCCTCTCATAAATTTCCTCTTTTCTTAGCTCTTGTATTCATGAAATTTCATACGTCACGAACCTTTACCGCAGGTTAATCTCAGGGGAGTTGCAAGAGCAAGGAAATTTCGTACGCCGAAATCTCTACCTTTTCGGATATCTGAAAAGGTAACAAATCGTTACCTGAGCCCACTAGTCGAGGCGGAAGACCAACTCTTCACAGGGGTGGATACGTAGGGGGTCGGTCGGAGGACCCTCGGGTGGCCAAATAAAGGCATCCTTCATCTTGTCCCCTATCTCCGCGGCATATCTTTCGTAGACATCCTTCCGAGCGAACATGATTCGGCGCGATTCATCCCAATCTTCAGACTCCACGTAACCAATAACTAGTCCGTCAGGCATCAGCCAGATTGAATAGTTTTTCCAACCTGCATCACTGAGAGCTTGCCGATAGTAATCAGGAATTGCAGCGTGCGTCTCTCGATAATCATTGACGCGATCAGGCTTTAACCTAAGTGTCCAACAAATTCTCTCCATATCACCACTCCGCGAGTGCGCCGTCTTTGCCGGTCCACTCAGGTGCACGCCACGGCTTGGTGTTCTCAGCAACGTGTCTTACCGCATCTTCGTCGACATCGATGCCAAGTCCAGGCTTCTTCATCAGTTCGACATAGCCATCTTTGACATTGTAATCACCATAATCAACAAACTTGTAACGATTATCTGCAGTGCCTGGATTACCCAAGCCAAGTACTTGCTCTTGGATAAGGAAGTTTGGTGTAGCAAAGTCCAACTGCAAACTTGCAGCGAGATTGATCGGACCAAGTGGGCTATGTGGCGCCATGAAGACGTTGTATGTCTCAGCCATCGCAGCGATGCGACGAAGTTCAGAGATGCCACCTGCGTGACTGATATCTGGTTGCGCGACAGCAAGGCCAGTTCGTAGAACATCTTGGAAATCGGCACGAAGGAAGAGACGTTCGCCAGTAGCAATCGGGATTGGAGTCGATTCCACAATGAGCTGGAAGTGCTTGGTGTATTCAGGAAGAACAGGCTCTTCAACGAAGAGCAAGTTATATGGCTCAAGAAGTGGAAGAAGTCTTCGAGAATTTGCAAGGCTAAATCGACCGTGGAAATCAAGCATCAAATCGCGGTGCTCACCAATGTGTTCGCGAACAGCTTCGACGCGAGCTACAATCTTCTTTACTTCATGAAGAGTGTCAATTGGTTCAAGAGCATCTGAAGGACAGAACTTAAACGCAGTTAATCCACGATCCATTTGAATTTGGGTTATCTCGCGGAGTTCTTCGATCTCTTGCTTCAGAGGAATCTGCGTCTGGGCTTCGTGTGGAGTCTTAGTATTCAAATGACCATAGATTCGAACGCGATCGCGAACTGCGCCACCTAGAAGGGTATAAACCGGAACGTTGAGGCTCTTTCCGAGAATGTCCCAGAGCGCTTGATCGATTCCAGAGATTGCCGAGAAGGCAATCGCTCCCCCGCGATAGAAACCACCCTTGAGCATCCGTTGCCAGTGCTTCTCGATATCTCTCGGATCTTTGCCAACTAGATACTCCATCAACTCTTTTACACACGTTGCGGCAGTATCGGTCTTGCCCTCGAGCACAGGCTCGCCCCAACCGACAATTCCTTCATCAGTCTCGATCTTCAAGAAGAGTTCACGAGGTGGGGCTGAAAATAATTTATACCCGGTGATTTTCATGGCGCGATATTACATATCAAGTTGCCTGTTCGTACATAGCGACCTTGCGCCAACGCGCAACTAATCGCGAATAGCCAACTCCAGCCTCTTGTCCATCGCCAGAAATCAAACCTGACAGTGAGTGCGCAATATCTTCAAGTGAAGTATCTCCTTCAATTCCACCTTCGGCGAGCGCAATAAATCCCGCCAATCCACCGTAATCCAATTCGACTATCGAGCCGGGATGGAATAGATCGAGCCACTCCACAAGAGACTTCATCTCGTCGGCGACATCGCCCTCGCCAAATGCATTTATTACTGCCGAGTAAGCGATCTGAGAACGCTTCCGTGCATTAATTAGTGTAGTTCGCACAATCGTAAAAGGACCATCGGGTGAATCACCGCGCAATCGCTCTTCGGGAGAGAAGAGCGTGAACCAACGGGGCGGGATCATCCATGTTTCGGTGAGAATATGTGGGGCCTTATCAAATCCAATCTCAAATTCTGCTGCTGCTGAAATGAGTGCATCTTCCATTCCTTCAGCGAGGAAATATGGCGTCACCGTCGATGGCAGAGAATTCTTGAAGTCAGAGAGCGCCGCCCAGGTGCGAAGCGCCGTTGACCATGGAGCCACATACCTTTCTCCCTCATGGACAATGATGTGAGCGCCATCAATCCGAGAGATCTCTGGTCTGATCGCTCTTCGTAAGGCGCGAGATTGCTCCTCATGACCAGTGTGTTGTTCGATAGATATTTCGTTCCATCGCAACTGCTCAATTTCACTAAACGCTTCGAGCGGTTCGTAGACGCGCAACGACGCTACATATGGAGTTGGTCTCATAAAGATGCGCTAGGCGCGACGAATGTAATTTCCCTCGGCAAATGGATCCTCGTCATCTTTATCATCGCGCTCTGCCATTTCGCCGTGTAATTCACGGGCTAATTTCTCAACATCGATTTCTTGAGATGAATACTTAAGATCGCGAGCAACTCTTGTCTGCTTGGCTTTAGCTCGGCCGCGCCCCATGGCGTGACCCCCTTACCTACTAGTCGCCTCCAGGTAATACCCGGATTTCGTAATTTTCGTGGGGAGAGATTATCGGTTTTGGAAGGCCCCTTCCAACTTGACCCCAGCGCCAGCGCGGGTAGCCGGTGAAATCTCACCCAACTCCCAGGCTAAATGGCCCTGGCTCCGAAGGAGCGTCAGGGCTGGAGCAAGCGATAGAGGCGGTGCGATGACGACCATCCCTACCCCGCAATTAAAGGTCCGCTCCAGATCTTCCTGGGGGACCTGACCGATTGTTTGCAGATACTCAAAGAGTGGGGGCAAAGCCCAACTCCCTCGCTCAATCACCAACTGCAGGTTTGTAGGCATGACTCGTTCGGTATTGGCAGCCAACCCACCGCCGGTTATGTGGGCCATCGCATGTACCTCTACCTCAGAGATTAAATCGAGCAAGTCAGCGGCATAAATTGTGGTGGGAAGTAAGAGCGCTTCACCTAAAGACTTTTGTAGTTCAGCAAGATTACTCTCAAGAGAGAGTTTTTTCTCACGGATGATATGGCGAACGAGTGAGAAACCATTTGCATGTACTCCACTGCTGGCAATCGCTATCGCAACATCTCCAGGTTGAACTTTCTCAGCACCAAGCAATTTACTCGTCTCTACAACACCAGTAGCGGCTCCCGCGATATCAAATTCATCCTCTTTGAGTAATTGCGGATGTTCGGCTGTCTCTCCTCCGATGAGCGCAGTCCTCGCTTTGGCACATCCTGATGCAATACCTGAGACTATTTCAGCAATACGTTCTGGAATTACTTTACCGACGGCAATGTAATCGGTCATGAAGAGTGGCTCAGCCCCAGAAACAACTAGATCATCGACCACCATCGCCACCAAATCTTCGCCAATAGTGTGATAGATCCCCATCTGTCGAGCTATTTCTGTCTTAGTTCCTACGCCATCAGTAGAGGTTGCAAGCAATGGCCTTTCATATCGCTTCAACGCGCTTGCATCAAATAAACCAGCAAAGCCTCCGATGCCACCATAAACCTCTGGGCGTTGTGCTTTAGCGATTGACGCTTTCATCAGTTCAACGGCTCTATCGCCAGCTTCGATGCTCACTCCAGCGGATTCATATGTGCTCACGATGCACTCATCCGACTTACACGTCTTCCAACAGGAGTTTTATATTCCCAACACTGCCACTTTCCTGCGGAATCGGCATTGGATACTTTCCAGTAAAACATGCGGTACAAAGTTTCGATTCTGCGATGTTAGTTGCTTCAATCAAACCTTCAAGAGAGACATAACCGAGTGAGTCGGCTCCAATCGATCGCCGAATCTCTTCTGTATCTAAACCCGCTGCAATAAGTTCAGCGCGAGTGGCAAAATCGATCCCAAAATAACAGGGCCATTTCACCGGTGGCGATGAGATTCTGACATGAATCTCCGCAGCCCCTGCTTCACGGAGCATTCGCACAATAGCTCGTTGGGTATTACCTCGAACTATCGAATCATCAACAACAACAATCCTCTTGCCCGCTACTACTTCACGAAGTGGATTTAACTTCAACCGAATACCTAATTGTCTAATGGTCTGACTGGGTTGGATGAATGTTCGACCTACATAAGAATTCTTCACTAAGCCAGCACCGTAAGGAATCTTCGAGCCTTTGGCATATCCAATAGCGGCAGGAGTTCCAGACTCGGGAACGGGAATGACCAGATCAGCGTCGACTGGGTGCTCAACGGCAAGGCGCTCACCAATAGCAACGCGTACTGGATGAACACTTTGTCCAGCGATTGTGGTGTCAGGCCTTGCTAGGTAAACATATTCGAATATGCATCCGCGTGGCTCTGGAGTTATCCAATGATGCGAACGTAGACCATCTTCATCGATAGCGATGAACTCTCCTGGCTCCACTTCCCGGATGAAACTTGCACCAACAATATCAAGCGCTGCAGATTCGCTAGCAACGACCCAACCGGTTTCTAATTTTCCTATTACGAGTGGGCGAATACCATGTCGATCACGAGCAGCGTAAAGAGTGTTCTCGTCCATAAAGATAAGTGAGAACGCCCCTTGTAGTATCGGAAGAATTGAAAGTGCATTCGCTTCGACACTTCCACTCTTTTCTAAAGAAATTAATGCTGTCATAATCTCTGTATCAGTCGTTGCATGTAGATGATTCTGTGCATCACCAGAGCTCTTAAATAGTTTCTCAGCTAGATCCCCAGTATTAGTAAGGTTCCCATTGTGCGCTAAAGCCAATGTTCCATTCTCTGTCGAGCGGAGCGTTGGTTGTGCATTAGCCCAATTACTTGAGCCAGTTGTTGAATACCGAGTATGCCCGATTGCGATTTTCCCGGAGAGAACGGCTAGGTCATTCTCAGTAAAAACCTGAGCAACCAACCCCATATCCTTATAAACCAAGATTCGATCACCATCGCTTACCGCGATGCCTGCAGATTCCTGTCCTCGATGCTGGAGCGCATAAAGTCCGTAAAAAGTGAGCTTTGCTACCTCCTCGCCTGGCGCCCACACCCCAAAAATTCCACATGCATCTTGTGGGCCTTTTTCGCCGTCAACCTCATGAGTAAGTTTCCCATCCGGGCGGCGGACCATGCCCTAAATCCTAGTTGACTCAGGCCTGTTTGCGAACTTTGCCACCTAGGGCATTAGTAATTTCTGCTGCAGCATCAACCACTTGGCGTCCTAGTTGCTCAACTGCGCGAACCGAAAGATCGCGCTTAATACCGGTTGCCGAGATTGCGCCCACACAACGTCCATTATGATCAAAGAAAGCGGCACCCACGCAGTAGATGCCATCGCAATCTTCTTCATCGTCAATTGCAAAACCAATTGCGCGAATTCGTCGAATGTCGTTCATCAATTGACTCAATTGGGTTCGAGTATTTTTCGTTCGTTTGGGTAATCCAGTTTGTTCAATAACTTGTGCAATTTCCAAATCGGTCATTTGAGCCAACATCGCTTTGCCAGCAGAGGAAACGTGAGGGAGTTCCTTTG
Source organism: Actinomycetota bacterium (assembly GCA_005787645.1). Taxonomy (GTDB): domain Bacteria; phylum Actinomycetota; class Actinomycetes; order Nanopelagicales; family Nanopelagicaceae; genus IMCC26077. Next base: position 16,270 of record SYAM01000043.1, on the reverse strand, counting down.
CTCCTAAGAGAGTAAGGAATCGAATATTTCCTGGAGCATCAACTCGAGAGACGAACACTGGATGGCCACCATCATTAATAGAAACTCGAATAGTCAATCCTGTGGCACGAGAGAGTCGGTGCATGATTGGTTGCGCAACTTCACCTACTGGTAGATGTCCCCCTGCGAGATCTCCAAGTCGAACGAGGGATATTCCGGGCAGATACCGAGGCCCCGGTTTAGTCTGTCGAACATAACCTGCATCCATCAACGTTTGAAGAAGGGCAAACACAGTGCTTTTTGAAACGCCTAATTCTTTAGTGAGATCACTTAATGTGAGTCCATTTTGAGGGGCAGCCGCAATCAAATCAACCAAATGAAGGGCGCGCACGACGCTGCCAACTTTATATCGCTCTTTCGTTGCCACGATTGACCTCACATTCGCCTCGTCTTGACATCACTACTATGTAGGAAGAGGGTAGTCATACCAAATGCTGTTCGGCAATACCTAATCTCATTATTTGGAGGATTTGCAGTGCGCAGTAGCGAATGGTTCCAAGGTAACGACGAGACTGCAGTTTCACATCGAGTTGTGATGCGCTCAGTAGGTCTTGAAGTACCCGCAAACAATACTAAACCAATAATTGGTATTGCGGATTCATCAAGTGATCTCAATCCCTGCAACCTGCCACTTCGCGCACTAGTCGAAGATGTGAAAGCTGGAATTCTGGAATCTGGTGGAATTCCAGTTGCGTTTCCAGTGATTTCGCTGGGAGAAGACTTAATGAAAGCAAGCGCAATGCTCTATCGAAACTTGCTCTCTATCGAGATTGAAGAGAACTTGCGTTCATACCCGCTCGATGGAATTGTGCTTATGGCCAACTGCGATAAGAGTGTGCCGGGTGCCTTAATGGGCGCATTGAGCGCGAACTTACCTACAATCATGGTTACCGCAGGAGCGCGACCAGCGCCATTCTTCAAAGGCAAAAAAGTAGGCACGGGAACGGACCTTTGGCGTGTGCTTGATGATTGGCGTGCGGGAAGAATCTCAGATGAGGAATGGCGTGAATTTGAAGAGTGCTTGAGTTGCGGTTTGGGTTCATGTAACACGATGGGAACGGCAAGTTCGGTCGCATTGATGACCGAGATGCTTGGTTTCATGTTGCCAGGTAGCGCCACTATTCCTGCAAACACAGATGAGCGAAAAGAATCTGCGCGCGCTTCAGGTCGCCGAATAGTTGAAATGGTCAAAGAGAATTTGGTGCCATCGACTATCGCAACGCCACCATCCTTTAGAAATGCAATTCGTTTACTTCATGCTATTGGTGGCTCTACCAACGCGATTATCCATTTATTTGGATGCGCTGGGCGAATTGGCGGAGAGATCACTGTCGAAGATATAAATTCTTTAGGCAAAGGAATTCCTGTCCTTGCAGATGTTGAGCCATCTGGTCGGTTCCTTATCCAAGATTTCCATAGCGCCGGCGGTCTACCACAACTCCTAAAACGAATTGAGCCATTAATGGAACTGGATGCGCTCACAGTCACAGGAAAAGCTTGGCGAGCGGAGATTTCACGGGAGATTATCGCTAACGAAGCGATGCGCGATGTAGATGATCCGCTCAGACGTGATGGTGCATTTGCACTTCTTAAAGGAAATATCGCTCCTGATGGGACATTACTAAAAGTTTCTGCCGCATCGCCAGAATTATTTATCCATAGCGGTCCCGCATTTATTTTTGAAGGATATGCCGAGATGCGTGAAAAATTAGAAGATCCGAATTTGCCAGTGACCAAAGATTCGGTATTGATTCTTCGAGGATGTGGCGCAGTTGGTGTACCCGGGATGCCGGAGTGGGGAATGATTCCGATTCCTAAAAAATTAGCTACCGATGGTGTAAAGGACATGATTCGAATCACCGATGCGCGAATGTCTGGAACATCATTTGGTGTGTGCTTACTCCACGTCTCACCCGAAGCGGCAGTAGGTGGCCCGTTGGCACTTTTACAGAATGGCGACATAATCGATATTAATGTCCATCAGCGAACCATTAATGTTCGATTAAGTGATGCAGAACTGCAGGCGCGGCGAGCCTCATGGCGAGGCTTCCAGAGTGAACATCTACGTGGTTGGCCCTTGCTTTATCAACAACATGTGCTCCAGCCAGATCAAGGTTGTGACTTGGATTTCCTCCAAGCCCCAACCAAGGCGCATCGACGGTTTATTCCACCTGTCGTGGGGCGCTCGTGAAAACAAAACCATCAGAGGAAAAATTATTCGGATTAGCAAAATTTCTGATGTACGCGAATTCTCTGACTAAGTACCATTAGGGGCCTCTAACAGGCAAACAGGAGACACGCGAAACTAATGGCAAAACCATTGCATGGGGTCTTTACAGTCCTCTCCACGCCTTTTACATCTGATGATTCAATTGACCATGATGTACTGAAGAAAGAAATTGATTGGCTCATCGATACCAAAGTTGACGGTTTTGTGTTGGCCATGGTCTCAGAGGTACTCCGGTTAGCAGCACACGAGCGACGCGAGTTAGCGCAGAGTGTCATTGCTTCTGCAAGTGGCAGAGTCCCACTTGTCACAAGTGTTGGAGCAGAAAGCACCAAGATTGCTACTGCGTTAGCACAGTGGGCGCAAGAAGATGGCGCGGCAGCAGTCATGGCAACTCCACCAAGTGCATTTGCACCACTCTCGAGTGAAGTTGCGAAGTATTACATCTCGATTATTGAAAGTGTGACAATTCCAGTCATCGTGCAAGATGCCAGTAACTATGTTGGCCATCCTCTCGAGATCTCTTTATATGTCGAATTGATTGATAAATACGGTGAAGAGCGAGTGCAGTTCAAGCCTGAAGCCAAGCCAGTCGCCGAAAGATTGCAACAATTGAAAGATGCAAGTGGTGCACGTGCGAGAGTCTTCGAAGGACAAGGTGGCGCTGATTTGATGGACACTTACCCGATTGGAATCGTTGGCACTATGCCTGGTGCTGAGATTCCGTGGGGCTTAGTTGCGCTATGGCATGCTCTCGAATCTGGAGATATGAAACGTGCAGCTGACATTCATGCGCCAATCGCGAAGATGGTTTCACACCAAACTACTCTTGATTCTTATGTGGCGGTAGAAAAATACCTACTCGTTAAACAAGGAATCTTCACAAGCTCTCGCCAACGCGGTCCGGTCAGCGTCATCCTTGATGACACTACTATCCGCGCAATCGATGCCGCTTATGCCGATCTGGAGCGAGTGCTCAAGCGGTAAAAAGTGCGGGAATAGTCCCTTGATTCGCTTCCCGTATATGTAGCATCGACATCGAAAGCACTCCGGAAATTTCGAGATTCTCACCGCCAGATTCACCTAGTCGAGTAGTGGTGATTCCCGCATCGGTTGCCTTGCCAACTAAATAATTAGAATCCTCTGGATTTACTGCCAGCAAAATCCGACCTGTGCTCTCACTGAATAGTTGGGTAAATGGGTCGCCGTGAATGGATATCTTCGCTCCCATTTGCGAATGAAGGAGCATCTCGATAAGAGCAACAGCTAAGCCGCCATCAGAGAGATCATGTGCCGCTGAAATAAAATCGCGTTGTGCATGCATAAATTGAGCAAGAATCATCTCTCTCTTCAAATCTACTCGTGGTGGAAGACCACCAAGGTGGCCCTGGAGATGAGCCCACTCCCCGCCAGAGAACTCTTCGAAAGTCTCTCCAAGAAGTATCAACTCCTTTACGCCAGAGAATTTGTACGGTATCGCCTTGCGAACATCATCAATCACACCGAGCACGCCGATCACTGGTGTTGGCAGAATCGCAACTGCGCCAGTCTGGTTATAGAACGAAACATTTCCTCCAGTAACTGGCAAACCCATCTCGAGCGCGCCATCTGCAAGTGCGCGAACACTCTCCGCAAATTGCCACATCACGCCAGCATCCTCTGGTGAGCCAAAGTTCAAGCAATTTGTGATTGCCAATGGTTTTGCTCCAGTAACCGCTACATTCCGAAAACTCTCTGCGAGCGCTAATTGAGTGCCTTCATATGGATCTAGTTTGCAGAATCTGCCATTGCAATCAGTAGCAACAGCGACTCCCAAGAAGGTGCTCTCATCGATTCTGATTACTGCCGCATCACATGGCCCTGCAGCGATGGTGTTTCCCTGCACATATTTATCGTATTGGGAGGTTATCCAACTTTTATCTGAGATATTTGGTGAAGAAATTAAGGTCAAAATCGCGTCTGCGAGTGCGCTTTCGCTCCGTGGTCGCGGCAGATTCTCTGCACCATTTGCCACTAATTCACCTTGCCAAGAGGGCCTAGTGAATGGTCGGTTGTATACCGGACCATCATGAGCAACTGTCCTCGGAGGCACATCGACGATCAATTCACCATGCCAGGTAATTTCAAGGTGTTTACCTGAAGTGACTTGACCAATAACGGTTGCAACGACATCCCATTTCTTACAGAGCTCCATAAAGCGTTCAACTTTCTCTGGCGGGACTACCGCACACATTCGCTCTTGGGACTCACTCATCAATATCTCTTCAGGTGAGAGATTGGCATCTCGGAGTGGGACTCGATCTAACTCCACATGCATTCCACCGGTACCTGCAGAAGCTAACTCGCTTGTGGCGCAAGAGAGTCCGGCTCCACCCAGATCTTGAATTCCCACAACGAGATCCTCTTTGAAAATCTCCAGCGAGCATTCAATCAATACTTTTTCAGTGAATGGGTCACCCACTTGGACCGCTGGTCGTTTCGTAGCTTTTTTATCATCAAAAGTTTCACTCGCTAGAACAGAGACACCACCAATACCATCTCCGCCAGTTTTCGCACCAAAGAGCACGACTAAATTTCCGGCACCCGATGCTTTTGCAAGTTTTATATCTTCATGTTTCATCACACCCACGCATAAGGCATTAACAAGTGGATTACCGCTATAAGAATCATCAAAAATGACTTCGCCACCTACTGTTGGTACTCCTATGCAATTTCCATAGCCACCGATACCAGCAATAACTCCCGGCAATACTCGTTTGGTATCCGCCGCATCAGCAGGGCCAAAACGAAGCGGATCAAGGATGGCAATCGGTCGAGCGCCCATCGTGAGAATGTCACGGACTATTCCCCCGACCCCAGTTGCTGCACCTTGATATGGCTCAATAAATGATGGGTGATTATGGGATTCGACCTTGAATGTGACTGCATAACCTTGGCCGACATCTACCACGCCTGCGTTCTCACCGATACCTACCAATAGCGCATCAGACTTAGGAGCCTTCTCCCCAAATTGTCGTAAATGCACTTTGGAGGATTTATATGAACAATGTTCACTCCACATCACCGAATACATCGCTAATTCGCTTGATGTTGGACGCCGCCCCAATATCTCTCTGATGCGTTGGTATTCATCTTCCTTCAAACCCAATTCGCGCCAAGGTTGGTTCAACTCTGGAGTGGAGGTAGCTCTTGCAACAGTATCTAGCATCATAATCAGATTCGAGTTTTCATCAACGAGGTGAAGAATGCCAACCCATCAGCAGTTGGACCAGTTAATGGATCAACTGCATGCTCTGGATGTGGCATAACTCCAACAACATTTCCACGCGCATTTGTGATTCCCGCAATTGAATTTCGCGAACCATTTGGATTGAGCCCTACGTAACGCGCAATCACCCGATTGTTGCTCTCTAATTCATTTAATGTTCTATCATCACATTGAAAAGATCCTTCACCATTCTTTAATGGAATGATTATTCTTTCACCGTTGGAAAAATCAGAGGTCCAAGCGCTCTCGTTATTGACAATCTCAATTTCTTGATCACGGCAAAGAAAGTGAAGTTCACTATTGCGTGTGAGCGCTCCTGGTAAAAGATGCGACTCGCAGAGCACTTGAAAACCATTGCAGATTCCCAATACGGGCAGCCCCTTCTCTGCAGCAGGAATGATTGCGCTCATGATTGGCGAGAATCTGGCAATCGCACCGCATCTCAAATAATCGCCATATGAAAAGCCGCCCGGAAGAATTACCCCCGCAACCCCTTGTAAATCGCTATCTCCATGCCAGAGCGAGAGCGCCTCACCGCCAGCAAAGCGAACGGCGCGCGCCGCATCATGATCATCAAGAGTGCCGGGGAAGGTAACTACTCCTACCCGCATTAATTCTCCACTCGAATCGAAAATGATTCAATTACCGGGTTGGAAAGAAGAGTTGCTGCCGCTTTCTCTATTTCGCTCAACTCATCGCTTCCCGGTTCATGATCAAGAGTTATGATGAAACTTTTTCCCTGTCGGACTGAAGTTGGCGAGAAAGTGAAACCCATCCTGGGCAGTGCCCGCGATATTGCATCACCTTGCGGATCAAGAATCTCATCTTTGAGAACTACATCAACGATTACCTTCGCCACATCGCTATCTTATGGGAAAAACTACTGAAACTTCTCACCGGTCAATGCGGCGTACGCCTCGATGTATCTCGCACGGGTCTTTTCAACTACCTCATCGGGCAGGTTTGGAGGCGGGCTCTGCTTATCCCAACCGATATTCGTCAACCAATCACGAAGATATTGCTTATCAAAGGATGGCTGTGCACCACCTGGAAGCCAACTCTCTGCTGGCCAGAAACGTGATGAATCTGGAGTGAGTACTTCGTCAGCAAGAGTGATCTGACCTTTACTATCAACTCCAAATTCAAATTTGGTGTCAGCAATGATGACCCCTCGTTCTTTTGCATAATCGCGAGCTGTTGAATAGAGGGTAAGTGTCAGGCGCCGAAGTTCCGCTGCAATACTCTCCCCGGTTATCTCGGCAGTTTGGCGGAACGAAATGTTCTCATCATGCTCACCAATTTCCGCTTTTGTTGCAGGAGTGAAGATTGGTTCGGTCAACTGTGATCCATCAAGTAGCCCTTCAGAAAGGGGAATTCCACATACCTCGTGGTTCCTTTGGTACTCAACCCAACCGGAGCCCGTCAGGAAACCCCGAGCAACACATTCGACAGGGAAAATTTCGAGCGACTTACAGATGATCGCTCGACCTTTAACTTCTCCGGGGACATCGGTAGAGAGTACGTGATGAGGGACTTTGTCAGAGAGTTTGTTAAACCAGAAAAGCGAGAGTTGGGTGAGCAAACGTCCTTTATCTGGAATAACAGTCGGCATAATCCAGTCGTAAGCGCTGATTCGATCTGATGCAACTAGGAGTATCTCCCCCGCATCATTGATATATAAATCTCGGACTTTGCCACTTTTTAAGGGGCGCCATCCAATCACCGAATCGTACCCGGCCGATATCGTGATCCCTCAGGATATCGAGCAGTTATCTCAGAGACTCGCGCAATAATTTGTAAAGTTTGTTCACGCGCCATTCCAGTGAACTCCATTGGTTGTGAGATAAGAGCGCTCAATTCGTTACCATCTAATGGAATTCGCGAATCGTTTGCAATTCGCACCAACAAATCATTTACTCCACCACCTCGCAATGAGTTCACCGTAGCAATCGAGTGTTCCTTGATAACTTCATGTGCACTCTCGCGCCCGACCCCTTTTTTCACTGCCGCCATCAAGATTTTTGTGGTTGCTAAGAATGGAAGATTTCGCTCTAATTCTGCATCTATGGCACTCTTAAAGATTCCCAATTCACTAATGACCGTAAGAGCAGTTTCTAATAGTCCATCTATCGTGTAGAAAGCATCAGGGAGTGCAACTCTACGTACTACGCTGCAGGCCACATCGCCTTCGTTCCACTGTGTGCCGGCTAGCTCGGAGATTGCTACTGAATATCCGCGCAATAGCGCAGTAAATCCATTGATTCGTTCGCTCGAACGCGCATTCATCTTGTGTGGCATCGCCGATGAACCAACCTGACCAGCTTGGAACCCTTCAGTTGCTAGCTCTGCTCCTGCCATCAAACGTAATGTGGTTGCCATATTTGATGGTGCTGCCGCAAGTTGTACGAGAGCCGACACCACATCGTAATCAAAAGAGCGTGGATAAATCTGACCAACTGAATCGAGAATATTCTCAAATCCCAAATGATTTCCGATTTTCTGATCTAACTCTCGTAATCGATTGGCATCACCTTCAAAGAGATCAAGAGCGTCTTGTGCTGTTCCAACAGGTCCTTTGAGTCCTCGCAAAGGCAGTCGAGCAATGAGATCTTCAAGGCGATTGAAGGCAAAGATTGCCTCTTCTGCAAAAGTGGCAAACCTCTTTCCTACGGTCGTTATCTGTGCGGGGACATTGTGTGAACGGCCGGCAATTGGTTGATCAATGAATTCACCTGCTCTACTTGAAAATCCGGCAAGTAGCGCCACATATTTATCGCGAACGAGCGTTAGTGCTGCCTTGATCTGCAACGCTTCGACTGACTCTGTTAAATCACGACTAGTCATACCTGCATGTATTGCTTCATGCCCAGCAAGGGCATTGAATTCTTCAATACGTGCTTTTACATCATGACGTAGCTTCTTCTCGCGTTGATCAATCGCTAGCAGATCAACTCGTTCAATTACTTTTTCGTAAGCAGAAATAGTTAAAGAGTCAATTGGTAACCCCAGTTGCTGCTGAGCTTTGAGGACCGCAACCCAGAGTTTCCGTTCCTGAATGATCTTTGCCTCAGGCGCCCAAATCGCACACATCGCATCACTTGCATACCTTGTTGCAAGCGTGGATGGGATATTCATGGCGTTATTCTCGACCACTTAGGCCCCTTTCTCATTGATTGACGCTTTTAAAGCAATATCTTTTCGATAATGGCCACCAGCGAGAGAAATCTTTGAGAGCGCGGCATAACTGTTGGACCGGGCGATTTCCAGGTCGCTCCCGATTCCGGTAATCGCTAAGACGCGACCACCATGAGAGACCAAATCTCCGGAGGTTTCTTTGGTGCCTGCGTGAAAGACAATTGCACCTGGTCGATCTGTGATCCCCTCGATCATACGACCCGTTCGTGGATTCTCGGGGTAACCCTCAGAAGCCAAGACGACAGTCACCGCTGAATGTGGAGACCATTCCAACGGCGGGTGCGTCGATAGATTTCCGGTAGCAGCGGCGAGAAGCAACTGCGCAAGTGGAGTCTTAAGACGAGGCAACAGAGCTTCTGTCTCTGGATCGCCAAAACGAGCATTGAATTCAATCACTCGAATCCCGTGCGAGGTCACTGCAAGTCCTGCATAGAGCAATCCAATAAATGGCATATTTCGCGCTGCCAACTCTTTAATTGTCGGCAACAGAACCTCACGCTCGGTCTTTTCGACAATATCCTTTGGCGCCCAAGGCAGTGGTGAGTAAGCGCCCATTCCGCCAGTATTTGGACCTTCATCATTATCAAAAACGCGTTTGAAATCCTGTGCTGGTTCCATGCCGATTACATGGGTGCCGTCAGAGATGCCGAAGAGAGAGATCTCGGGACCATCGAGATACTCCTCAATCACAACTTTCCCACAATCAAGCGCATGGTTGAGTGCAACGTTGCGATCTTCTGTGACGACAACTCCTTTGCCTGCCGCAAGTCCATCATTCTTTACAACATAAATCGGACCAAATGCATCGAGTGCCTGCTCGATTTCCTCTCGCGTCGTACAGGTGAAAGATTGCGCGGTGGGAACGCTAGCGCTAGCCATGATCTCTTTTGCAAAACTCTTTGAACCCTCGATTTGCGCCGCAGCTTTCGAAGGGCCAAAGCATGGAATACCAAGTGCGCGTACTGCATCTGCTACTCCTGCTACTAATGGCGCCTCAGGACCAATCACCACCAAATCTGCATCTATGGATTGTGCGAGTCGTGAGACCGACTCGGGGTCGTTGGGATTTACTTCATGTGCAATCGCATACTTGTTGATGCCAGGATTACCAGGGGCAACATGTAATTCGCTGACTGAAGAATCTGACTTAAGCGAATATGCGAGTGCATGTTCTCGCGCTCCGCTTCCAATCAGAAGTATTCTCATCGTTTCAGAAGGTCCCTTGTTACGATAGTTTCATCGCGTCCTGGTCCGACGCCAATCGCGCTCATAGGCGCTCCCGATATCTCTTCTAGATATGCCACATATTTTTGAGCATTTATTGGCAAATCGGAGAGCGAACGAGCCTTCGAGATATCCTCGTTCCATCCTGGGAGGTATTCATAGATGGGAACCGCATGATGAAAATCAGTTTGAGAAGATGGGATCTCTTCAACTCTCTTACCGTTGATTTCATAGGCAACGCAGACCGGAATTCTCTCCCAACCAGTCAATACATCAAGCTTGGTGAGGAAGAAATCGGTTAATCCGTTTATACGGACGGCAAATCGTGCGATTGGAGCGTCATACCAACCACATCGTCGATTACGACCTGTAGTAGTGCCATATTCATGGCCAATGGTCCGTAATTTCTCGCCATCTTCATTCTCTAATTCAGTGGGGAATGGCCCAGAACCAACACGGGTGGTGTACGCCTTTACTATTCCGATGACACGCTCAATCTTTGTCGGACCGATACCAGATCCAGTACATGCACCGCCTGCAGTCGGGTTGCTGGATGTTACAAATGGGTAGGTACCGTGATCGACATCGAGAAGGGTCCCTTGTGATCCCTCCAGTAATACTGTCTTACCGTCTTCAAGGGCTTGATTGAGCAGTAACGCAGTATCGGCAATATATGGGCGAAGGATTTCAGCAAACCCTAGATATTCCTCAAGAATCTCCGAAACTTGCATATCTTTTCGATTGAAGACTTTTGTCAGAACTTGGTTCTTATCTTTAAGCGCGCTCTCTAACTTCTTCTGCAGAATTGATTCATCGAAGAGATCCTGAACTCGAATTCCGATGCGACTGATTTTGTCAGCATAAGCTGGGCCGATTCCACGTCCAGTAGTGCCTATCTTCGCCTTACCCAAGAAACGCTCGGAGACTTTATCGATGGTGCGGTGATAAGGGGTTATCAAATGTGCATTTGAACTGATAACTAATTTTGATGTATCGATTCCGCGTTCATTGAGACCTTCAATCTCCTCTAAGAGAACTGCTGGATCAATCACAACACCATTTCCAATTACTGGAATCACATTCGGGCTTAGGATTCCAGAAGGCAACAAGTGCAATGCATACTTTTGGTCACCGATGACAACCGTGTGTCCTGCGTTATTCCCACCCTGGTAGCGGACAACATAATCCACGCGATCACCTAAAAGATCGGTGGCTTTACCTTTACCTTCATCGCCCCATTGGGCACCGAGCAGAACAATTGCTGGCATTTGTCGAAGCCTTTCACCAGAGCTAGAGGGTGTAAATCTTCGCTGGTAGCTCTCCGAAGGCTTACGCCCAATAATTTCATAGATTGCGCCGTTGCGAAAATTACGGGCCGACCCGCGTAAGGTGGCGCTGTGAGCCTGGCTGACTTCCTCAATCCTGAGGCGATTGTTACTGGTTTAGGCACCATCGGGGTGGTCATCACCCTATTTATCGAGGTGGGCTTGCTCGTCGGGATCGTGCTTCCTGGAGATTCACTCCTCTTTGTTGCTGGCCTCGCGGCAGGAACGGATGCTTTCGGCTTTCAACTCTCACTCACCGCGCTCCTGATTTTCTGTCCGATTGCCGCATTCTTGGGTTCGGAATTGGGGTACTACATCGGAATTCGTTATGGGCGGTCGCTGTTTAATCGTCCCGATGGAAGAATTTTTAATCAAGAGCGCGTTCAATATGCAGAGCATTGGTTTAATCGATATGGCCCGGGCAAAGCAATTATTTTTGGTCGTTATGTTCCAATCGTGCGCACGCTGATGAGTCCTCTTGCCGGAATTCTGAAGATGGAGAAGAAAAGATTTACTTTTTGGAATGCTTTAAGTGCACTTATTTGGACCACTTCAATTTTGATTGTTGGTTATTTGTTAGGTGAACGAGTCTCAGGTTCTATCGACAAATATCTGATTCCTATAGTGGGTGTTTTGATAGTGCTAAGTCTGATTCCAATTATCCGAGAGCTTCTAAAAAAGAAGAAGTAAAATCTAACTAAGGCCTAGATCTGCGAGTGTATAGATAGAAACGTATGGAACATTCGCTTCTTTGATTTTTGGACCTGCGCCTCGATCGACTATGACTGCTACTCCCACGACTATTGCTCCTGCTTCTCGAAGCGCCGCGACAGCGGCTAAAACTGAATCACCAGTAGTAGAAGTATCTTCAAGAGCCAACACTTTTCGCCCTTTTACATCAGGCCCTTCGATTCGCCGTTGCAACCCATGGTGTTTCTCACTCTTACGAACAACAAAAGCATCGACTTGCTTTCCACGTTGATGCGCAACATGGAGCATGGCAGTTGCGATGGGATCAGCGCCTATGGTTAATCCGCCAACTGCGTCATAATCGAGATGCGCAGTAGCATCGAGCATTACTTCGCCCACTAATGGCGCTGCAACTGAATCGAGCGTTACGCGACGTAAATCCACGTAATAGTTGGCTTCTTTACCACTGGAAAGAATGACCTTCCCGTGGACTACAGCCTTTGATTTGATCTCTTCTAAAAGTGATTCTCGTGCGCTCATAGTGCGCAATACTAATGAATTATTGATTCTCTGGGCGATAGATGACGAGTGATTTTGGTGGATTTTCTGCAAGAAGTGCATTCACTTCCTGGCGCAACTGCGCAACTTCACCATCAAGTCGCGCGACGGTGGCCTCTAACTCCATAATTCGTGCGATTCCTGCAAGATTTATGCCATCGTTTGTCAATTTTGCAATTGTTCGAAGCAGAACAATGTCGCGTAAGGAATACCTACGTCCACGTCCACTGCTGCGGCCTGGTGATACCAGCCCTAGCCGATCATATTGTCTGAGCGTTTGTGGGTGCATACCAGCTAATTCCGCTGCAATTGAGATCACATATACCGGAGTCTCATCTCCTAATTCCTTAGCATCTTTATGCTCGCGAGTCATGAACGTGCTCGCTTACGAAAATCTTCTCGAGGATCTGCGCTCTTGGTTTCATCAAGATACGTTTCAAGCGCCTTCTTTGCCTTACCATCCACTCGCTGGGGAACGGAAACTTCGATTGTCACGAGAAGATCTCCAGCGCTTCCATCTTTGCGTGTTATGCCACGCCCTTTTATGCGAAGGGTTTTCCCGTTCGCAGTACCGGCAGGAAGTCGAAGGGTTACCTCTTCGCCAGAGAGAGTCGGAACCGAAACATCGGCGCCTAACGCTGCTTCGGGGAATGTCACAGGAAGGGTGAGAAGTAAATTCTCTTCTTTTCTTGAAAAGACCGAGTGCGCAGCGACGCTAATCGTGATGTACAGATCTCCAGGCCCAGCCTCGCCAGGGGCGCCCTTGCCACGGACACGAATCTTTGCCCCATCATGAACACCTGCAGGAATCTTGGTAGTTACTGGCCCTGATGGTGAGTTGAAGGTTAATTGAGTTCCATTAATCGATTCGCGAAAAGAGATATTTGCTTGGGCTTGCATATCGGCACCGCGTCGCGGCCCGCGCTGACCACCAAAGAGATTGCCGAAGATATCTCCAAGATCGCCAAAGCCTCCCGCAGAGAAGTTCCCTTGGAAACCTCCATTGGGAACTCCCCCTTGTTGGAAGAGTGTGCGCGCTTGATCGTATTCCGCGCGCTTTTTCTCGTCGGAGAGAATGTCATATGCCTCAGAAACTGCTTTGAAGCGCTCTTCGAGGGTCTTATCCCCTTTTGTTTTATCGGGGTGAAGTTCGCGCGCAAGTTTCCGATAACGCTTTTTAATCTCATCGCTATCGGCGCTCTTATCTACGCCAAGGATTGCGTAATAATCCTTTTCGTATAAGTCTTTTGCAGCCATCTATTTTTCCCAGATCTCTCACTCCGGATCGGTTACTGCGACCCGAGCGGGGCGAAGTACTCGATCCTTAAATTTGTATCCGGGTTGCAAAATCGCAGTCGCGGTTGCTTCAGAAACATCGGCCGAGGTTAGGTGCATTAGCGCCTCGTGAATTTGCGGATCAAACGGCGTTCCCACTTCACCGAACTTGACGAGGCCCAACTTTTCGACAGTTCGTTCGATTTGTTCAGCAACTGATTTAAATCCACCCGCCAACTCACCATGTTCACGGGCACGGTCGAGGTCATCAAGAACTGGCAATAACTCCATCAAGAGAGCAGCTATTGCTAACTCACTTGCAAGAGCGCGGTCGCGTTCGACGCGCTTACGGTAATTCTGATACTCCGCTTGTAACCGTTGGAGATCTGCGGTGAGTTCAGCAACAGGGCTAACGCCCCCTGAGGAATCTCCATTCTCTGAAGGATTCTCAAGTGGGGCGCTCTCCTCTGTGACTACCGAACTAGTCTCGTCGCTCATTTCTCTTCGACGATCTCTGCATCCTCAACGCCATCTTCAGCTGGTTTGGCTGATGCGCCTGCAGCAGCATTTGCTTCATACAACGCTGCCCCGAGAGTCTGACTGATTGTCGCCACCTTCTCGGTTGCGCTCTTGATCGCTGAAGTGTCAGTTCCCTCAAGGGCGCTCTTTAGATCGGCGAGCGCGGTTTCGACTTCGCTCTTCTTTGATGCAAGGTCGCCCTCGCTGAACTTCTCAGAATTATCCGCGATGAACTTCTCGGTTTGGTAGACCAATGATTCTCCGTTGTTACGAATCTCGGCCTCTTCACGACGAGCCTTATCCTCTTCGGCGTGTGACTCGGCTTCGCGCATCATGCGATCGATCTCATCCTTTGGCAGCGCAGAGCCACCCGTGATGGTCATCCGTTGTTCTTTACCGGTACCAAGATCCTTCGCCGATACGTGGACGATTCCGTCGGCATCGATATCGAATGTGACTTCGATCTGTGGCACACCGCGTGGCGCTGGAGGTAGGCCAGTGAGTTCGAACATACCTAGCTTCTTGTTGTAGGCAGCCATCTCGCGCTCACCTTGGAAGACTTGGATCTGCACCGCTGGCTGATTGTCATCAGCAGTGGTGAAGATCTCGCTTCGCTTTGTGGGAATCGTGGTGTTTCGCTCGATGAGCTTGGTCATGATGCCGCCCTTGGTCTCGATACCAAGTGATAGCGGAGTCACATCAAGAAGAAGTACATCCTTCACTTCACCTTTGAGAACGCCTGCTTGAAGCGCTGCACCTACAGCCACAACTTCGTCGGGATTTACGCCCTTATTTGGCTCACGCCCACCGGTGAGTTCTTTCACCAGGTCAACGACGGCCGGCATACGAGTTGAGCCACCAACGAGAACGACATGATCAATCTCGTTGATCGGAATTCCAGCATCTTTAAGGACTGCTTGGAATGGAACCTTGCACCGGTTGAGCAGATCTGCGCTTATCTGTTGGAACTGCGCGCGCGTGACTGTCTCATCGAGGAAGAGTGGATTCTTATCTGCATCTACCGTGATGTACGGGAGATTGATAGATGTTTGTTGTGAGGATGAGAGTTCAATTTTTGCTTTTTCGGCAGCCTCACGAACACGTTGCATCGCCATCTTATCTTTTGTTAAGTCGATCCCATTCTTACTCTTGAATGTTGCGACAAGGTGATCTACAAGTTTTTGATCCCAATCATCGCCACCAAGTTGATTGTCGCCATTGGTGGCCTTCACTTCGACTATGCCATCGCCGATTTCAAGAAGTGATACATCGAAAGTTCCACCACCAAGATCAAAGACAAGAATGGTCTGCTCCTTCTCACCCTTATCAAGGCCATAAGCAAGCGCTGCTGCAGTCGGCTCGTTGATAATGCGAAGAACATTAAGGCCGGCAATCTCGCCAGCTTCTTTAGTTGCCTGACGTTGGGCATCACTGAAATAAGCAGGAACGGTGATTACTGCATCAGTGACTTTTTCGCCAAGATAACTCTCGGCATCACGCATCAACTTTTGTAGGACGCGCGCGCTAATTTCTTGTGCGGTGTATCCCTTCCCATCGATATCAATTGTCCAGGTGGTACCCATGTGACGTTTTACGGAGCGAATTGTTCGCTCGACGTTGGTCACGGATTGACGCTTGGCAACCTCACCAACGAGAACCTCGCCATTCTTTGCGAATGCGACGATCGATGGGGTGGTGCGGGCGCCTTCGGCGTTAGCGATTACCGTGGGCTCGCCACCCTCGAGAACGCTGACCACGCTATTGGTGGTTCCAAGATCAATACCTACTGCTCTAGCCATAACTGTTTTCTCCCTATTTCCTTCTCTGTTTCCGAGCCAGGGGCGGTAGGTTATCAAATAACCTGAGTCGCCTCGACTCAACTTTTACTACTTGGGAGAACGCAAGGGGTGGGGTACTTATTCCCGGCTACTCGCGATTAGGCAAGACCTT
>SYAM01000042.1 GCA_005787645.1 Actinomycetota bacterium | reverse complement strand
ATCGACGAGTACGCCATGGTCCTACCCCAAGGGACCTCATCTGCCACTGAGAGATTGAGAATCGCTACTGGAACGGTTCGCACCTCAGGTGAGACGTTGATAACGAGCGAATATAGGAGTTCGTTATAAGCGCCTGTGAAAGTGATGATTCCTACAGATATCAAGCCCGGGGCGACCAGCGGCACCAACACATACCAAAGCGCTTGAAGTCGATTTGCTCCATCGATTCGAGCAGCCTGCTCTAACTCGGGCGGAAGTGATTTGAAGAATCCGAGCAAAAGATAGGTGGAAAGTGGGACGGTGAAACTTAAGTAGACCAAAACAAGGCCTCGAAGTGAATTTGAGAGCGACAAATTGGCCATGATTACGGCGAGTGGAATGAAGAGCAGCGCACCAGGAGTCAAGAAGGCGATGATGATGACTCGACCCATTGTGTCACGACCTTTGAAATTCAAAATCGTCAACGCATAGGCCGACATTACCCCGAAAATTACCGCCAGAAGAGTGGCTGAACTACAGACCACGAGGCTGTTGTAAATCGCTTTTCGAAACTCAGAATTTACAAAAGCAGCTTTAAAGTTATCAAGTGTGGAGTCTGATGCTGGTAGTAACGTGGGATTACTCCACAACGAAGCTTGTGACCGGAATGAGAGTGTGATCATGTAATAAACCGGATATAAGACGAAAATCGCCACAATTAAGAGCATGGTGTACTTGAAGATAGAGAACTTCACATTCGTGCGCGCCATGATTAATCCTTCTTCATTCTTCTTAAAATAAAGAAAGTGAAAATGATTGCGACAGGCACCAAGCTCAGCGCAGCCGCAGCCGATTGTCCAATCTGGAACGAGGTCAACCCCTTGTAGGCGAAGATTGGCAGGATCACAGTCGCATCACTTGGTCCACCCGCGGTGGTCAGCCACACCGCCTCGAACGAGTTGATAGTGTTAATAGTTGAAATCAGGAAAACAATAAGAATCACCGGACGAATACCCGGCAGTGATATGTTCTTGAATCGCTGCCATGCATTTGCGCCATCGACCGCTGCAGCCTCGTACAACTCCTTAGGAACCGCTTGTAGCGCGGCTAGAAACATGATTGCCCAGAATGGGAAACCTCGCCAGATAGTTGCAAAGATGACTGAAGGCATCGCCCAAGTACGGTCGCCTAAGAATGAGATTGGCGCATCGATGAGGCCAATTTGCGAGAGAAAAATATTGAGCGATCCAATATCGGGGTTATAGATCAATTTCCAAATCAAGAAAGCGACGAATCCTGGCATTGCATAAGGAACCAGAACCACCGCGCGCCAGAAACCGCGCGCTACTAATTTTTGGTGAAGAAGGATGGCGATGCCTAGACCCAAGATAAATTTGCCAAGTTGCACGATTGTTACATACACGAAGCTGTTCTTGGCGGCGGTTAGAAATTCAGGATCTGTGAATAAATAACGGTAATTCTCAAGACCTATGAATTTAGCATCGTTTCCCAGAGTCATATTGGTAAGGCTTGACCAGATTTCAAAACCCAATGGATAGGCAAAAAACATCACGAGAACTGCCATCGCAGGCAGCATCATGCAGTAACCAAGAATACTTGTTGGGTCGAAGATGCCTCCGCGGCGACGAGACTTCTTCACCCGCTTAACCTGGGTGGCCTTTTCCATGCTGGTCACTGCCATTTACTCTCCAGTCACTGTAATTTCTTAGTAAATGGGTGGGAGCAACATTGTCGCCCCCACCCAAGTCCTGCTTAGTTCTCATCAAAGATGAAAACTTTTAGAGCAATCAGCTTGCGTCGTAGATCTTCTGACACGCGGTTTGCGCTTCAGCAATGGTCTTATCAGCGCTATCTCCATCGAGGAGGTGGCGTTGGACCATCTTTGAAAGCTGGAACTCAGTTCCGAACTTTGCGTAAGCCGCATTGTTCACATCCGGGAATGAGCTCGAAGTTCCATTGACAGCAAGGTCATAGAGACCGCCGTGCACTGGATCGACATTCTCATCCCAATATTCGAACTTGTTGTAGGCTTTGAGTGTTGGACCATAAATAGCCCACTCGTAGTAGATATCGATGTTCTCAAGCTTCATCAAGTGGCGAATAAGATCCTTTGCAAGCTCTGGATACTTAGTGGTCGCAGAGATGCCTCGGAGCCACGCATTTGAGGGAGCAACGCGTGCTACTGGTCCGCCAGGAAGTCCGGAGAAACCGGTGTTCTTCTGAAGCGTTGGATTCTTTGGCCATGCTGCCGAACCGTTCACCAAGGTTACGTAGACCGAACCTGGGTTAGCAATGAAGACAGTTTTGCCACCGAGATAAAGGTTGTTATCCCAACCGCCATCAGTAGTGACAGCACTGGTTGGGTATGCACCCTTGTCGTACCACTTCTTCACAAATCCAAGGAAGTCACGAGTTGCCTTGGAATCGATGGTGCACTTCTTACCTGCATCATCTGCGTAGCGGCCACCGTAACCGACAAATTGTGCGCGGAATACTGATTCAGCATCGCCAACATTTCCAAGAGCAAAGCCTGCACCGCCCACCTTCATTGCCTTGGTTGCAGCTTCCATCAACTCTTCCCATGTCTTTGGAGCTGTAGTCTTTGCACCAGCATCCTTGAGGAGGTCAAGGCGTCGGTTGATCAAGTTGCCGGAGATTCCGTACGGAACACCAAGTCCCTTGCCTGCGTAGTCGGCCTTGTCGAAGTTAGCGGCTGCTTGATTCCAACCACCATAAATGCGAGCCATTTCATTAGAAAGTGCTTGAACGTTGAGCAAATTCTTCGAGCCCAACTGCAACATCAAGGTATCGCTAATGTCGAGTGCATCTGGCATCGTGCCTGCGGCAACGGCTGCAGTGACGTTAGCCGTCAAGTTATTCTGATTAACCAAAACTGGTTCAACTTTGATTCCCTTTGACTTGCCCCAAGCAAGGATCTGCCCAGCGGCTGCGCTGTTTGCGATGTCAGAAAAGATCAAACCAATCCAGTAGGTAAATGGCTTTCCGGAAGCCTTGAGCGCGGCGATTTCTTTCTCCATTGCGATTTGTTGAGCAGTCTTCGCTGGAGCTGCAGGTGAGGCCTTTACAGCAGGCTTCTTTGTTGCAGTCTTCTTCGCTGGCTTCTTCGTCTGTGCTGAGGCGCTGAGCACACTTGTGCTACTAAGTAGTAGCCCTAGCGCAGCAACCAAAGCAATCATTTTTTTGTTGATTTTCAAGAAGGACCCTTTCTCTTTAGCCACGAGTTAAAAAGTGATGGCTTGAGGCAAAAAGTACCGATTTACGAGGCAAAGTCAATGAAACCGTGAGTCTCCACGAAATTGCCCTCCCTGTTCAAATGACCAAAATGACCATTTGTCTACCAGGGGTGGTGGGGCCCTTCCAGCGCCGATACCCACTCGCGACCGGTAGTGATGACTGATTTGCCTGTCAGCCCCTGGCTCTCGGCAGCCTCAGAGAAAAACTTTATCTCTGCCTAACATGAAATCAGCACCTTTCCTGAGAGTTGCGCACTTCTTGCCACTTCAAATCCTTGTGGCGCATCAATGAGCGCGAATTCATGGCTGATGCAATTCTCCAGTTCCGGATGTTTCTGTAATAGTGTGAGCGCGAGACTCATCTCATTATTGAATCTAAATGATCCAAGAAGTCGTAACTCTTTTGTCACGATGCGACCTAAATCTATACCTTCACTATTTCCACTAATCATACCAATTTGAACGATGATTCCACCACGAGCTACTGCTGATATTGCACCATCAACTGCATGAACACTCCCGCTGCACTCAAGAACCACATCAAAACTATCTGTTGGAGGCGAACTCTTTTTTACATTGAGAATCTCATTTGCACCTACACTTCTTGCCCGCACCAAAGGTTCATCAAAGACATCGGTTGCAGTGATACGCACTGCACCTGCAGATCGTGCTGCCACAATTGCGAGCAATCCGATTGGTCCAGCACCCGAAATCAAAACGCTCTTGCCTTCCAATGCTCCAGCGAGTGTTACACCATGGAGCGCTACAGCTAGAGGCTCGGCGAGCGCACCTAACTTTAGTGAGATCCCTTCTGGAAGTGGTCGCACCATATCTCGCTTTACATAAATGTATTGTGCAAGGGCACCTTGCGTATGAGGCGAAGTTGCGGCACTGCCTAAGTAGCGCACGCCATGCCTCAAATGTGGACGGCCTTCTAATCCTTTAGTTACTTCTCCAGTATCTGCAGGGTAAATTGCGACAGGAGTACCACTCTTATATTCTTCTCGTGGATCCACATCAATCGTACCCGAGACTTCGTGCCCAGGTATTAATGGTTCTCTAATGACAAAGCTTCCATTTGCACCCTCAAAATAGTAATGAAGATCAGAGCCACAAATTCCTACGTATGCGACTTTTACTCGTATCTCATCATCATCTGGCTCACGGAGTGGAAGGGCAACTATCGATGCTTTTCCACGACCACTGATTGCATAAGCACTGAACGTTCCACTTATTAGCGGTGAATTCCCAGTCATATTCCGTGCCATCTTCAGAAGGGTATACCTGAAGTAGTCGATATGAAACAATGACAGAGTGGTAGAGAGAGTTATTCGTCTTAATCGAATTACTGCGCCACAAACGCATCTAATTCTCAAGACTCCTCCTGAGCCTGGCATGGTCCATATTGGTCTCGGCAATTTTCATCGCGCACACCTTGCTGTCTATACCGCAGAGGCAGTAGCCAGAACCGGCGGAGCATGGGGTATTTACGCTTACTCAATGAGAAGTGATCGCAATGCGCGAGAATTGCAAGAGCAAGATTTCTGTTACTCCGTAGTGGACATCCATCCAGACTCGACGAAAACAGTGATTCCTGGAATTCACAGTGGCGCATCCGGCGGGCCTGAAGCACTGGAAAAGGTCTTCACCCATTTAATCGATGAGCGAACCCGAATCATCTCCCTGACAATCACTGAATCTGGGTATTGCTACTCCACACAAACTGGAGGATTGGATAGAACGCGCCCTGAGATCATTCATGACATCAACAATCTTCATCAGCCATATTCAGTAATTGGTTTACTTGCCTACGCGCTCATGGCACGGGCTCAATCACATCGAGCCCCAGTGACAATACTAAGTTGCGATAACTTGACTTCGAACGGGGCAACCACCAAGCGAGTACTCTGCGAGTTTGCCCAAGAGTTGGTTGCTGGCGATGCGAATTTGCTTCTGGAGTATCTCCAAGAGCGGACCTCTTTCCCCAACTCAATGGTGGATCGAATCGTGCCCAGTACCGAAGAACGCCATCGAATACTTGTGAGTGAGCGCCTGGGTATACATGATGAAATTCCTGTTCCTGCTGAGAAGTTTTCCATGTGGGTACTTGAGGACAATTTCATTGCCGGCCGTCCAGCTTGGGAGTCATCTGGTGCAATCTTCAGCGAAGAGGTCGAAAAATTTGAAACGATGAAATTGCGACTCCTTAACGGTTCGCATTCACTGCTTGCGTATGTCGGTGCGCTCTCTGGCAAACCTAGCGTCCCTGAAGCCCGCTTCACTCCATATATCGAGGAGGCGGTGCGCAAGTTTATGAAGAGAGAGATGGCACCAACTCTTCAGATGCCTAAGGTCATTGACTTAGATGAGTACATCGCTGATTTATTCTCGCGCTGGTCCAATACGGTGCTATCCGATACGACTGCTCGGATCGGTTCGGATGGTTCTATAAAACTTCCGCCTCGCATCACAGAATCTAGCCTCTGGCATAGCGAGCGTAATCAGGCAACTCCCTTAACTGCATTGATACTCGCTGCCTGGTTAGCATGCATGGCGCCACCAGTTGGTTTTGATCCCGGTTCGATTGCCCGCGCCATGAAAGATCCAGCCCTGGAATATCTCACTCAATTGAGGTCGCAGAGCCAATCACCAGCAGAGATAGTGGAAAGACTCTTTGCTGATGGAAAAATCTTCTCACGCGAACTCAATAGGCTGACCGAACTCAAGAATCAGACTTCTACTTTCCTCGAGCAGATTATTCACTCGGGAATTGAAGCAACCACTCAGGCAGCTATCTCTTTTTAAATCCGGTTGGACATTTTGGTGCAGCCCCTGAAACTTTTCGAACTACCTTTCCTTTAATGCAAGTAATGGAGATTTTTTTGGCAGGTGCAGGTGCTGCATTTGTAACCTTTACTGGAGCCGATGGTGCGGCGCTTGCAGTCGGCGCTGCCTGCGTTGGTGCAGTAGGCGAGTTTTGAGTGAGTTTTATCTTCAAAGTAGGTGAGGAGAAAGTGAAGCCACGAGCCTTGAGTCGAAGCCAACTCCCCTCTTCCTTGACGCTCTCTGTCGCCAACGTTGTCTCGCCACCATCGCTATTGATTACTGAAACAGTGGCGTAGAGCGGAGCGCTTGCCTCAAAGCCATAGATGCACCGAGCGATCTTCGAACTCATGATCAGGTCATAACTACCTTGGAAGGTCGTATCGTCTGGATTCTTGCGGAGCCCTGCGACCTTGTAATTCAAGAAACCATCTGTGTATTTAGGAGGACCAGCGGAGTAGGTCAGAGAGTTAGTCGTTACCAATCCAATGAGCGAACTGACTGAATCAGTTCCAAGAATCGCCCCCACGACCTGAGTTGCTTCCGGTACGCATTTAGCAGCGCTGGCACCTAAACCAGTCAACTCGGCTAACGATTTACTCCCCGAAGAGCCACCCAAAACCGATGAGATGCCACCTAATGGATTAGCGAGCGGATTAGCGAGCGGATTGCTGACGCCCAGCGTATCTGTTGCAGCGCTTGCCACAGATTCCAATCCCAAAGACCTAAATGACCAGACCTCATCAAGGACAGTTGCTTTGTTATTGAAAAACTGTTCAAAGAAGAGGAATTGATCAAGGGAATTATCTTGCGTCGAATCAAGTTTCATCGAGACTCCGCCTTGCAACGGGGTCTTTCCCGGAATGATCTCGGTTGTGGCATTGCCCTTGACGCCAGGTACCACAACTGGCTTACCGCTCACTGTGAGAACGTTTTGTCTTTGATCGAGTTGGGTAATCGCGACCGTAGGATCAGCCAATCGACCATGAAGCCACGAGGTCAGATAATTCCCGATATGCACTGTCAACGAGATACTTGCATCCGCCGGAAAGGCTTTCTCGCGACCGCATTCACCCGAATTGACCCAAAGACAGCTGGCATCGCCACCAGTGCCGCGAATACCAGATTTACCTAGTGGATTAATGAAATTGGAAAGGACTCCATTTGCTGCAGTTGTTGTTCCCAGTTCGTAAGGTGCAACTATCGCTGAAAAGGAAGTTGCTTTTACTCCAATCATGGGAATCTTCTGAAGTTCTACCCGAACTTTTACTCCGAAGGTAGATTGCAGACCGGCAGCTTTCAAAGTGGGCACCTCAAAGAGCGACCAATTTGCACCGGCTGGAATTCCATTCGCAGCATCTGCGTCGAAGACCTTGTTTCCCACTGTGCGCAGATAGGTCGCAGCACCTGACGTTACCCGTGGAGTTGTCACTGCCAACGAACGAACACAATTTGCCTCTGCAGCGCTCTGACAGAAGGGAAGGATTGCAAAAATAGTTGCTGTGAATGCACAAGCGGGATCGGAAAGTGATGTGCAGAGGCGTTCACCTTGGAGGTTGTACCCCGGGATACCGCTTGATATATAGGAGTTCTCCAAGCCGCCTGCAACACCATAATGATCACGAAACTCAACCGAGTAAGTAATTGCAGCAACTGCGCTTGATGCAGTGGTGAGCGCGATTACGAGCGCAAAAATAGTAGCTAAAGGTTTGACTAGCAAGAACATAGCGGTACCTTATCTAAGTGAGAAAATATGGGGAGATTTTAGCGCTACGAAATGCCAAACTTCTCTTGATCACCTCCTTTCCCGCGCGTGTGGCTTACGCAATGGTGGGCCTGGCTCTCTTCTTCAAAGTCGAACGGTTGACCGACTCAGTTGCCTACGCTGGTATCGCGCTCGGCCTCAATACCTTCGCAAATTCCGTCACAGCCGGTCTTCGAGGCTCTGCT
>SYAM01000041.1 GCA_005787645.1 Actinomycetota bacterium | reverse complement strand
TGGCGGTTTGACAACTTCTTCATATGAAAATAGGAGCGAGGGAATTCGTAGAGTATCTACGTTCTCTTCATAGATAACTCCACTCTTCTTCGCATTTTTACTGTCGGATGTACCTAAGGAATATTGTTCATCAATAACGCCAGTGGCGCTGGTAAATGAAGGGTTAGCAATTACAAGTAAAGCGACAATAGCTACTGTAAAAACCCGTCTCATTTGGTGAGGATAGTCTATACAGGGGTAATTGTCTGATCTCGTTTCATCATTCCCCATAAAATGACATAACTGCCGCACCAGCGAGTATTCTGACTTCGCACCCAGGGAAGGTTTTCATGGCGACAAATCAGACCGGCATTTCACAATTCCTCGTTGGTGATTACTTCCTCGATCCTTACCCGATCTATCGAAAACTTCATGAAGAGTCACCCGTCTTTTGGAGCGAGATCGCCCAAGCATGGATTGTGACAACATTTAATGAAGTCGAAAAAGGGCTTGGGGGAGATGATTTCTTCAATCAAAGCGAACGCATCGCAAAAGCCTCTTCGCATCTTTCACCAGATCAACTCGAAAATTTGTCGCACGCAATTACTAATGTCAGCAACTGGATTGTCTTCCAGGATGCACCTGCACATACTCGGCTCCGGCGCCTAGTTAATAAATCTTTCACACCGCGAACCGTCACTGCTTTCGAACCAAACATCGAGAGGATCGTGAGCGACTTACTGGATGTTGCCATGTCTAAGGATGTATTCAATCTCGTAGATGACTTCTCCTTCCAACTTCCTGCAATCGTAATTTGTGAACTTCTTGGGATACCACTCGAGAAAAGGTGGGACCTTAAACGTTGGGCTGATGGTTTCGCTGATTTCACTGCTTCAGCGCGACTCACGACAGAACAGGCCGAACACGGAGAAACTGTTGCGCGCGAAGCCCAGGAATATTTGTTAGAACTTTTTGTCGAACTTCGTCGCAATCCCAATGATGGCTTGTTAAGTAAAATTGTGAATGCCCCTAAAGATGAAAGTGGCGATGGACTAACTGACATTGAAATCGTTGGTCTCACGATCCAACTTTTCTTCGCCGGCTTTGAAACTACTGAGGGCCTGATCGGGAATATGGTTCTCGCTTTGATAAACAATCCAGATCAAGAACTTTTGCTTCGCTCAAACTTTGACTTGATCCCGGCTGCAGTAGAAGAGACGCTTCGCTTTGATTCCTCTGTCCAAAAAACAGGCCGGATCGCATCAATCGATCTTGAGATTCTAGGAAAACAGATTAAGAAAGGCGACAGCGTCCACTTCATGATCGGCGCTGCAAATCGCGACCCGAAGAAATTCCAAAATCCTGACACCTTTAATATCACCAGAACTGATCCTGGAAACGTAAGTTTTGGACACGGCATCCATTTTTGCCTGGGAGCGCCACTTGCTCGACTCGAGGCGAAAATCGCGCTACGCCAACTACTTGAACGGCTACCTACCTTTGTTTTGCACGAACCGAAGCCGACATTTCCAGAATTAATGACATTTCGTAAACCTCTTCAACTTTGGTTATCAAGTAATTAAGATTTAGTAGCAATGCCTTGCTCGAGGAAACTACTGCTTTAACTTTTCCGCATCTAATATTCGTATCCCATACCTTGACCACTAATCACAACTCGATAACCTTCAAAGCCGCACCCTGAGCATCGACAATCTGGTGGCCAAGCAGACGGGGGACAACACCCACCCACTGCATATTTCTCAAAATCAAAATTCTCCGGGTCAGGCATTCCCCATAAAATTGTTCTAAACAAACCTCTTTGCTGGCATTCAGGACAGGTCAATGTCCGGAACTGCTTACGACTTGCTGGCTGTGGTTCCATAGATGAAGCGTATAGACCGGCACTGACGGTCTACTTAGCCGCTTAAGATAGCTAAAATTGAGGTCTGGATTCGCGCAATTCAGTGTGTCAGTGCACTCGTGTAGGGTGAACATTCTGATTAGGAAGCGAAGGTATGAAATTGAAACCAACCTACAAGACTGGTCTTGGCCAAGCTTACAACGCTTCTATCGAGGACTTTATTGAGTCATCAAGATTTCAGGAATTAAAAGGGAGCTGGTCGAGGAGTACCGCGGAGAGATTATCAATCGCGCACGAATGTTGTTAAACGCCTAGCCCTTTTCGCGAGGTGCGATAATTATCTCTTCTGGAGAAAGACGATGCGCGCCAAACTTATTGATGTGCGAATCCTTCGGATAGCCAATCGCTAAACCAGTGAGCAGTAGGTAATCTTTCGGTACATCGAATTCTTTTCTTATGACATCGTCCCAGATGATTACCGCACCTTGAAGGCATGTACCCAATCCACGAGCATGAGCAGAGAGGATGAGGTTCTGCAGCATCAAGCCTGCATCATTGGCTGCAAAGATGTGCAGACTTTTATGGATATAAATGAAGAGCTCAACTGGCGCACCGAAGAATTCGTAATTTTTTTCCCACTGTTTATCTCGCGCATTACGATTCCCGCGCTCGACTCCAATCCAGGTGTACAACTCCCTGCCTACTCGCTCCGCACGTGGCTTGAGTTCTGCTACATATGGGCGAGCCATCAACCTATGACTTGTTGGTAAACCGGCTCCAGATAGAAGTAGTCGCAATTTGGTGATGAGATTCCCGTTGCGAAATTGCGAGAGTTTCGCCCACCGCGCGCCAAACTCGTGGCTAATTCGATCGCGGACATCACCAGTAGCGATGCAGACTTTAAATGGACGCGTATTCGACCAGCTTGGAGCGGTCAAGGAATCAGTAATGAGCTCTTCAATTAAAGCCTTCTCTACGAGAATATTCGAGAAGTCTCTGGTAGAGCGTCGGCTTGCCAAAAAATAGGAGAAATCGGAGGTACTCACGGTAAAAGTCTAGCCTAGGGGGAATGTGGGAATTATAATCCATAGTTGTGAAGCATAGATTTGTTCACCATTTTGTTCTCGCTTTAGTTTCTCTGTGGCTAGCGTCAAATGTTCCGACAACATTTGCAGCCGTAGGAGATGCAGTTCCAGGACGGAATTTCGAGCCTCATGATCCTCCTTTGTGGCTCGCCTGTTCAACACTTAATCAGAGTGATAATTGCATTGAGTCGATTGAATTTTATGATGAGAAGTCAAAGTCTTGGGTAAAGGGAAATGAACTGAAGAACCCTTGGTTTCAGTCAGGGGTTTCGCAACCGATGCGCGAAGGCGACCCTTCCGGAAAGTTTGTTTGTGGAACAGGAAATACAAGTGAATACGATGTCTGTTACGAATTCCCAGGTGCCGCTATTGACGGCAGCACCCAGTACGTCGCGGCGATTGTCTATTCGAAAGAAGAGGTTCCGGGCTTTCCACGAATCAAAAACTCTTTCGTGCCCCTTAATGGGGTAGACCCAAGAAAACCGCTCGACACGCGCGTCAGTGGATGGCAAGCCTTGAAGCCTGGAACAACATGGCGGATGACTCTCATCGCAGACAAAGTTGCAAAGGGCGCTGGCTTAGCGTGGTCATGGATGAAGAATCCCAGCATCGATATTGAAACAGGAAAAGATGGCAAACAACGATTGATCACATCTGGAGCTGTCCAAGAAGTACATTCATATCGACATGACGGTCCCTGGGAGAAGAACCCATGTATGCAGGATGCCAAAAATGAACTTGTGGCCAATGACTATCGGGTCGAGTACTCGATTAACATCGATCCTTATGTAGGTGAATATGCAATTTTGCAAGGAACGCCTCCTGGAGGCATGTTCCTGAACTCGAATGGTGGCTGCGCTTACGAGGTGAAGTTCGATCGGCAGAACAACAAGATAATCGTGGTTTCCACTGGTCCACATTTTGACGTCTACAAGAATGTGATTGATGGTTGGTTCGAAGCCAGTATTCGCGGCGATCTGATTAGGAAGGTATTTGGTTTGGAGCCAAAGACCATGCAGGAGGCGATAGTCGAGGTGACCGACACCGCAGGTGGTGTTAAGGCTGCAACCTTCACTACTCAATACAAGAGTGGCACCGATAAGGTAGAGATCAAGGGTCTGGGATTTACCTTCTCTTCGACGAAGATTGCAATTACGCTAAAGAAACCTGCAGAGACACCACCGCCAACTGCAACTCCTCAATCCGCCAGCCCTACAAACAAACCGGATGCGACGAGGAAATCAACACGTATCTACACGATGAAGAATGGTGCGACATTTGTCGCAGCCCCAGGTGACCTATTGGTATTCAAGTCATCTTTGAAAGGTCGTTGGTTAGTTGGGGCAGACCCTGCTGGACTAATCAAGACTTTGCCGCTACCAAAGGGTTTAGGAGTGAGTTCGGGAGCTGCCCTGTCGATACTTAAAACTGGAACAACAACTATCCCGATTTCTGTAGGCGCCAAGAAATTCACAATAAAATTGATTGCTAGATAATCGCTGAAAATGAATCACAATTAGTTCAAACTCCATACATCATATTCATCGAGATCTAAGTGGTGACAATGCTGTTTGAGAATTGCCGCGATTTGACCCCAATGTTGCGCTGTATGCATCACTGCTTGACCCAGGATTGTTGAGCGGAATGAAGTGGACGATACTGGGATCGAACCAGTGACCCCGTCCATGTCAAGGAAGTGCGCTACCGCTGCGCCAATCGTCCATTAATCGATATTCAGTTGTAATTTCTATCGAGGTGGGAACGGGATTTGAACCCGTGTAGCAGGATGTGCAGTCCTGAGCCTCGCCTCTCGGCCATCCCACCAAAGGAGTTCACCCGTTGGTAAACCACTTTCGAGCGGATGACGGGACTCGAACCCGCGACATTCACCTTGGCAAGGTGATGCGCTACCAACTGCGCTACATCCGCATTTATTTAGGGCGGAATCTACCGCAGGGGCAGGGGGTAGGGCGAACCCGTCTCGATTGAGCGGGCGTGGGCTACGGTGGGGAGCATGGAGTTCGGCTTCTATCGGAATGGGCTGTGGGCCCGTGAATTGGTGGAAATTTCCGATGACCCAGTATCACTCGGTGATGGAAACTTTTGGGCGGTTCTCATCACCTATGAAGGGAAGATGACCTTCGCTCGTTTTGCAGATGTGCAGCGTGATGCCGAGGGCGCGTTTTTTGAATTCGCAGATACCCAACCGTGGTATCACCTCAATTCGATCTGGCAGAGCTCACTCTCTCGCGGGGAATATGTCGAGGCGGTAGAGCAGGTGCGAAGTGCGATTGCGCGAGGAGAGGTTTATCAAACGAATCTCTGTCGCACCCTCACCACATCAACCGAATCCACACACCTACTCGGCGTGATGTCGTACCTTCGCAGAGAGAATCCCGCCCCGTATCTGTCTTCATTGGAGCTTCCAGGGATTTCCATTGCATCAGCCTCTCCTGAATTGCTCTTGGAGCGAGAGGGGTCGTTGATTACCTCAAGCCCGATTAAGGGAACTGCGAAGAACGCTTATGAACTTCTCGAAAAAGATCGAGCCGAAAATGTGATGATTGTTGATTTAGTTCGCCATGACTTCGGTTCTCTTTGTATAACAGGTTCGATTCACATCCCACGACTCCTTGGTGTGGAAGAACACCCTGGTCTTGTACATCTAGTCTCTGATATCCAAGGAACTTTACGAAGTGATATCTCCTGGGGCGAGATCTTTTCCGCCATTCTTCCTGCCGGTTCAATCAGTGGTGCACCGAAATCCTCTGCAATCGAGTTGATAGCGAAGATAGAACGTGGCGAGCGCGGACCATACTGCGGAGCAATCGGATGGGTTCATGGAGCGCGAGCCGAGTTAGCAGTGGGGATTCGTACCTTCTGGCTCGAATCCGGAACCCTCAAATTTGGCACAGGCGCTGGTATCACATGGGGCTCTGAACCAGAATTGGAGTGGGCTGAGACCGAACTTAAGGCCAGTCGTTTACTATCAATTGTCAATCAACGTTAGCTCAACGCCGGCCAAACTAAAGAGAAAGAGAGATAGCTCGCAACGATGCTCTGGTTCAATGATCGTTTAGTCGATGATCGGGAGAACTCCTCGCTCATCTCATTCTCTGATCGCTCCTTCCTTCTCGGTGAAGGGCTCTTTGAAACGGTTCTCACAATTGGCGGTAGAGCAGTGGCGCTTGATCGCCATATTGCGCGCATACATAACGGGGCGGAGGTATTAGGTATCAGCGCTCCACCAAAAGATGTTCTTGCTGTAGGGGTAACGGCTCTCTTACAGAGCACCTCCGAGATAAATCTGGGTCGGATGCGAATCACCATCTCAGGTTCTGGTGCGCTACTCATCACCCACCAGCCCTACAAGGAGTGGAGCCAAGCGGCGAGAATCGTGACCTACCCCTATCCATTCAATGCCAAGTCACCCCTACAAAAGGTGAAATCCACCTCTTATGGCGAGTACCTTCTTGCCTTTAACTACGCACAGGAGCGAAATGCAGATGACTCGCTCCTTTTTAATACTGAAGATTCGGTGATGGAGAGCAGCACTGCAAACATCATCGCGCTAATGGGCGGGAAGTGGGTTACCCCGCCGCTATCAGCAGGCCCACTCCCGGGTATAACCCGCGAATTACTCATCGAATGGGGCTACCTCAGTGAGCGTGACCTGATTTTCGAAGAGATCCAGAGATGTGAGTCGGTAGCGTTAATCTCGAGTTTGCGAAGCGTTCAACCCATCGGCGAGATAAATGGTCGCAAGTACAAGAGCGGTGGGAAGGTTGAGGAAATCTCCACTTTATATAAGAGGTCACTGGCAGGTAATCTGAACCCGTGATCAGGCGATTCCGGGCGAAGGTTAAAACCACTCCAGCAGGGGGGCTGGCTTGGCGGATCGGCGTTGCCGTACTCGGCGGAACTATCACAGCACTCGGCGCGGTCTTTCTTATCACTCCCGGTCCGGGTTGGTTAATCATCTTCGCCGGACTTGGAATTCTCGCCTCTGAATTTGCATGGGCCGAGCGCGCGCTAATCAAGACGAAGATGGTTGCTTTGCGAGCGGCTCAAAAAGCCCTACCTCCTGGAAAGCGCCGACTCTCTATTTCCATCGCACTCGTTCTACTAATTCTTTTAGTACTCGGGCTCCTAGCCATCCGCCGCAATTTCGCCTAGACAAGAGCTGCCCGCGATAGGCTTTCGAATTATGGTTCCTGTTGCAATCACGCTCGATGGCACGCACTCTTCGGTGACAATTGAGAAGTACACCGGCGAACTCTTCAAGGATCGCCCCGAGGTAATTGCGCTTCGAATCAACGGCGAACTCCGCGATCTCAATACCGAGTTAAAAGATGGTGATGCAGTTGAGACGATAGCAATCTCCTCACCAGATGGTTTAGCAATCTTGCGCCATTCCAGCGCACACGTGTTAGCGCAAGCTGTTCAGACAATGTTCCCGGGCACGCGTCTTGGAATTGGACCACCGATTAAAGATGGGTTTTATTACGACTTCGATTCGGCTAAGCCTTTCACACCTGAGGACTTGCTCTCCCTCGAAAAGGAAATGAGTAAGATCATTAAGGGTAATCAACGTTTTCGCCGTCGCGTAGTAACCGAACAAGAGGCTCTCTCAGAGTTGTCCCACGAGCCTTTCAAATGTGAACTCATCGGAATCAAATCTGAAGCGAATGATGAATCTGCCGTCGAGGTTGGCGCTGGTGAATTGACTATCTATGACAACCTCAATCGAGAGGGCGAGATTGCTTGGAAGGACCTCTGTAGGGGCCCGCATATTCCAACTACAAAATTAATTCCTGCCGTGAAACTTATGCGGTCATCGGGTGCTTACTGGCGAGGTTCGGAGAAGAATCCGATGCTTCAGCGAATCTACGGAACAGCCTGGCCTAGCCAAGAAGAATTAGATTCTTACCTCAATTTTTTAGAAGAAGCAGAGAAACGTGATCATCGACGATTGGGTACAGAACTTGATCTCTTCTCGTTCCCTGAGGAGATCGGTTCGGGTCTTGCCGTTTTCCATCCGAAAGGCGGAATTATCCGCCGAGCAATGGAGGATTATTCGCGCAAACGACATGAAGAAGAGGAGTATCAATTTGTCTATTCGCCTCATCTAACGAAATCTGCGCTCTTTGAAACATCGGGACATTTAGAGTGGTATGCCGAAGGTATGTATCCA
>SYAM01000040.1 GCA_005787645.1 Actinomycetota bacterium | reverse complement strand
TATCGCAAGCCAGAAACGTTTGATTACCGGAGAATCTCGAGCAGTTTTAGTTGATAAGTTATTCAAGCAGTATTACAACTCAGCATCAGGTCAGGTGGCGATTAAGGAACATGAAGAGATAGCAGCTGCCGTTTCTTCGGGGAATTTTAAGAGTGCACAAAAATCAATGCATCAACACATCGAGAGTTCTTTACAGCGGTTCTATCCTGCAGCAAATGCGTTACACCTAGTCGAGGAGAAGAAATGACTACTGTAATCACTGATATCGAAATTCGTGCCTGTCGTGGAAAAGATGATTTGGGTGCGCTTGATGCGGCATCAGCGGTGGCACTTCCTGGAGGTTCACGACCTGATTTCACGGTGGTGACGTTAACAACCTCTGATGGGGTAATCGGCACATCATTTGGATTTGGCGCACAGGATGCAAAGGCTGCTGCTGCGACTATGTCACAAGTGAAACCTTTCTTTATTGGGCGTAGTCCGCACGATGCAGCCAAGAATATGAAGGATTTTGAATTCTTTGATCGACGTTGGAATCACGTGCCGATCTATTCTTATGCACCATTTGATAATGCGTGCTGGGACATCGTAGGCAAAATGGCCCATCAGCCCGTTTACAAACTACTTGGTGCAGCGCGCGAAAAGGTACCTTTATATGTTTCTTCGATGTTCTTGCCTGGACCTGAAGATTACGCAAAGCAGGCGCTAGAAGTTAAGGCAAAGGGATACAAGGGATACAAGCTTCACCCACCTGGAGGATTGGATCTGGATATCGCGTGTTATCGCGCAGTGCGTGAGGCGGTGGGCGATGGTTTCACGTTGATGGCTGACCCGGTAATTATGGATAGCTATGAGTCTGCGCTTAAAGCAGGGCGTGAGTTGGAGCGCCTAGGTTATCGCTGGTTGGAAGAACCATTGCTTGATGTGAACCTAAATGGGTTACGAAAGCTCCGCGAAAAACTTGATATTCCAATCTGCGGTACTGAAGTTATCGCAGGTGCACATTACACAACTGCACATTGCATAGCCGAAGGTATCGTAGACATCGTGCGGACTGATGTTTCATGGCGAGGTGGAATCACTGCAGTAATGAAGACGGCGCATGTTGCGGAAGCCTTTGGTGTGCAATGTGAATTACACACGACGATCTATCACGGTCTAGAGCAGGTTCAGCTTCATCCTTCACTTGCAATCCCAAATTGTGAGTTCTTCGAGACGCTCTATCCATTCGATGATTTCCTCTTTGGTACCAAAACCCAATTAGATATCCAAGATGGTTATGTCATGGCCCCTAAAGGTGAGGGTTTATGCATCGAATATGACTGGGACTTCATCGACAAACACACCGTCGCAACCTTTTAGTTACTACTCCCGCACATTAGGAATCAGAAGTTCGAGAGTGGTCTGCCAGTAATCAGTGGATGCCAATCTGCGCGCTTTGACCACGGAGTCTCATAAGTTGGTGTGTTGGCAAAACGCTGAACAGTGAAGTTCAGATGCGCAACAGTTCCTGGCTCAAGGGTCAACACGAAATGTTTATCGTTGATCTCAATTGTCTTTCCATCAATAAGGACAGAGATGAATTGATGCTCCGCAAAACCACCTGCTTGTAGGACTAGTTCACGATTATGCGAACCAGAGTTCGCTACATGCACCGATGTATGGGTCTTCGAGATTTGGTCAACCAAAATCGAAACATCTTCAGGGAGACCGCTTCGCTTATTTTCACCATCGAAGGGACGAATATTGGCAAATTGGAATCCACCGTGAGATATGTGCATGGGCGAGCCAGTAGCAAGCTGCATTAACCCTTCTAGATAAACTGGACTGAACCATTGCCATGCATGTACTTGATAGCCAATCTTCAATAGATCTAATTCGATGATTTCATCAGTGGTCTTTGGGTCGTAACTATCCCAATTCTCTTGATTACCAATCATTGACCGCATTCTTCGAAGATGAATGTCAATCAATTCGAGGTTAGCCTTCAACATTCCCACGGGGAAATTAGGAAGTCTTCCTTGAATAAACTCAAACCAGGAGAGCGTATTAGCGATAAAGTGCTTATAACCAAGGGTGTTATGCCCTGGCTTGCCTGGAATGATGATTTGCGACCAATCCTCAGTTCGTGGAATCGCGGCGATTCGCTTGAGATCTTGCTCATCTAAAGAAGTAGTCCAGAGGTAAATCAAGTGACGTGGTGAGGCATCTCGATAATCCCCCCAGCCCGCATCGAAATGTCGGTGCGGGACGAGCACCCGATCACCTTCAACCTTGCGCAACTCCCAGTTCTTATCGAACTGTTGGCGCGCTACATCAAGATATGAGTAATCTCCCGTGAGAAGAACCGCATTCATCACTGCATTAGTGAGCGGTTCCATAATGGTCATCAATCCATGGGGCCAACGCCATCCGTAATATCCGCCCCACCATTTCCCATCGTTATACTCACCAACTTTGCCGCTTAATCCAACGTTATCTGGCATATAACCATCATTCGCGTTGGCCCGATCAGCCCAGACCTTGATGTAATCAAGGACCCACTGCTTCTCCTTGGCATCGTGTGAATACATGTAGGCGTGGGTGATCATCGTTGTTGCATTGAGATTGAGTGGCACATCACCACGATTCATACGCTGATTCATCTTCTCAATCAAACGTTTGTAAATTTCTGGATCAGACCAATTACATTTCATCGAGGCAAAATCAACACCCTCAATATCTTCATAGGGCGCCAGGTAATCATCGAGAACGGTGCGGTGGGTGTACCAATCCTCTTCGGTAACGATAAAACGAGGCCCACGACTGCCATTAAGAGGCGATCGGATTAATTTCTTCTCCTTGTCATAGTTCTCCGCTAACGGATCTTCACCCATATACATGCGAGCAAAACGTCGAGCGCGCTGACGATCCATCAAACTTTCCGGTTTAGTTAATCCAAGAAAGTAAAAATATAAATAACCTTCACCATGGTGCATCCAGTCGTAATAACCATCAAATTCCCGATAAATTTGCCCGTATTCAGTCCACTGCAAGGTGATTGACTCCCACATCTTGCGCGCTAAGTCGTAAATCTCTTCACTGCCACCGATTGCATAGAGTAGAGCGAGATTGTGGAACGCCTCGTATGGATCATCAGACCCATCCATACTGCCAAATTCACTCTTCCATTTGAGCGTGCCGTCGACATTGGTGTACTTCTTTACAAACTCAGGTGCTGCGGCGTTGAGTTTGGCAATGATTTCTCGTTCTAGAACCGCCCACTCCGGAGCTTTCGCCTTAGTTGAGATGGTTAGATTTTTCAATGCCATTCCTCTCCATGTGGGAAGGTAAACCGCTTAATCGAATCAGGGAACATTTCGCCACCAGCGCCCGGCTCCGTAGGGGCCAAATATCGGCCGTTCTTGATTTCGACTGGTGTGACGAAATGCTCATGTAGATGATCGACAAATTCAATCACTCGAGCATCGTTCTCTCCGGAAACAGCTACGTAGTCAAACATCGATAGGTGTTGGACTAACTCACAGAGTCCTACTCCTCCTGCGTGCGGGCAAACGGGGATTCCGAATTTCGCTGCCATGAGTATGTTCGCAATATTTTCATTAGGACCTGCAACTCGTGTGGAATCTATCTGCATAAACGAGAAAGCTCCTAGTTGGAGCATTTGTTTGAAGATAATTCGATTCTGAACGTGCTCACCTGTCGCCACTCGAATAGGTGCGATAGCTTTTGCAATAGTTGCGTGGCCAAGGGCATCATCAGGAGAGGTAGGTTCCTCAATCCAGTAAAGATCAACGCCATGAAGTTCTTGTAACCAAGCAATTGCCTCGTCGACGCTCCACACTTGATTTGCATCAATAGCAAGGCGCACAAGTGGACCAACTGCTTCTCGAGCCAATCGTAAACGACGTTTGTCATCTTCAATCGAACCACCGCATTTTAATTTGATGAGGGTAAAACCCTCAGCGACCGCCTCTTTGGCAAGGCGCACCATCTTCTCGTCGGTGTATCCCAGCCAACCAGGTGATGTGGTGTACGCAGGTATTCCAGCTGCACGCAGTTTTGCCTTCCGTTCTCCTTTGGTCGGTTCTGCTTTTTTCAGAATTTCGAGCGCTTCTTCAGGAGTGAGCACATCACGGATGTAGCGAAAGTCGACGAGTGCAACAATCTCTTCAGGGCTCATATCAGCGAGGACTTCCCAGAGCGGTTTACGTTCATGTTTTGCAACGAGGTCCCATAGCGCGGTGAGTACTGCACCCACTGCCATATGCGTCAGACCTTTTTCTGGACCTAACCAACGAATCTGCGAGTCACTGACTAAATCTCGAGCAATTGCACCAAGTGCACCTTTTAGCTCTTCGACTTTCATGCCGACAACCTTCGGTGCAAGCAATTCGATAGTTGCACATTGCAATTCAGTTCCGCGTCCGAGGGTAAAAGAGAAGCCATGTCCGGTTAACGATGAGTCAGTGTCGAGAATAAGATACGCCGCTGAGTAATCAGGATCTTTATTCATGGCATCGGAACCATCGAGCGAACGCGAGGTGGGAAAACGAATATCGGTGATTCGAAAACCAGTGATTGTTGCCATGGGACCCTTTCACTTTATCGTAAAAATCCTATACGATTTAGGAATGTCGCGCCATAATCAAAAAGTCTCACTAAAAAGAGTTCCACTAGAAGTTACACGATTAGGTCTAGGGACAGCACCTTTGGGTGGAATGTTCAATTCGGTAGCTGAGAGTGAGAGCGATGACTTGATTGCTACCGCATTTGAATTAGGAATCAATTACTTTGATACCGCGCCACTTTATGGATACGGAAAATCTGAGGTAAGACTTGGTCGCGCTCTCCGTGCTGCGAAGAAAAATTTTGTCATCTCAACAAAAGTTGGCCGAGTACTCGATCCAACAGATCAACCTGATAAAGAATTCTTTAAAGATGCTGACCCAACAAAAATTTCTGTCTATGACTGGAGCGCTGATGGGGTAAAACGCTCCATCAATGAAAGTTTGGAAAGACTTGGTTTGGACAACGTGGATATGGTTCTCCTACATGATTGCGAGGATTATTTGGAGCAAACCCTCCGGGAGGCTTATCCAGTATTAGATAGTTACCGTGCGCAAGGAATCATCAAGGCTGTCGGAATGGGCTTAAATCTCTCTGCTCCATCGGTGGCAGTGATGAAAGAGACTGACCTTGATTGTGCATTGATTGCTGGTCGGTACACCCTTCTCGATCAGGAAGCGCAGGAAGAGCTTTTTCCGCTGGCGCTGAAAAAGAATGTCTCGATGATCATCGGAGGCGTTTACAACTCTGGGGTCTTGGCCAATCCTGTAAAGGGAGCCGCATATAACTATGCCCCGGTCAGCGATGACCTTCTTGACCGTGCAATTGCCATTAAGGATTTTCTTGCAAAGCGTGAAGTCACTTTGACTGCAGCGGCGATTCAATTTCCACTTCGCCATCCAGCTGTCATGACCGTACTCACTGGCTCACGAAACTCTGCAGAATTACGGGCTAATGTCGCGGACTTCAATGTAGAGATTGCTGACTCAGTATGGAATGAATTGGAAGAGAGTGGATTAGTCAAACCACTTTCATTGAGCTAAACGAGAAGTATCCTTCGCAAATTCATTTCCCCAATTAGTAAAGAGTGTGGTTGCCGCCACTAGCGCATCATTGGCTTTCTTAACCAATTTACGATCATTCTTCTTTATCGCTGGCGAATATAAGTCGATTGCGTTGTTATAAGCCTTGATAAATTTTCTTAAGCTTGTATCAGAACCCTTATATCCTGCCGATACTTTGATCTTTGAGAAATTTGTGAGCGTGACTTTGACCGCTTTATCGGCAGCCTGGGCCTTCTTCATCCAATTTCGATATTCCGGGGAGTTCACCTTGTCTGGAGCACTTTGGTAGGTGTCGCCCCAGTCTCCGATTGCGGTGGAGAATTCCTGAGTGGCTTTTCCAGCCGATTGAGCGTACTTCGCATCAGCTTCGGTAATTGCCCCAAAGGCTGCCGGACTAGAGAGCAGAAGTGAGAAAAGGAGAGGAAAGGAGAGTAAGAAGCTGGCGATACGACGCATATCAGGCATGTTACTTAAAAATTCTCTTATTCATAAGTACGAGGGCAGCAAATAGATACGCAATTGAAATCCCAATAGGAACGGTGCTCGTTACGCCACTGCTTGGCAAGAAAGCAGCGCACAGAAGCGCGCCCGAGACGATTGCCGCATTTACTACGACGTCATAGACCGCGAATACTCTCCCTCGATAGATATCACTCGTCGTTTGTTGCACGATGGCATCGTTAGTGACCTTTACTGCCTGACCAGCCATTCCAGTGAAGAATCCCATGAGAATCAAGGTGATCTCATTGAGAGTCAGAGCAAAGACAATAGGCGTGATTGCTGCTGCGACCATGGAGTATCGACTCCAGGTGTAGCGATTGATGAATCGGGTCGCTGTTGGGGTGATGATTGCACCAAGCATGATCCCTACACCTGAAAGCACGAGTGCAAGAGCAAATCCGCCTAATCCCGCATCTGGGTTGTCAGCATCATTAAAGGTGTTACGTTCAAGTATCAACGCCATCAAGGTAAGAGCAGTAAGCCCACCTCTTTGTATCGCAACCACCAATATTGCTATGAAACTTGTAGTGCGTTCTGCAAGGTATCTGAAACCTTCACGCATTTCGTTGAAGCCTTCATACCACGCCGGAGTGACCACATGTGGTTCAGGACCAAATTCATCTTTCTTAGCGCGTAGAGTGAGGAGCGCTGCAATCAAATAACCAAGAGCCGCGACCATTACCAATAGGGAATCAGCCTGATCGGAATCTGCCACTGAATTGAAGATTTGGCGGAGACCAACTCCGACCCCT
>SYAM01000039.1 GCA_005787645.1 Actinomycetota bacterium | reverse complement strand
TCTCAAGCGCCGTTTTGCTCGTGAAGGTGACTCGGATTTCGTTACCGGCTTCGTGACTGCTTCGCTGATCTTTGTTATCGGGCCGATGGCTATTTTGGGAAGCATCAGCGATGGATTAGGTAACGGGAATGAATTGTTGATTCTCAAGAGCATCATGGATGGTTTCGCCGCGATTGCTTTTGCTGCTGCCTTAGGTTGGGGTGTTGCAGCGTCAGCCTTGAGCGTGTTCATCTATCAAGGTGCGTGGAGCGCAGTTGGAGCGATACTCGGAAGCGTGCTTCAGGATTATCAGATAGATGCAATCACCGGAGTCGGGGGACTACTGCTGATTGGCATTGGATTGAAATTATTGAATATCAAAAGTATCGCCATTGGAGATATGTTGCCTGCGCTCTTTATTGCTCCGCTATTAGCGACCCTTGTGGCAACTACCCTCTAAAAGCAAAGTTGAGATATTAAAAACTAGAGGCATCAATCACGAAGCGATATTTCACATCTCTTGCCACAGTGCGTTCCCATGCTTTATTGATGTAATCGGGTTGTATCAACTCGATATCACTGACGATTTGGTTACTTCCACAGAAATTTAACATCTCTTGGAGTTCAGGTACTCCACCAATCATGGAGCCGGCAAGTCTTCGACGTTTACCAAGGAGCACGCCTGCGGGAACCTGATAGGGCTTGCCAGGTAGACCAATGAGCACAAGTGTGCCATTCAGTCGCAAGAGTGAGAGATATTTCTCAAGATCCACATCTACCGAGACAGTGTTGAGAATGAGATCGAAAGAGCTACCATTCTTCTTAAAATAATCGTCACTTGGGTTTGCGACAAAGTCATCGGCGCCCATCGCGAGCGCATCACTCTTCTTCCGTTCCGAGTGGCTGAAAACTGTAAGATGCGCGCCCATAGCATGAGCGAATTTGACGCCCATATGACCTAGACCCCCCAGACCGATGATGCCTACTTTCTTGCCGGGCCCAGCTTCCCAGTGGCGAAGTGGCGAATACAAAGTTATGCCCGCGCACATCAATGGCGCAACACCTGCTACTTCAAGAGTCTCAGGGACCGAGACCACGTAGTTCTCATCGACAACTATCAAGTTGGAGTAACCACCATAAGCAACAGTGCTGCCATCTCGTTCGATAGTGTTGTAGGTGCCGGTCATTCCCTGTGCGCAATATTGCTGTAGTCCCGCTTTGCAGTTCTCGCACTCTCGGCAGGAGTCGATGAAGACCCCCACTCCGACTAATTGGCCAGGAGCGAATTTCGACGCCTTCTCGCCAACATCTTTCACTCGCCCAACGATCTCATGGCCGGGAACCATGGGGAAGATCGCCTGACCCCACTCTTCGCGCCCCTGATGTATATCGGAGTGGCAGATTCCCGTATGTGTGATGGTGATTTCCACATCATGTGGTCGCAAGGCCCGACGATCGAACTCAAAGGGAACCAAGTCTGTCTTAGGAGTGAGTACTGCATAACCACGAGCCTTGACCATCAATGCCTCCAGTGCGTAAATGTATTTAACCCTTGAATAATCAGAATGGGAGTTTAACCGGTAAAATCCGTGAGAGCATCTTCTCCATGATTTCCACTGCAAGTCTCGAACTCCGCGCTGGCGCTCGATTGTTGTTGAGCGAAGTGCATATTCGAATCAACCACGGTGATCGTATCGGTCTTGTTGGTAGAAATGGTTCTGGAAAATCTACGCTGGCTAAGGTTCTGGCTGGGGAGACGCTACCGGCTGGTGGACAGGTAAATCGCACTGGAACTATCGGATATTTGCCACAGGATCCTCGAACCGGAGATGAAGAAGGAACCGTGCTCAATCGGATTCTTTCAGTACGTGGCTTGGATGCGATTTCAGACAGGATGCGCTCACTTGAAGAGAAGATGACAGATAGTGAGGGTGACGAGTTAGCGAAAGTCCTCGAGCGATACGCTCGAGCTGAAGAGGAATTCCAGAGCGCAGGGGGTTACAGCGCAACTTCTGAGGCAGAGGCAATTGCTACGAACCTCGGGTTGCCCGAGAAGATCTTTGCACAGAAACTCGTTGAATTATCTGGCGGGCAACGGCGCAGAATTGAATTAGCTCGAATACTTTTTAGTAATGCTGAAACCTTGCTCCTCGACGAGCCTACAAACCACCTTGATGCAGACTCGATAGTGTGGTTACGAGACTTCCTCGCAAAGTACTCTGGCGGATTAGTGATTATCAGCCATGATGTGAACCTTATCGAAACAGTCGTAAATCGAATCTTCTATCTGGATGCGAATCGAAATGTTATTGATGTTTACAACTTGGGATGGCGAAAGTACCTTCTTGCGAGAGAACAAGATGAACATAGAAGAAAGAAAGAACGCGCCATTGCGGAGAAACGAGCCGAAATTTTACAGAAACAAGGCGAACGGATGCGCGCGAAAGCAAGCAAGGCCAAAGCTGCACAAGTGATGTTCAAACGCGCGGAGAAACTCATCGCAAATACTGAAGGGGAACGAGCAAAAGATAAGGTGGCCAAGCTTCGTTTCCCCACCCCTGCGCCATGTGGAAAAACGCCTCTCACGGCTCAAGAACTCAGCAAATCGTATGGATCTACCGAGGTTTTCACGGATGTAGATTTGGCTATTGATAAAGGTTCCCGAGTTGTGATTCTCGGATTGAACGGAGCGGGCAAAACCACCTTGCTACGAATGTTGGCTGGCGAATTGGAGCCAGATACAGGAGGTGTTGCGCCCGGTCATGGATTGAAATTGGGCTATTACGCCCAGGAACATGAATCCCTCGATTATGAGGAGAGTGTGCTGGCCAACATGCTCAAGGCTCGCGCAGATATCTCCGAAGGAGAGGCTCGTAACGTTTTGGGCACATTTTTATTTAGCGGTGATGATGTATTTAAGCCTGTCAAAGTTCTCAGTGGCGGGGAGCGCACGCGATTGGCGCTAGCCCAACTAGTAGTGAGCGCAGCGAATGTACTTCTTCTGGATGAACCAACAAATAACCTTGACCCGGCATCTCGCGAGGAGATTCTGGGAGCGCTTCGGGAATACCAAGGAGCAATCGTTCTTGTTTCGCACGATGAGGGGGCGGTAAGTGCCCTTGCACCTGAGCGAGTCTTATTGATGCCAGATGGAGATGAAGATCTTTGGCGAGACGACTATTACGACCTAATCACTTTGGAATAATCAAAACGCTACAAGGGAAAAATAGAGTGAATCTTATGGCGTGGAAATTTCGCAGCGATACGTTTGCGCCCCTCGAGAAAACCAATTTCAGCCACCACAACACTGCCTAAAGTTTCCGCTTTGGTCATGGCGAGTAATTCAATTGCAGCGCAGAGCGTACCTCCGGTAGCGAGTACGTCATCAACAACCAGAACTTTGTCGCTGGAAGTAAGAGCGTCCTTATGTATTTCTATGGCATCTTGGCCATATTCAAGATCGTAAGAGACTGTAAATCTCTCTCTCGGCAATTTTTTTGGCTTGCGAAGGAGAATGCAACCACGTTCAAAACGAGCAGCCATGGCAGAGGCAAATATAAATCCTCGCGCCTCGAGCCCGGCAAAATGGGTTGCTTCGTGCGCATATTCACCAAGCGCCTCAACCACAGCTCGTAGCGCCTGCGCATCAGCGATCATCGGTGTTAGATCTCGGAAGAGGATCCCGGGAGAGGGATAATCAGGCACATCGCGAATCAACTCACGCGCTCTTTGTAATTGCTGGCTCATCATCGGCGCTGCCGCCGCCATAAGATTCGCCAAGTACTCAACGCAAAGAGAACTCCCCAGAGACCAAAGAAACGAGCGACGATGCCTATCTCACTTAATAAAAGAAATATCCCGAGAATGGCTGAGGTAATCGAAATGGGTATGGCAACTATCGCGATCCATCGTTGATGGAATCGCCATGTTAGAAGAAAGACGATAGGAGAGGCGATCACCGGGAAGAAGAGAATTATCGCAACTGTCCGCGCTAGATCTTCCACGGTGCTAATCCAATCTTCCCGGAATGATTCCGAGATTCAAGCAAAGTATGAGCTTTTGCTGCCTCTGCCAGTGGAAAAACTGTAGCGCTTGGGTACCGCAGTAGGCCCCGTTCTCGTAGAGAGAGTAAATCCTGTAAGCGTCGGGTGCGCTCAGAGACAGAGGTAGTGTAGGTAGCAAGGGTTGGTCTGCGAATTGCCAGAGATTTGGAGTTAAGACGCATCAAATCAAAAGATGGGACAAGACCGCTAGCACCGCCATAAAGCACGAACATTCCACCATTTCCTAGTAACGCGAGCGAACGATCGAAAGTATCTTTTCCTACCGAGTCATATACGACGTTCACTCCATTATCGCCGGTTAAGTTATGAACTAATTTCTCCATCTCGTCATATAAACCAGCGCTATCTGCACCATGTTCAATTGCTCTGTCTACTCGTTCTTGGGATGAGGTCAGTGCGATTACTTTGGCTCCGCGCGCTTTTAGTAATTGAATCAAGATAAGCCCAACACCCCCAACCGCGGCGGTAACCAGAGCAACGTC
>SYAM01000038.1 GCA_005787645.1 Actinomycetota bacterium | reverse complement strand
GCCATGGAGGGTCCAGCAACCACAGACCCCCAAGATGGAACAGTCGAGGGATGGAATTACACACTTTCAGCCGAAGGCGTTGTTGATGCAGAACCTCCTACTCTCGCGCCAGATTTCCAAACACTCTGTGGTTCTACTGCGGTAAAAGATGATGCAAAACGAGTTGGGTATGTCATCGAATTTGGTAACACTGCAATTCATCCCGAGGGTGATATCGCTCCAACTGCGCTACAAGGGTGCGCATCAGTACCTATAGATGCCTCAGGTATCGATGTACTTAACGCTGTAACAGAGGTACGCGCTGGTGAGGGTGGATTCATC
Source organism: Actinomycetota bacterium (assembly GCA_005787645.1). Classification (GTDB taxonomy): domain Bacteria; phylum Actinomycetota; class Actinomycetes; order Nanopelagicales; family Nanopelagicaceae; genus IMCC26077. Next base: position 35,353 of record SYAM01000038.1, on the reverse strand, counting down.
TGCGGTCTTGCAGGTTTTCCCTCCAAGGATTGCGGAGCAGATCCAATCGCAGTACCTGAGTCAATGCGTAAATAGCTGAAGGATGATGGAAGTTTGATGGTCGATGTGAGGACGTTACATCCGCTTGCTTGGTGGAGTTGGGGCATTTCGCTTGCAATCGCCACCAGTCGAGCAGGGAATTTTTGGCTACTGGGAGGAATTATCCTTGCTGCCGTAATTGTCACGTTCTCACGTCGCTCCGACGATCCTTGGGCCAACGCACTCAGCATCGGAATCAAAATCGCTTGTATCGCTCTGCTTTTAAGAATGTTCATTGCTATTCTTTTTAGCATCCCAGAACAAGGGAAGGTTCTCTTTACAATCCCCCGAATCAAGCTCCCTCAATGGTTGGCTGGTATTTTCCTTGGTGGAGATGTCACGCAAGAACGGCTCCAATTTGTTTTTCTTGAATCGCTGACAATCTTTGCACTAGTTGTCGCAATCGCCGCAGCCAGCTCACTAGCCAATCCAAAACAGACTTTAAGAGCGCTGCCCGGGGTACTTCATGAGGCGGGGGTCGCTTTAATCATCGCCACCACGCTCATTCCCCACTTTGTGATGAGTGTAAAAAGGATCCGCCAAGCGCGCGCACTACGAGGAGATGTGGAAAAATTCGGATTTAAAAAAACCCTGGTTCCACTCTTTGAAGAGGCGCTGGAGCGCGCATTGATACTTGCCGAATCGATGGAGGCTCGTGGCTATGGGCATAAACCAAAGAATGGAAATCCGTTATTACCTACCTTGGCCATGTTTGCAGGACTCTTCGCACTCCTATACTCAATCATCTCTCTGGTAATCGGCAATAGCTACCAGATTTCTCTTGTACTTGCTCTGTCACTGATTATGTTCTCTTTGTACTTAGGAAATCGAAATAACTCCAGAACTAAATACCGTCCACAAAAATGGGGGCTCCGTGAATCCTTTGTCTTGCTGATGGGGGTTATATCGATTGCTTTCGCTGGCCTTTCTTTTACTCTGCTATTGGCAGTACTCCTTTTTCTAGTTGCCCTTGCTCCAATATTTGTTACAAGTCGAGAACGAGTCCTGACGTGATTAGATTCAATAAAGTCACGCTCGTGTATCCCTATGTTCAACGAACAATTTTTGAGGACCTTTCCTTCGAAGTACCCGAGGGCGAATTTGTTCTGGTTATGGGTGATACCGGAGCAGGTAAATCAACCTTATTGAAACTTATGAATGGGCTGGTTCCTCATCACACCGGTGGCATCTTCTCCGGCACGATTATGGTTGATGGCAAAGATACTGCGCTCCATAAACCACGAGATCTAGTGGATCTCATTGCGATTGTTGGTCAAAACCCCGCTTTGGGTTTTGTCACGGATACCGTGGAAGAAGAATTGGTATTTGGAATGGAGTCCTTAGGTGTAGCGCCTGAGGTTATGCGCAAGCGAGTGGAAGATATGCTCGATCTTCTCGCATTGACGCCGTTGCGACAGCGAAAACTGAGTTCGTTGAGCGGTGGCGAGGCGCAGAGAGTTGCAATTGCCTCGGTCCTGACTATGAATCCCAAAATTCTCCTACTCGACGAGCCAACAAGTGCGCTAGACCCAATTGCTGCCGAGGAAGTCTTGGCAACTCTCTCTCGATTGGTACATGACCTCGGTATCACCGTTGTGATTGCCGAACATAAATTGGAACGCGTGCTTCAATTTGTTGACCGGGTAATTTATGTTCGAAACGAACGAGAAGTTGCCGTGGGTTTTCCACAGGAAATATTAAAAGATTCCACGTTGGCGCCACCGATTGTCCATCTCTTCCGTGGTCTGGCTAGCGAGATGTCCGAAAGTGAAATTCCACTCACGGTTCGCGACGCTCGCAGGCAACTCGGGGATCTAGCCGCCTGGCTCTCACCATTGCAGAGACATCAGCCCACTATTACTGCCGAACCAATTCTGGAATTGGAGAATGTTGCGGTTAACTATGGGGCCAAGGTCGCACTAAAAAACATTTCAGTCGCAATCTCTCCTGGCGAGATAGTGGCGGTTATGGGGCGCAATGGCGCCGGTAAATCCACTTTACTTTCCAGTATTGCAGGTCTACGAAAACTCGAGCGGGGATTGGTGAGAGTCTGTGGTGTCGACCCCCAAATGCTCAAAGGTAAGGAATTAATCACGAAAATTGGATTTATTCCCCAAGAAGCTAGCGACTTACTCTATGCCCAGAGCGTGGAAGAGGAATTGCGCCATAGTGATAATGACAATGGCGTACCGTCAGGCACTACCTCTCGATTACTTGCTCGACTGCTGCCTGATATCGATGCAGATGTACATCCTCGAGATCTCTCTGAAGGTGAGCGACTTTGTCTAGTCTTGGCAATTGTTCTAGCAAATAATCCTCCTCTTTTGATATTGGATGAACCGACTAGAGGGCTCGACTATCGAGCGAAAGATCGACTTATTGCGGCGATTCGCGAGTGTAGAGACCTTAAGTCAGCGGTAATAGTCGCCTCTCATGATGTGGAGTTGATTGCAGAGATTGCTACTCGGGTAATCGTGCTCGCTGATGGAGAAATCGTCGCAGATGGTCCTGCTGGAGAAATACTCACCTCGTCGCCGGCATTTGCACCACAAGTTGCGAAGGTGCTCGCACCTGCCCAGTGGCTGACTGTCAATGAAGTATTGAAGTCGATTGGCAGGAGCGCTCCATGAAGAAAGAACGGCTCTCTTCCCTAGTGATACTTCTTGCTTCACTAATCGGTCTACTCGCATTTACCTGGCCACTTTTTATTTCCGCAGAGAATGACAGCGCCGCACGATGGTTATTTCTCGGATTAATGCCATTACTGGCAATTATTCTTATTGTCGAAATCACTCTGGGGCAACTAGATGTAAAGACTCTGGCATTCCTTGGCGTGCTGAGCGCAACTGGCGCTGCCCTTCGAGCAATTGGCGCTGGCGCTGTAGGCCTGGAGCCGATTTGGTTTCTCATCATTATCGGAGGCAAGGCGTTAGGGAAGAGATTTGGTTTCATACTCGGACTCACCACAATGCTCGCCTCTGCTTTACTCACAGGAGGCGTCGGACCGTGGCTTGCATTTCAAATGATGTGCGCAGCATGGATTGGCTGGGGCGCTGGAGCGCTCCCCAAGGTGAAGGAATCAATTGAATTACCGCTTCTTGCTTGTTACGGGGCGGTGACCGCTCTTCTCTTCGGTGCAATGATGGATCTACAACTATGGCCTTGGATAGTCTCCCCTGCAACCTCTATTGCATACCTTCCTGGTGCGGAGGTACTAGACAATCTCCAACGTTTCGTCCTCTTCCATTTTGCAACTGCTCTTGCTTGGGATATTCCTCGTGCAATTTTCAACACAATATTAATTCTCTTGCTCGGTCGTCCGATTCTGAATTCGTTACGTCGAGCGATTCGTCGAGGGAACGTTCTTATTAATCGCGAACATGCGAGGGAACAAATGGCGGTTTGACCACGACCGCTCCTAAAGCCCGTCCTCTAACGTCGACGAGCAACTGCTCGCCAACTTCAATGCCGGCTTCAATGAAGGCTAGCGCTATCCCCTGCTTAAGCGTTGGAGAAAAGGTTCCACTTGTCACTTCACCAACCACCGCTCCAACTGAATTGCGAACCAACATTCCCGCACGTGGAATTCCTTTTTCGGTCAGTAGTAAACCACGGAGTATTCGCTCGATCCCTTTTGCCTGTTGTTCGCGGAGGGCTTCGTGGCCACTGAAGGATTTCTTTTGCCAGCCCACCGCCCAGGAGAGATTGGCATCCAATGGAGAGATATCCAGAGAGAGTTCGTGGCCGTGGAGTGGATAACCCATTTCCGTACGTAAGGTATCGCGCGCTCCAAGCCCTGCAATCTTTCCATCTAGCGCCAGAATTGCTCTAGTCAAGGTATTCCACAATGACACTGCAATCTCACGCGGTGGAATTAACTCATAACCATGTTCACCCGAATAACCAGTGCGACAGAGCGTAAATGTGGACCCTTCGAATGAGATTTCCGTAAAGGACATGTATTCGAGCGAAACATCTATACCGACGTGAGCCAACGCACGAGATGAAAGGGGCCCTTGCACAGCAATGACTGCGAAATCTTCATGGAGATTTGCCAGTTTGAGATGTGCATCAGAGAGTGAGCGCTGTTCATTTAAGATGTGAAAGACCTCTGCTGAATTTGCTGCATTTGGCACGATGAGAATTTCGTCATCACCTTTGCAGTAGATAATGACGTCATCTATTACTCCGCCATTCGGTGCGCAGAGCAATGAGTATTGCGCTTGCCCGGAGGTAATTTTCTCTAAATTATTGGTGAAAATCTCATTCACCCAAGCCTTCGCACCTGTTCCGGAAATAGATATCTTTCCCAAATGTGAAACATCAAATATGGCCACCGTCTCACGGACCGCTTCATGTTCGGCCAAAGTTCCACCCCCGATGGGAGCGGGATACTCCAGAGGCATCTGCCACCCTGCAAAGTCACCCAACTTAGCCCCGAGGGAGCGATGGAGCTCAAGGAGGGGCGATTCCATAACCGCAACTTACCGCGAATCGTTAGGCTCGTACCATGAAGCCAATCTCGACAAAAGTCACCGCACTCGCGCTGGGAGCGCCAGGAAGATCCGAACCTTTGGTAGTTGGTTATCGAGTGAGCGTGAAAAACTCCATAAGTTCGCTCACGCTCTCATTGGCAGTCAAGGCGCTCTCCGCAGAGAGCGCACAATGGCTTACGCGCGCCCTGGAAAATACGCATGTAAAGGGTGAACCGGATGAAACTCGGTCGCTGACTGATCCAGCGGGTCGATTGATTATTGCTGCCGCGCTACCGACGAAGAGCGATCTGGAGCAACTTCGACGCGCCGCGGGCGCTGCCTCACGAGCACTTGCTGGTCACGCTCGCGCCACTTTTGCCATTGAAATTGGAAATAGTGATGAATTGGCAGCGATCGCAGAGGGTGCTCTTCTTGGCGCCTATCAATTCCACCAATTTAAAGGTTCTTCCATAAATCCAAAGCAACTAGAGAGAATCACAATCGCTCCAGGGCGCTCAATCAAAAATAGCGCACAAACTCTCAAGAGATCCGAGATCATTGTCAAACAGGTGCTCATGGTGCGCGATCTCATCAACATGCCGCCAAGTTATCTGACGCCAACTACTTTCGTCGCGCTTGTCAGAAAACTTTTGCCTAGCTCTGTGAAAGTTCAAGTGAAGAGCGATGTACAACTTCGCAATGAAGGTTACGGTGGAATCACTGCGGTAGGCCAAGGTTCTGTCAATCCTCCTCGTTTACTCCATCTCTCATATCGTCCTGCGAAAGCGCGGAGGAAATATGCGTATGTAGGCAAAGGAATCACCTTCGACACCGGGGGTCTGGCGTTAAAGCCAGCTCAAGGTATGGAGGCGATGAAATCGGATATGAGTGGCGCAGCCGCAGTTGTCGGTGCAATCATTGCGATTGCCGAATTAAAGATTCCAGTTGCGATTGATGTATGGGCGCCACTTGCTGAGAACATGGTGAGCGAATCTGCCACTAGGCCTAGCGATGTCATATCGATTTATGGTGGGAAGACTGTCGAAGTCTTGAATCCCGATGCAGAAGGTCGATTAATCCTCGCTGATGCCTTGGTGCGAGCAGTTGAAGTGAGTAAAGATCTCGATGGCATCATCGATGTTGCAACGTTAACGGGAGCGCAAATCATCGCGCTTGGGAAAAGAACTGCGGCAGTGATGGGTAACGACGATCGATTCCGAGATCGATTCTTGAATGCGGCCAGAAGTGCGGGTGAGAACTTTTGGCCTATGCCACTTCCCGAGGAGTTGCGCCCCTCGTTAGATTCCCCAACTGCTGATCTTGCAAATATCGGCGAGCGCATGGGTGGGATGCTGGTTGCTGGCCTCTTCTTACGCGAGTTCGTTCCTACCGATTTGCCCTGGCTCCATTTGGATATCGCCGGCCCCTCCTATAACGAGGGAGATCCTCACGGGTACACCCCCGTAGGCGGGGTGGGCTTTGCCGTTCGCTCGCTGGTCCATCTCGCCGAGGTCACGAGTACCCGGTGAAAGTGGGAGGATATCTCCTGCAAAACGTGATAGCACCCGAGAGTGGAGTTAGGTAGATGTCCTTTGATGTAGTGATTCTTGGTGGCGGCTCAGGTGGCTATGCCTGCGCTCTTCGATCGGCTCAACTTGGTCTCTCCGTGGCGCTGATTGAAGCGGGCAAGTTAGGTGGCACCTGTCTTCATCGAGGCTGCATCCCCACCAAAGCCCTTCTTCATGCCGGGGAGATTGCCGATAACACGAGGGAAGCGCATGAGTTTGGAGTCGTTGCTGAATTAGGTGGCATCGATATGCCTGGAGTGAACACCTATAAAGATGGTGTGGTCTCGAAACTCTACAAAGGCCTTCAAGGTCTAGTGAAAAGTCGGGGCATCACCTTTATCGAGGGCCATGGCAAAGTGGTCTCATCCGACACCGTTGAAGTAAATGGCGAAAAGTACACTGGGAAAAATCTCGTACTTGCTACTGGCTCCTACCCCAAGTCTCTTCCGGGACTCGAGATCAATGGGACCACGATCGTCACCAGTGATCATGCCCTGGGATTGGACTATGTTCCCAAGAGCGTCATTGTTCTTGGTGGTGGCGTGATCGGGTGTGAGTTTGCTTCGGTCTGGAAATCATTTGGTTCTGAAGTGCGCATCATTGAAGGATTGCAACACCTCGTTCCACTAGAGGATGAATCGTCCTCGAAGTTGCTAGAGCGCGCTTACCGGAAACGTGGAATCAATTTCGAACTCGGAGTGCGCTTCAAGAGCGCTACGCCAACTGAAAATGGCGTGAAGGTTCTACTCGAAGATGGACGTGAATTCGAAGCAGATCTCCTTCTTGTCTCCGTCGGCCGCGGACCAACATCTGCAAACCTGGGGTATGAAGAGATTGGCGTGGCTATGGAGCGTGGGTACGTTCTCGTCAATGAGAAGTGCCGCACTAATCTGCCAAATGTATTTGCCGTTGGCGATCTGATTCCTACGCTCCAACTGGCACATGTAGGTTTTGGTGAGGGGATTCTTGTCGCCGAAGAGATTGCAGGACTAAACCCTCGACCAATCAACTACGACGGTGTTCCACGGGTGACCTATTCGGAGCCAGAAGTTGCATCAGTGGGATTGACGACGGCGCAGGCAAAAGAGCGCGGACATGATGTGGTGGAGCTGGTTTACGATTTGGCGGGAAATGGGAAATCTCAAATCTTGCGTACCTCAGGTTCGATAAAACTAGTTTCAGAGAAGAACGGTCCGGTATTGGGAATACATATGGTTGGCTCTCGCGTTGGAGAATTACTCGCTGAGGCGCAATTAATCTTCAACTGGGAGGCGAGCGCCGATGATGTCGCCCCGCTAATCCACGCCCACCCCACCATGTCAGAGGCGATGGGCGAGGCTCACCTGGCTTTGGCGGGCAAGCCATTGCACGCTCACGGATAGTTATTACGATTAGCGAGAATAAGAGGAGAAGACGATGTCATTTAATGTGGTGATGCCAGCCCTTGGTGAGAGCGTGACCGAAGGCACCGTTACTCGTTGGCTCAAGAATGAAGGCGATCAGGTCGCAGTCGACGAACCGCTCCTAGAGGTTTCGACCGACAAGGTCGATACCGAAATCCCCTCTCCCGTCGCTGGCACCGTTGCAAAGATTCTCGTTGCAGTTGATCAAACTGTTCCGGTGGGCGCCGAATTAGTCGTCATCAATGATGGTTCACCCGCTGCGGCTCCGCTTTCAACTCCTGCTCCAGCCACGCCAGCGCCAACTCCTGCTCCACCAGCAGTACCAGCTGTTGTGAGCGCTAACACCTCTGCAAAGTCTGCAGAAATTGTGGTGATGCCAGCACTTGGTGAGAGCGTCACCGAAGGCACTGTTACCCGTTGGCTCAAGAATGTTGGTGAATCCATCGCAATGGATGAAGCTCTCCTTGAAGTCTCCACCGACAAAGTTGATACCGAAATCCCCTCTCCTGTAGCTGGATCGGTCAGTGAGATTTTTGCTCCTGCAGATTCTGTGGTCCCAGTGGGCGGCAAACTCGCTGCGATTACTCCATCTGGTGGAGTGAGCGCTCCATCGGCTCCTGTTGCTGCTCCTGTTGCTGCTCCTGCACAGCCCGCTCCCATGAATACGATTCCCGCACCGGTTGCCCAGGTTGCCCAGGTTGCCCAGAGCAGAGGCGTTGAATCTGATTCGTACGTAACACCACTAGTACGAAAACTTGCTGCAGAGCTTCAGGTTGATCTTGCGAGCATCTCTGGAACAGGCGTTGGTGGACGGATTCGCAAACAAGATGTTTACGATGCTGCTGAACGAGCACGCGCGCTGACTCCGGTTGCAAATGTGACGCCAGCTCCAGTTCAGGCGGTTAGCGCACCATCAAGTCCAGCAGCTACCGTTACCACCTCTCCACTTCGCGGCACGAGTGTTCCAATGACGCGCTTGCGAAAAGTCATCGCCTCGCGAATGGTTGAATCGCTCCAAACAGCTGCGCAACTCACCACTGTTATCGAGGTAGATGTGACCAAGATTGCGAAACTGCGTGCAAAAGCAAAGAACGCTTTCCAAGAGCGCGAAGGGGTCAACCTCACTTTCCTGCCGTTCTTTGCGGTAGCAGTCTGTGAGGCGCTCAAACAACATCCAGTCGTGAATGCCTCGATTGATGGTGAAAATATCGTCTATCATGGCACGGAGAATCTTGGCATCGCCGTAGATACAGAACGCGGCCTGCTCGTTCCGGTGATAAAAGATGCTGGTGACTTGAATCTCGGTGGTTTAGCCCGCCGAATCAATGATGTTGCATTACGGACCCGCGAAAGCAAGATCAATCCTGATGAATTAAGCGGTGGCACATTCACAATTACGAACACGGGAAGTCGGGGTGCGCTCTTTGATACCCCGATCATCAACCAACCTCAGGTAGCAATTCTGGGAATTGGCTCGATTGTGAAACGTCCAGTCGTCATTACTGAGAGTGATGGTGAAGAGAAGATTGCGATCCGATCAATGGTTTACCTTGCAATCTCTTATGACCATCGGATCGTTGACGGCGCCGATGCAGCACGATTCTTGGGCACGCTCAAAGAGCGTTTAGAACTTGGTCGCTTCGAAGCTGACTTAGGAATATAAAGGCGATGTCACGGACCATCGCAGTTACTGGCGCTTCAGGTCTGATTGGTTCGGCACTTGTTGCTCACCTACGTGAGAAAGGTGACACTGTCATCAAACTGGTCCGACGCGAACCACGAGCAAAGGATGAAGCGCTCTGGGATCCCATGGAGGGCAAGGTGGATCTTGTCGCCCTTGAAGGAGTTGATTCGATTGTGCACCTTGCAGGCGCTGGTGTCGGAGATAAACGGTGGAGCACCGCATACAAGGGTGAGATTCTCAATTCTCGACTCTATGGAACGACAACTATTGCCAATGCCGCCGAGGAATTGAAAATCAAATCACTTGTCTCATCAAGTGCAATTGGCTGGTACGGAGAGACGGGAAATCGTGCCGTAACTGAAAACGATCGTGGCGGGGATGATTTCCTTGCGCATGTATGTCTTGAGTGGGAGCGCGCCGCTGATAGCGCTCCATCTGTGAGAACGGTGAAGATACGTACTGGTCTAGTCCTTGATCCCACTGGCGGAGCCTTGGGAAGAATGATGCCGCTTTTCAAATTTGGCTTCGGAGGAAAACTAGGCTCAGGAAAGCAATGGTGGTCCTGGATCACTATTCATGATGAGGTTCGCGCAATCGATTTCCTCATTGACAGCGATCTTTCGGGGCCTATCAATCTCACTGCCCCTAATCCAGCAACGAATAGTGAATTTACTGCGGCTCTTGCTCGCGCGCTTCGTAGGCCAGCGCTCCTGCCGGTGCCAGGCTTCGCGCTCAAGCTCACATTGGGTGGATTCTCTACCGAGATCCTCGGTTCAAAACGCGTTCTCCCAGAACGGCTCAATGAGGCAGGCTTTACCTTTGACCACCCCCATCTTGCTCCAGCATTAGCGAAATTGGCTGCACACTAATCCTGCACTCTGAATTACCATTAGTTGTTGATTGCAGATTCCCCCGCTAAACGACCTGATAGCAGCGCGCCATTCTGAGATGGTTCGGTGAGGTAGTCACCTGCGAAGATCAGCCCATCTTCTTCAAGAATTCCGCTTCGACTCGCTCCCGGTGCAAGGATAGGTAGCGCATTATCGATATCAAATACAGTGATGAGATCGCCAGTTATCGCTTCGCCATACATTTCTGCCAGTTGACTTCGCACCGCAGATTCATCGCATGTATCAAGAGTTGTGACGGAGAGCAAGCCTCGACCATCTGGTGAATAACTGGGCACTACAGCTGCAAGATCTATTGCCGTGACTATGGGCCCAGAATTCAATGATGCAACGTGGAGTTGGTGTTGCATATGTAACGGGTGTTCGAGTGTGAAATACCAGGCAGTCGAGCGAGCATGATGGATGCTCGGCAGATGATCTGAGAATTTTAGAGCACTTGAGTAATCTGCGGCAACGATCACTTTTCGAGCGGAGATTGTCGAACTCTCCGTTCTTACGGAGAATCCTTTTCCAGAGCGGGTTACCTCGTGGACCAACTCACCACAATGAATGGATTTTAATCTATTACGTAGCTCCTGCGAGAGAGCTTGCACGCCTCCGTCGGGAAGGCCTGGAACTTGGCGATAAAGTGAACGGAGTACGCGCCTGGCAAATCTCGCATCTACCTGCGTTAGTTCAATGAGAAAAACACCACGAAGAAAAGGCTCGACTATCGCATCATAAATTTCACCATTTATTCCGATTCGCTGGAGAAATGTCGCCGCGCTCTCTCCTTCGTCAATTCTGGCGAATAAGACTGCACGCAACAGCGAAAAGAAGGGCAGCGGATTGCTTGCGATGCTGGGGAGCGCTTCGACAATCGTTCGAATCTCTCGCCGCGGATCACCAAAGAAGCGCCACTGTCCGCCGACCATCGCTGCCGCACCCGCGGGGATCGGGTGGAAATGGGTGCGAATATGAAGCCGTTGTAATTCCCGATAACCGGGGTTGATGACCTGAAACCCACGATCAATTGTGAAACCATCGATCTCTTGTGAAGAGACTCGTCCACCAATATTGCTATTTCCCTCAATCAACTGAACCTGTTGACCACTTTCTTGTATGGTCAGCGAAGCCCGTAATCCTGTTAGGCCGCCGCCAATTACTACAATCACCTCAGTGATATCTCTCGGGCGATATCGATAAGGCGGGCAACCTCAAGTGCGTCTTTATTTGGTACTGGCATGGGTGCATCACTCTCTAGCGCGCGCCGTACTTGGAGATAGAAATCGACATAGCTCCCATTCTCGGCAGGGATCTCTTCAAAGGAACTGTTATCTCCTCGATAAAGCTTCGCTTGCGATTGAGTAGACATCGACCATTTACCACCATGGGGAATTTTTCCACTCTTGAGCAAATCCTCCTGAGGATCAAGATCATCTATAACGACGGTTCCGCCTCGAGCAGATAAACGCACTCGCGGACCTGTGAATCCGGCAACCGCACTTGCAGTGAGATAAGAATCCACTCCCATCAAATGGTGGAGCACGATGATCACATCATCATCGGAGGCGCCACGAATATTACGCATCGAAGCAAAACCCACCTCCGCAGGTCCAAAAAGATCAAGCGCTCCAGCAACCAAATGAGTTTGGATATCTAATAACCATCCTCCACCGGATTCGCGATCGCTCGCATCCCGCCATCCGAAATTAGCGATTTCAGGTTTATATCTTTCGAACCTGGATTCAAAGCGGTGAATCGAACCGAGAGATCTCTCGCGAATCACCCTTTTTAGGGTCAGGGCATCGCTATCCCACCGACGGTTGAAGAAGGCGCATACCTTTACTCCTGCGCTCTCAGCAGCGCTAAAGATTGCTTTGGTTTCTGGCAGGTCTCGGCCAACGGGTTTATCAATGATTGTTGCCACTCCCGCAGCAATACTTGCGAGCGCTTGCTCGGCATGCACGTGATTTGCCGAAGAGATGACCACTACATCTGGAGTAGATGACAGTAACTCGTCCAGAGTTGAGACGATTATCGCGCTTGGAAAATCCCTCTTTGCCTGAGAACTTCGCTCGGGCGAATTGGTAAGGATTGCTCCGATTTCAAACCCTGCCCCCACCAGAAGAGGTGCGTGAAAAACCCGACCACCTAACCCATATCCAACTAATCCAACTCGTAGCGAACTCAATCGATACCAACCTTGGAGAGTTTGGATGGCCACCAAATCTTCTTGCCAAAAATTCGAACTAACGCAGGCACCAAGAGTGAACGAACAACGATGGTGTCGAGCAATACTCCAAATGCCACCGCAAAACCAAGTTCGGCGAGGAATACAAGTGGCAAAACGCCAAGGACACCAAAAGTTGCCGCCAGCACGATTCCTGCTGAGGTGATGACTCCACCGGTGACAGTGAGACCACGAATGACTCCAGCCTTCGTGCCAATCTTCTGCGCTTCTTCACGGACACGAGTCATCAGGAAGATGTTGTAATCGATACCCAATGCTACGAGGAAGACAAATGCAAAGAGTGGGAAACTCGCATCTGTGCCTTCAAAGCCGAAGACATACTCGAAGACCAGCGCACATACACCAAGAGTTGCAAAGAATGAGAGTACGACTGTTACCAGTAGTAGTGCTGCAGCAAAAATACTTCGTAAGAGCAACCCGAGAATCAGAGCGATGAGGAGAAGTACGATCGGGATAATCACGCGATTATCGCGCTTAGATGATTGATCGACATCATAACCAATCGCAGTCTGACCACCGACAAGACTTGTTGAATTTATGGATTTTGCCGCTTCCCTGATGAGCGGGATAGTGTTCTTTGCTTCTGTGGAATCAGCGGCAACTGAAAGGGTTGCGTAGAGCAAAACATTACCGTCTACCACTTTCACATCTTTGGTCGGAGTCATTGTTGCTACGTCAAAATTGGTGACGGGGACTACCGATGCCACATTCTTGACCTGAGAGATCGCAGAAATTGACCGCTGGAGATCACTCTCTTTGACCACTACCTCTACCGGCGTTCCTTCTCCACTAGGGAAGTGCTCCCCCAGTTTCTCAAGGCCAATCACGGAATCAGGTCGCGTCGTGAACGCGTCGGTTTGCGCCAATCCATCAGATTTCAAGGTAAACGAGAAGCCAGCAAAAATCACTAAGAGGATCGCGGTGCTGATCCAGACAGGCTTTGGTTTTCTATCCACCAAATTCCCAACCTTTGACCACAAACCGGAGAGTTTCTCGTCCTCTGAATCAAACTTTGGCTTCTTTGGCCAGAACACCCAACGTCCGACCAAGACTAGCGCTGCAGGAAGCAAGGTGAGCGCGGCAAACATGGCACATGCAATACCGATCGAACCAACTGGACCTAAACCTCGATTACTTGAAAGGTCGCTCAATAAGAGGACCATTAAACCTGCAATCACAGTTGAGCCGGAGGCCAGAATTGGCTCAACCACTCCTCGCAGAGCAACGCGCATTGCAGTGAAGCACGATTGGTGAAGATGAAGTTCCTCTCGATAACGTGAAATTAGGAGAAGCGCATAGTCGGTTGCTGCTCCAAGTACGAGTACGTCAAGGATTCCTTGAGTCTGACCGTTGAGATCGATGATGTCTGCTTTTGCAAGGTAGTAGACAATCATGGTTGCAAAGGCAAGCGCGAGCGCAGCTGTGAAGAGCGGGATGGTCCAAAGGAAAGGTGAGCGATACACAATAATCAAAATAATGGCGACGACAATCAGAGTGGTAGATAGCAATCGGGTATCAATCGAACCAAACGCCCCAAAGAGATCCGCAAAGATTCCACCAGGTCCCGTGACGTGAGTTTCAATTGAATCTCCACCAAAATTCTCCTCTAGGTCCTCACGAATAAAATCGATTATCAACGGAAGGATGGGCTCCTCGTCGATATTCTCGCCAGCGATCTTTGAATTAAGTTGAACGTTGATTAACACCGCCTTGCCATCTGCAGATGGAATGGCTTGGAGCGGGGCGCCAGCAATGAAGTACTCTCGAAGCGGTTTTTTCGATTCGGGAAGGATTTGTGCTCCAAGAGCGCCTGCGTAGGAGTTGAGTTTTGCAAAAAGTTGCGGATTACTCTCTGGGCTCACATTACCCACCGCCAGAAGTAGGGTCGGTAGAAGATCAGAAGACTGGTTGGAGAACTTAACCGTAATCTTGCTTGCGATCGTCGATTCGGCGCTCTCTGGCAAGAATGCAGAGTTGTCGTTCTCCTGCACCGTTGAGATCTTGGAGAAGACCGGCCCTGATATCCCGCCGATTGCCATCCATCCGAAAACAACGACGATGGCGATCCAGAGACCCTTGCGAGCACGACCGGTTCGGTGCGCGAGCGTAGATGTATTCATTTCATTAGACACGGGGCGAAATTCCTCTCAATTCAAGCATCAATACCTTGTGATGAGCACCTGCAAATCCTAGCGCCAACAGGAGAAATACCTTCGATTTGCCCCTCTTGAGTAGGCTATTGCCTATGGCGGTTGTGACGGACTCACGGTTTCTTGTGCGCAACCTTGGCCTTATTGAGTATGAAGATGCGCTGCACATCCAGCGAGATCTCCACGATAAAATTCTTAGTGGAACTGCGCAATCAACGCTTTTATTGCTCGAACATCCATCGGTCTATACCGCGGGGCGAAGGACGCAAGATCATGAACGTCCGATAAATGGTGTTCCGGTTATCGATGTTGATCGCGGAGGAAAAATCACCTGGCATGGTCCCGGGCAACTTGTTGGCTATCCAGTCGTGAAATTAAAGGAACCGACCAAAGTGGTTGATTTTGTTCGCACCCTTGAGCGCGCTCTTATATCTGCGCTCAAACATTTTGGTATTCAGGGACGTCAGATCTGCGATAACTCTGGTGTCTGGTTAAATGATTCACGGGGAGAGCGCAAAATTGCGGCTATTGGAATCCGTGTGGCGAAAGGGATTGTTACCCATGGCTTCGCACTCAATGTCAATCCTGATCTCTCCTATTTCGAGCGAATAATCCCGTGTGGAATTCCTGATGTGATGAGCACCTCCATGAGTGCTGAACTTGGCAGAGTTGTGAGCCTTGCAGAAGTCATTCCGATTGTCTCAGAGGAATTGGCTATCGAGTTTGAGAGAGTTCTTGCATGAACGCGCCCGCTCCTGATGGAAGACGCTTATTGCGAATCGAAGCTCGCAATGCTCAAACTCCCATCGAAAGAAAACCTGAATGGATTAAGACCAAAGCAAAAATGGGACCGGAATACACAAGTCTTCGCTCACTAGTTTCTGGCGAGGGGTTACATACAGTCTGCCAAGAAGCAGCATGCCCGAACATCTTCGAATGTTGGGAAGATCGTGAAGCAACCTTCCTCATCGGAGGTTCGGTCTGCACCCGGCGCTGCGATTTTTGCAATATCGATACTGGAAAGCCCCTCCCCCTTGATCGCGATGAACCACGACGCGTGGCAGAGTCGGTGGCAAAGATGGAGCTTCGTTACGCAACGGTTACTGGAGTTGCTCGCGATGATTTAGATGACGAAGGCGCTTGGCTCTATGCCGAAACGATTATCAAAATCCACGAATTGGTGCCGGGTTGCGGCGTCGAGATGCTCGCGCCCGACTTCAATGCCCGACCTGAATTGCTCGAACAGGTCTTCGCCGCTCGCCCCGAAGTATTTGCACATAACCTTGAGACAGTGCCACGAATATTTCGCCAAATCCGACCTGCATTCACGTATGAACGTTCATTAGATGTCATCTCACAGGCACGAAACTTTGGGCTCATCACAAAATCCAATCTCATCCTCGGATTAGGTGAGACGCGAGCGGAAATCGAAGAAGCGCTGGTAAATCTCCATCAGGCAGGTTGTGATTTGATCACCATCACCCAATATCTACGACCTACCGCGAAGCATCACCCAGTCGAGCGTTGGGTAAAACCTGAGGAGTTTGTGGAATTAGCCGCTCTTGCGAAAGAGATTGGATTTGCTGGAGTGATGAGTGGACCATTAGTCCGTTCAAGTTATCGAGCAGGAAAGTTATATGTACAGGCCAGAGATGCTAAGCAGGCGTTCTCCGCACATGACTGATCGGGTCTACCCAGTAGTCATTCTCGTCGTCCGGCTTCTATGGAAGTACCTGGGCTTACGATTGATTATCAAAGGTGAAGAAAACATCCCACGCACCGGTGGTGCGGTCCTAGCAATCAACCACGTTGGTTATCTCGATTTTGCGCTCTCGGGAACAGCGGCCTTGCCGGCGAAGCGATACGTCCGCTACATGGCCAAGAAGCAGATCTTTGATAACAAGATTGCTGGCCCGCTTATGCGCGGTATGCATCACATCAGCGTGGATCGCAATTCAGGATCGGGATCGTTTGTTGCTGCACTGCGCGCGCTCAAGGCTGGTGAAATAGTCGGCATCTTCCCCGAAGCGACAATCTCGAAAAGTTTCGAGATTAAATCGATGAAATCTGGAGCCGCCCGTTTGGCGATTGGCGCCAACGTTCCAGTCTTTCCTACGATTGTTTGGGGAAGCCAACGAATCTGGACTAAGGGGCGAAAACGAGATTTTCGCAGGAATAAATTCCCGATATCTATTTATGTCGGTGAACCCCTTATTTTCACTCGTGAAACAGAGGTGGAGAGCGCTGAAGGGCAGATTAAGTCAGCTTTGGAGAAATTGCTCCGGAAAGTGCAAGCTGAATATCCTGATGAGCATCGGGGGCAATGGTGGGCGCCGGCTCGTCTAGGTGGAAGCGCACCTACCCTGGAAGAGGTCGAGGGAGAGAGAGGGTAACCTTTAGGACATGGCGCGCGAGAAGAAACCACGTAAATCACCAGAGTGGATTAAGACTCTGAGGCAGGCCTACCGTGTAACGCGCGAGGCTCGTCCACTCCTACCTGTTCTGCTCACAGTCGTCTTCGCTCTGGTCATGGCAGTGGGAATAGGCATTGGAGTCATACTGGGGCGGACAATTTACCTCTCCTTAATGACCATTCCTTTCGCCATCATTCTCACCCTTTTTATCTTCTCTCGCTTAGCCGAATCTGCTGCTTATTCATCAATCGAAGATCAAGTTGGAGCAGGGGCAAGCGTCCTCATGTCCATTCGTAAAGGATGGACCACTACTGCCGGAGTTCAAGTCGCACGCAATCAAGATCTGGTGCATCGCAGCCTCGGTCGAGCCGGAGTCGTAGTGACAGGTGAAGGAACAAATGCAGTGCGCGTGATGATGACTGACGAACGCCGAAAGATGGAGCGATTCCTCTCTGGAGTCCCAGTTCATGAAGTGCTCGTCGGCGAAGGTGAGGGAAGGGTTCCACTTCGCAAGTTACAGAAGCACCTCAAGAAACTTCCTAAGAAATTAACCAAGTCCCAACTTCGTGAAGCGAGAGCGCGCGAGAAATCTGTAGGCGGAGCAAAATTGCCAATGCCTAAAGGTCCACTTCCAAATATGCGAAAGATCCCTAAACGCTAAATTCGCACCGTAGGGACTGTGCGCACCGCGCGATCGTGCAGGCCACGACCATGGATGGTTAACAATGGTGGCACGACCAGGCAGATAAGTAGCGTGCGGATAAGGGAGGGCAGAACCCCGATTTTCATATGGGTATCGATATCCACAATGCGAATACCGACAACCACTTGACCGGCCGAACCCCCCAAGAGCGCAGTGAAGAGCGCGACCTCTGCGAAGAAAACTGCTAGTTGAAGCCACCCCTGGTCGAGGGTTTTTTGGGTTATCAACCCCGCGATGAGACCGGCGGCAAGCCAATCGATAATCAGGGCAGAGAGCCTGCGGCTGTAGCCGGCAATTGCCATGGCCGGCTCCCCCGATTCGCTGAGATTATCTCGATTTTGGCTCACTCCCCAAGAGTACGGGCAACCCTCAAGGTTGGCTCCACCAAAGGTAACAATCCCGAAACATGGGGGTTATTCCCGCTTCATGGTTTTGGCCTAACGTGTGCCTTCGTTGGAGCGCCCTTCACCAAAGACGCTGAATGGCTCTTCATCCACATGTATGAGCACGCCTCTTAAGTAAACGCTTAAGAGAATGAAAATGGAGGAAGAGATGTTTAAGAGCGCAAGCGAAATCCTTGCCTATATTAAGAAAGAGGATATCAAGTTAGTCGATGTCCGATTTATCGATCTACCAGGCATCCAGCACCACTTCAATGTTCCTGCCGAATCTTTCGACGAAGCAGTATTCACTGAAGGCTTAATGTTCGATGGTTCATCGATTCGCGGATTCCAATCGATTCATGAATCTGATATGAAACTACTTCCGATACCAGGTTCTGCATTTATCGATCCATTCCGTAAAGAGAAGACGCTCGTCATTCTCTTCTCCGTGCATAACCCCGTCGACAACTCACCGTATTCGCGTGATCCACGAGGAATCGTTGCTAAGGCCGTTGAGTACATGCGATCAATTGGAATTGCGGACACCGCATTCTTCGCACCCGAGGCGGAGTTCTATGTATTCGACAGCGTTCGCTTTAAGACTGGAATGAATGAGGCTTATCACCACATCGATTCATACGAAGGCGCGTGGAACACTGGCATCGAATACGATGCAGATGGAACGCCAAACCGTGGCTATCGCACTCGAATCAAGGGTGGCTACTTCCCGGTCTCGCCAACAGATCAATTCGCAGATCTACGCGATCAAATGGTGATGAACCTTGGAAAAGTGGGACTTCAAGTTGAACGTTCACACCACGAAGTCGGAACTGCTGGTCAGATGGAGATTAACTACAGGTTCACTGACATCTTGAGCGCAGGCGATGAATTGATGAAGTTCAAGTACATCATCAAGAACACCGCATGGCAGGCGGGTAAGACTGCAACCTTCATGCCAAAGCCTCTCTTTGGAGACAATGGTTCAGGAATGCACGTTCACCAGTCGCTATGGAAGGACGGCAAGCCACTCTTCTGGGGAGAGGGTTATGGCGATCTCTCTGACATGGCACGTTGGTACATCGGAGGCTTACTCAAGCACGCGCCATCACTACTGGCCTTCACCAACCCGACCGTAAACTCTTACCGCCGTCTTGTTCCTGGGTACGAAGCGCCAGTTAACTTGGTCTACTCAGCGCGTAACCGCTCTGCATGTATTCGAATTCCAATCACCGGTTCAAACCCCAAGGCAAAGCGAATCGAATTCCGTTGCCCAGATCCATCTTCCAATCCATACCTCGCATTTGCTGCGATGTTGATGGCAGGCCTTGATGGCATCAAGAACAAGATCGAGCCACCAAAGCCAGTCGATAAGGACCTCTACGAACTTGAAGGGGCCGAAGCAGCCTCGATTCCGCAAGTGCCAGGTTCACTTGGCGAAGTTCTCGATAACCTCGAGAAGGATCACGCATTCCTTACTCAAGGTGGCGTCTTCGCACAAGATCTGATTGATACCTGGATTGCTTTCAAGCGAAAGGAAGAGGTCGACTACGTTCGACTTCGTCCACATCCAGCAGAGTTCGAGCTCTACTTCGATATCTAAACCCCTCTAGATCAGAGACCCTCGGCGCCTCATACCGTCGGGGGTCTCTACTTTTTCCGATAAAGTTTTGGCATGGCACGAGTGAATTCCTTGATTGTCTTAGACGCTAGAGACAACATCGCAATCGCCTTGCAAGAACTTCCTGTTGGAATGCGAATCGAACAGAGTGATATCGCATCCATATTAGAGGTGAAGACCATAATCCCTCGTGGCCACAAGATTGCACTAGTAGATATTGCAAAAGGCGACCCCATCATCAAATATGGCGAACGGATGGGCCATGCTTATCTTCCAATAGTTCGTGGAGCTCATGCGCATACCCACAATGTGATTGGCGATCGAGTATCTACGGAGCCAACCGGATGATTACTGGTTACGCAAATAACTCGCGAGGGGTTGGCATTCGAAGTCTCCAATTGATTCTTCCATCGGTGGTCTGCTCAACTCACCTCTCTAAGAAAGTTGCTGAAGAGGTAGGCGCAATAACTTTTTCACATCAGCATGGGTGCGGGATTATCGGGCCTGATGTTGCTGGAGTAAATGAATTCTTTGTTGCTCTCGCTGGGCACCCAAATGTCCAATCCACCCTCGTGCTCGGACTGGGGTGCGAAACCATCCAAGGTAATGAACTTACCGACAGCATTGCAGTTAAATTTCCCCAGACGCGATATGTTGTAATTCAAGAGAGCGCGGGTATGGCTGGGGCACTTGAACTTAGCGTTGCAGCGGCGCGCCAGCTTCACGTTAAGTCTCCGCAGGCTCCCCTTGATCACTTAGTGATTGGCGTTGAAGGAAACCCTGAAGCGAGATTTCTCGATGGTTTTGGAGATCTCGTTACAAAGGCAGGACACTCACTAGTGATCGCTAATGATTTCAAAGAGCCTTCTCGAAATTTTGCCAAACTTGTCCGCGAAAAGGCCCATGTAATTGCCTCATTCCCTGATGGTAATCAACCCCCCACCGGACTTCCGCTGATTCCAGTGGTCACCATTGCTAACGCTCAATCCCTTCTACACCAGGCACTAATCGATGATTTCGATTGTGTGAGCGGTACCTCGCCCGAGCAATTACTTGAGAAATTATTCGTAGTCGCCAACGGCGAAGCGAGCAAGGCCGAGAGAAATAAGATTGGAAATATCGTCGTTCCTCGTATGGTGCGGAGCGTGTAATGAGTATCTCTACTCCATCTCTACTTACTGGCTTTCTGCGAAAAAATGGAAAGTGGGGATTTCGAAACTACATCCTCATCCTCCCGCTACATAATGCGCTCAATCAACTTGCTGAAGAGGTGCGGGTAAGCCACCCCGCTCAAACAGTAATTACCTCGGTTGCCCATGACTGGAGTGGTGAAATCGATAGCGATTGGGATCGCATTCATCGAGTCTTTTCCGGTTTCGCAGTCAATCCAAATGTGGGGGCGACGATCGTGATTGGCGTGGGGTCAGCAGTAGAGGAAGAGATCGTGCAAGCGGCGCGAGCCAAACGCGAGATGCCCATTGCTTATTTGACCTTAAAAGATTCAGGTGGCTTTGATAATTTGCGAAAACTCGTCGCGGAGTCGGTCTCGGAAGTCTTTCCTCTGGTTACATCCATCAAACGTGAGAGCGCACCATGGAGCGCGATAGTGCTAGGTCTCGAATGCGGCGGTTCAGATGCATATTCGGGAATTACTGCCAATCCTGCGCTCGGAGTTGCCAGCGACAAATTTGTGGAATTGGGAGGCACCTCGATACTCGCAGAAACTATGGAGATTCTTGGTGCTGAACATCTACTCGCTGCGCGTGCAAAAACACCTGAAGTTGGGCAAGCGATTATTGATGTCGTCGCTCGATATGAGCGTTCCATCACCTATGAGGGAATTGATATTCGAGGAGCGCAACCCAGCCGTGGGAATATCGAAGGCGGTTTAACCACTCTCGAAGAGAAATCACTCGGCGCTGCCAAGAAAGCGGGGAACGCCCCGTTTACAGGGGTGCTCGATTATGCATATGTCCCCACGGAGCCGGGTCTCTACTTCATGGACACTCCAGGGCATGACATCGAGCAATTGACTGGATTTGCTGCAGCCGATGTCAATATCACGGTCTTCACCACTGGTCGCGGCACACCAACTGGTTCTGCTGTCATCCCAACCATTAAGGCGGCAACCAACACTGAGATGGCAATTGCACTCCCAGATCTGATCGACTTAAATGCCGGAACTATTGCTGATGGCACTGAAACGCTCGCAGAGGTTGGTGAACGCATCTTTGCAGAGATTGTTGATGTCGCTAATGGGAAACTGACCGCAGCCGAGCGAGGTGGCCACCGAGAGTTCAATCTCTCGAGACTGTACGGTTCAACTCAATAACGGTTAGAGATTTTCTGCCAGAGCAGGTGGAACAATTTTCCGCACCTGATATAGCCTGTGCGCCGCATTTCAGGTTGTAGTTGCAAATGATTTGCAATAATCTTCTCTTATGCATATCCCTGATGGCTTCATCAATATCCCGACAGCCACAGCCTCAGCCGCCCTGGCCGCCACTGGCTTGGGCTATTCGGTGCGGGCCGCCCGGGAGAAGCTCGATGAGAGAGCCGCCCCCCTGGTTGGGTTGGTAGCGGTCTTTATCTTCGCCGGCCAAATGATTAATTTTCCGGTAGCCGCTGGTACCTCTGGCCATCTACTTGGGGGCGCTCTGGCCGCGGTGCTGGTGGGACCACATGCGGCCTCGCTCGCCCTGACCGTTGTGTTGGCGATCCAAGCGCTGCTCTTCGCTGATGGAGGCTTGACCGCACTTGGTCTAAATGTTTTCAACATGTCCGTGGTTGGAGTGTGGGGAGGCTACGGCGCCTTCGTGTTAATGCGGAAAATTTTTCGATACACGCGCACTTCGGTACTTATTGGTTCTGCAGTTGGTGCATTTATCTCTGTGCCGCTTGCAGCAACCTTTTTCAGTATTCAATATGCAATCGGTGGGCAGGGAACCTTCGCAGCATCGACTGTTTTCGCAGCTATGTTCACAACCCATCTGCTGATTGGAATCGGTGAGGCAATCATTACTACGCTCACCGTCGGAGCAATACTCAAGACTCGACCAGATCTAGTTTTTGGAATGCTCAAGGTTCGAAAATGAAGAATAGGCGCTTCTACCTTGTTGGAATTGCAATCGCATTGGTGATTGCTGGCTTTTTCTCGTTCTATGCCTCCTCCTCCCCAGACGGTTTAGAGAAGGTTGCAATCGATCTTGGATTTATCGATTCGGCCCAAGAATCGGCGGTTGCTGGCTCGGCTTTGGCTGACTACGGAGTATCGGGAATCGAGAATGAGAGACTCTCTGTAGGAATTGCTGGCGTGATTGGCGTGATTGCCACGGGTCTAGTGATGTATTTATTTATCCGTCTGATTGGTAAAAAGAAAAATTAAGAAGCAAATGCATACCGAATCCCATGCCCATACACATGGCCATAGCGTCGGTGAACGTCTCTACATCCATCGTCACTCATTCGTTCACGAACTTCCCGGACACATCAAGCTTGTTGCATTCTTCGTCTTTATCATCATCGCCGTTCTCACCCCTATTCAACAGTGGCAATCTTTTGTGGGCTACTTTCTCATCATCTCTGTTGCACTAGCGCTCTCGAAGTTACCTATGCTCACTCTTGCTAAACGAGCAACTATAGAATTTCCCTTCATTATCTTTGCCCTTCTTATGCCTTTTACCGCAGGTGGAGAGATGTTCGATATTGGCCCAGTAAGTCTCTCTCGCGAAGGAAGTATTGCTGGTCTGAATCTCATAACTAAAGCAACCCTCGGCGTCTTCTGTTCGATGATTCTCGCCGGTTCAACAACTACACATTCGCTACTTGCAGGATTTGTTCGAATAAAGACCCCATCACTTTTTGTGCAGATAGCCGCTTTCATGATTCGCTATCTGAATGTCATCAATGACCAAATGGCTCGTATGAAAGTCGCCCGAGAATCACGGGGCTTTCAGGCGCAAGGTATCCGTAGTTGGCCGATATTTACTTCAACCCTTGGTGCTCTCTTTATCCGTTCCTACGAGCGTGGTGAGCGAGTCCATTTAGCGATGCTTGCCCGTGGGTATGCCGGAACTCTCTCTTCGCTATCAGTTGAAAATGTTCGACCTAAACATTGGCGAGCGGGTCTGACTTTCCCTTTTTTGGCAGCACTCTCATTTTTACTCGGTAGAGTGCTCTTCTCATGATGGCAAAACCTAGTGTGCATGTAAGCGCACTTCATTATGCATACCCCGATGGGAACAAAGCGCTCAATGGCGTTGACCTCACCATCACAAAAGGTGAGCGAGTTGCATTGCTGGGGCCAAATGGCGCCGGTAAAACCACTTTGGTGATGCATCTCAATGGGATTCTCTCTCCCACATCTGGCTCAATCGATATTGGCGAATTTGCTCTCGATGAAAAGAACAAAGAGGTCACCAAAAAGGTCCGCGAGAGGGTGGGAATCGTCTTTCAGGATCCTGATGATCAACTCTTCATGCCCACTGTTTACGAAGATGTCGCATTCGGACCGACCAATATGGGTCTAGCCAGGGAAGAGATCGAACGACGTAGCACTAGGGCGCTTGAAATGGTCGGAATGGTAGAACTTAGAGATCGGGCCCCACATCATTTGTCGTTTGGGCAACGACGACGGGTTGCTGTTGCAACTGTCTTGGCAATGGAACCTGAGATCTTGATCCTTGATGAGCCATCGTCAAACCTTGATCCAGCCTCTCGGCGGGAACTATCAGAGATTCTACTTAGTCTTGATGTAACGATACTTATGGTCACACATGATCTTCCGTATGCTTTTGAGCTCTGTCAACGTTCGCTAATTCTTAATCAAGGCGAGATTGTCGCTGACGATTTGACTGTAAATATTCTCCGCAACCAAAGATTGTTAACAGCTAATCGCCTAGAACTACCGCATGGATTTTCTTTTTAAACGAAATTTAGTCTAAGAAAAAGTCGAGAAGAAAGTCTTTCGTACCTGGCACTACTGCGTACTTATCGAGATCGGTGATTCCAACGCTGGCCAAGACTTCATCGTCAACTAAGAATTCTCCGGTTCGCTCAGTTCCAGTAAGAATGACATGGGCAGCATCAGCAAGAATCTCTGTTGTGCGACATGCAGCGGTATCGATACCGGGGATCATCTGCAACGCTGCCGTGTCGATTGCAGTCCGCGGCCACAAGGCGTTGACTTTGATGCCGTCGCGCTTGAGTTCATCGGCAAGGCCCAATACACACATACTCATTCCATATTTAGCCATTGTGTAGGCCAGATGATTCTTAAACCATTTAGATTTCATCGATAGCGGTGGAGCCATCATCAAGATCTGTGGGTTTCGCCCTGCCGCTGCTGATTCTTTGAGAGATGGAATTGCGGCCTGAGAGGTGAGGAAGGTTGCGCGGACATTCACCGAGAACATCAGATCAAATCTCTTTGCGGGGGTTTGAAGTGTGGGCGTGAGATTGATAGCCGATGCGTTATTTATCAGGATATCGAGCCCGCCAAACTCCGCCACAGCTTTCGCAACTGCTCCTGAAATCTGTTCTTCATCTCGCAGGTCACATTGGATTGGTAGCGCCTTACCACCCGCTGCCTCAATCTCTTCAGCAGCAGTAAAAATGGTTCCTGGAAGTTTTGGATGGGGTTCGGTGGTCTTAGCTGCAATAGCGACCAGCGCGCCATCTTGAGCAGCGCGTTTTGCAATAGCTAAACCAATACCTCGTGATGCGCCAGTGATGAAAATCTTCTTACCGGCAAGTGTTGTTTCGGTGGACATCGTTCCTGCTCTCTCTACCCTCTAGTACTTGCTATTACTTGCTTTTTTTCATTAAGAATTTCATAAAAGCCTCTCGAGCCTCATCGCTTTGCAGCGCAGCAGTAAAGAGCCTGGCTTCTTCCGCCATGACTGAAGTCAAATGCTCCTTATGGTCCTGGCGCAACAAACGCTTGGTCTCACGAATCGCAGTTCTAGGTTGATCAGCAAGATGCTTGGCTCTCTCTCCTGCACGAACTGCTACCTCTTCCTCAGCGACGACCTCATTGATGAAGCCCGATTCATAACCGCGTTGCGCTGAGAAGACTTCACCTAACATAAACATCTCAGCGGCACGATGATGACCGGCGATCAGCGGTAGTAGATAGGAAGAACCAGCTTCTGGCACTAACCCAAGATTGACAAAAGGCATAGAAAGCTTTGAGTTTTTCCCTGCAATCACATAATCGCAATGAAAAAGCATTGTGACGCCCACACCAACTGCACGCCCACTGATGGCGGCCACCAGCGGTTTGGAAAAATCGCGGAGCGCAGTGAGGAAGTGCCATACAGGTGATTCATCTCCCGTTGGTGGGTGTTCGAGGAAATCATTGAGATCATTTCCCGAAGTGAAGTCATCACCCTCGCCATAGATCAGAACACTGCCAATCTCATCATCAACATTGGCATCGTTGATTTCACGAGCGAGGATTGCATACATCTCTCGGGTGATGGCGTTGATCTTTTGTGGACGGTTGAGTCCAAGCGCTAGGACGCCCTGGTCTCTGGAGATAGCAATATCAGTGGTCGACATCTGAAAGTTCTCGCTTATCTTTCGATGGTTCCAGCGATGAATTCTTCGGTGCGATTACGAGCAGTCTCGTCAGAATATTGCTCAGGAGGTGACTTCATAAAGTAACTCGACGACGAGAGAAGTGGTCCACCGATTCCCCGATCTAGACCGATCTTCGCGCATCGGAGCGCGTCGATAATGACTCCTGCCGAGTTTGGCGAATCCCACACTTCTAGTTTGTATTCAAGACTTAGTGGCACATCGCCAAAAGCTCGCCCTTCAAGGCGTACATAAGCCCACTTACGATCATCGAGCCAGGAAACGTAATCGGATGGTCCGATATGTACATTCCCTTCGCCCATGTCGTGGTCGAGTTGCGAAGTCACCGACTGCGTCTTAGAGATTTTCTTCGACTCTAGACGATCGCGCTCGAGCATATTCTTGAAATCCATGTTTCCACCGACATTTAACTGCAATGTGCGATCAAGATGGACGCCTCGATCTTGGAAGAGCTTGGCAAGAATGCGGTGGGTAATAGTGGCACCCACTTGGCTCTTGATGTCATCTCCGACGATTGGCACCTTGGCATCGCTAAATTTCTTTGCCCAGACTGGATCAGAGGCGATAAATACCGGAAGAGCATTTACAAATGCGCAGTGCGCATCAATCGCTGCTTGTGCATAGAAGCGAGTTGCATCCTCAGATCCGACAGGTAGATAACAAATCAGGACATCGACCTTCTTCTCCTTGAGAGATGCGACCATATCGACTGGCGTCGCGTCAGATTCTTTAATTGTCTCTCTGTAGTAGCGACCAAGGCCATCATGTGTTGTGCCACGCTCGACGGTAACGCCAGTCTTGCTAACATTGCAGAATTTGATGGTGTTGTTCTCGCTTGCCCACATGGCATCTGCAAGATCTAGACCGACCTTCTTGGCATCGACATCATATGCAGCGACAAACTCGATGTCGCGAATGTGATAGCCCCCGATGACAGCATGCATCAGGCCTGGAATCTCCTGGTCGACTGCAGCATCCTTGTAATAGGTCACACCTTGTACAAGCGAATTGGCGCAGTTTCCTACACCAACGATTGCTACTCGGATCTTGCTCACTGGGATTTCCTCTCTGCTTTGATCATTTCATCTAGCCAGGCGATTTCACGCTCAGCCGAATCAAGTGAGTGACGGCGCCACTCAATGAAGTACTTATCTAGTCCAATCGGCGAGCGCTCTAATTCATGACGAAGTAAATCTGCCTTTTCGCGAAGACGTCGTCTTCGCGCTTCGAGAATTCGCACGCGATTGGTATGTGACGTTGGTCCAAAAAATGCAAAGTGCACGCCAAAAGCTTCATCCTCAGTAGCATCAAGAGTTTCGGTGAGCTCTTGAAAACGAAGTAGACCCTTCTTCGTGATCTGATAGGCGATACGAGTTCGCCGCGATTTGCCGCTCTCGCTCTCAATGACTTCGATTGCTCCCCCTTCAGCCATCCTTTTCAGTAAGGGATAAAGGGAGCCAAAGGAGAGCGCTCGGAAGGGGCCCAGGATGGTGAGCGATCGCTTTCGCAATTCATACCCATGGAGTGGTCCACCGGCGAGAAGCCCAAGGAGGGTAAATTCCAGTGGTTGACTTCGCAGCGCCACAGATACCCCTTCCGGACAGGACACATGATATTTCGATACATCGAACCGATACATCGGCCTGCCATATCTAAGCGGCAACCCACCTCGAGGGCAAGTTGTGAACTCCCTCGGCGCGCCCTGTCCGCACCTGCCCATTTACCCAGGTAGAGAGCCTTACCCTTTTTACTTAGTGAGCCAGCGCACATGGCTTACCCCGTTCCTCGTTGAGGGCGGAACGGACAAACGGAAGGAATCCCCCACTATGGCTTCACTCTTCACCTGGAAAGTCCACTCTGGCGGCGATGTAGTCGCCCCAGATGAGCGCCTCTCCTGGCCACGGACCATCGGCATTGGCTTCCAACATATCGCCGCGATGTTCGGCGCCACTTTCTTGGTACCAGTTCTTACCGGATTGCCGCCAGCAACCACCCTCTTCTTCTCCGGAATTGGCACCATCCTCTTTCTCATAATCACTCAGAACAAGGTGCCTAGTTACTTGGGCTCCTCGTTTGCCTTCTTAGGGCCTATTGCAGCAGCCACTGCAGGTAGTGGCGGAGCGGCGGCAGCCCTTGGCGGAGTAGTGGCCACTGGCATCCTGCTCGTACTTGTTGGATTAGTTGTGAGAGCAGTAGGTGCATCGTGGATCAATTGGCTAATGCCGCCAGTAGTCACGGGAACGATTGTCATGGTCATCGGATTTAACTTGGCAAGCGTTGCCTACAACAAAGCATGGAGTGGGACCGGCCCCGGTGCAGGTCAACTTCAGGCTCAAGGCCCACTCCTTGGAATCATTACGCTTCTTGCAATCGGACTCATAGCGGCGATCTCCAGAGGATTTATTGGCCGTATCTCAATTTTCCTTGGTCTAGTCGTGGGATATGTAGTTGCGCTAGTTCGCGGCGATGTTGATACCAAACCAATTTCTGATGCGAAGTGGATTGCGCTACCCACTTTCACCTCTCCTACTTTCACCATGAGTGCGATATTGCTCTTTATTCCAGTGGTGCTGGTCTTGATTGCTGAGAATGTCGGGCACGTCAAAGCTGTGGCAGCCATGACTGGCAAGAATCTTGATGACCAGATGGGTAATGCGCTTATGGGTGATGGCTTAGCAACCACCCTCGCCGGCGCTGGCGGAGGTTCTGGGACCACCACCTATGCGGAAAATATTGGTGTCATGGCTGCGACAAAGGTGTACTCCACTATTGCCTATTACATCGCTGGTGTGGGAGCAATCCTCCTTGCACTCTGTCCAAAGTTTGGTGCGGTACTGAGCGCTACTCCAGTAGGTGTACTTGGAGGCGCCAGCGTTGCCCTCTTTGGAATGATTGGAATGCTTGGAGCGAAGATTTGGATTGAGTCCAAAGTCGACCTCAGCAACTCAACGAACCTTATTATTGCCGGCTCTTCGGTGATCATTGGTATCGCTGATGTTTCATTCAAGATTGGCGATTACACATTCAACGGAATCATCAATGCAACACTGGTTGCAATATTGGGCTACCACATACTCCATGCAATGCAAAAGCGATAACCGGTAAGCAATTGCCAGAAAAGGGCGGGGAGAAATCCTCGCCCTTTTTTTATTCCTCATAAGTTTCTTGCTAGGCTGATTTCGTGCTCCTAGGAATTCCAATTCCCTCAAAAATCGGCGAATACATCATCGTTTCTCTCGCCATAATTCTTGCGCCGGGACCTTCAGTGCTCTTCACTATCGCACGCGCAATTGCTTGGGGTAGAAGAGTTGCCATTTTCACTGTCGTGGGTAATGCGAGCGGCTTCTTCGCGATGTCACTTTTGGTGGCAGTGGGGATCGGGCCAATCATTCAAAGCTCAGACTTTGCCTATGCGGCGGTGCAATGGAGTGGCGGGCTCTATCTGATTTACCTTGGCATCGATGCGATCCGGAAACGGAATGAACATACGAGTCAGATGCTAGAAAAGGGAGGTACCAGCGCCCCATCAACCATACGAGTAATGAGAGATGGTTTTGTGGTTGGCATCCTAAACCCCAAGAGCATCGTCTTTAATGCCGCAGTCACCCCACAATTCATCGATCGCAGTGCAGGAAAAGTCGTACTTCAATTAATCTTGCTAGGTGCGATATTCGCACTCTTAGCGCTGATCTGCGATGGATCTTGGGGAATATTGGCAGGTACGGTTCGACAATGGTTAGCAACGAATGTAATGCGCATAGTTCTTCTAAGGAGTGCTGGCGGGATTGTGATGATAATTCTTGGCGCTCTAGTTCTCATACAGATTGAATGATTACCCTATTCGTTATCTTCGTCGATCTCTTCGCCTTTTTGAAGTAGTTCCTTTGCTCGAGTGGCGTAAATATCAACATATTCCTGGCCACTCATCGATTGAATCTCTTTCATGATGGAATCAGTAATGCTACGTAGAACGAATGGATCACTCGGGTCGCCATAATCTTTGAAATTCATTGGCTTCCCGAAGTAAACCCCCACTCTCATGATTTTTGGAATTACCTTTCCTGTTGGCTGGATTTTTTCAGTGTTAATCATCGCCACCGGAACCACTGTTGCGCCAGATTCGATTGCTAATCGTGCGATACCCGTTCGGCCTCGATACAGGCGACCATCAGGAGAGCGGGTACCTTCTGGGTAAATACCGATGCACTCACCCTTTGCAAGTAACTCAATACCAGTTCGCACCGCTGCTTCACTGGCTCGACCACCGGAACGATCGACCGGCACTTGACCAAGGGCTAGGAAAGTCAATTTCTTAATTAACCCTTTGATTCCTGGCTGAGTGAAGTACTCCTGCTTAGCAAGAAAAGTCACTTTCCGAGAGACGACTAAAGGCATGAAGATCGAATCACTGAAGGAGAGGTGATTTGAGGCGATGATCACTGGACCTGAATTCGGTATCGAATCAAGACCACGCACCTTAGGTCGAAAAAGGAGGAAAAGAATTGGGGTGAGAAAAGATTTAAGCAGTCGATAGGGCATTAGCCGCGCGCCAAATCTGCAACACCAACGAGGCCCGCATCATTTCCCATTTGGGCAGTGACGATATTCGGTAATGAGTGGCCCGAGAATGAGGCGCTACGTGCAAGGGACTCGCGCGCGGGTGCAGCAAGGATTTCTCCTGCTTCAGACACCCCGCCTCCTAAAACAATTAAATCAGGGTCCAAGATAACAACCAATGAGGCTAAACCGAAACCAAGCCACTCCCCTGTGAGTTTAAAGGCAGTAGTTGCGATGCGATCTCCCGCTTGTGCGGCTGCGCTCACATGTCGTCCATTCAATCCTTCGAGCGTTCCATCACCGTATCGCAACAATTCAAATGCACGTTCCGGAGCTGCCGCTATTGCTTCTTCCACATGGCGCATCAATGCTGGACCGGCACAATATTGCTCAAAGCATCCGCGGGCTCCGCAACCACAGAGCGGCCCATTGGCATTGACTCGCATGTGGCCAAACTCAGCTGCTGTGCCATGAGCACCTCTAAAGAGTTGACCATCGACAATCAATGCGCCACCCATCCCAGTTCCTAAGATGAAAAAGATCATGTTCCGTGAGTTCCGTCCAGCGCCGTACCGGTATTCACCCCAGCATGCTGCATTCGCATCGTTCTCGACAATGACGCGAGAACCAATAAGTGGTTCGAGTTCTTCAGCGAGATTTACTCCAGTCCAACCCGCGATATTTGTTGCTGCGAGCATTCGTTCACGATCGGCCGAGACGAAGCCTGCAGCCGAAAGCCCAATTTTAGAAATTTCTTCCTTCACATCTTTTTGTAATTGATTGACCAACTCAGCAACTAAAAGAGTGAGCGCTCTGCCACCTTCACGAGGAGTCTCACGTCGCAACCGAGCAATCACACGTCCCTCGTCATCTACGACGCCACCAAGCAGCTTGGTGCCGCCGACATCGATGCCGATAGCCAAAGACATATGTGCGCTTCTCTCGCTCAGTTCTTCTTTTTATCTCTTATTCTTCGATATGCGCTTTAAGTTCCTTCAACGTTTGATCGACAACCGCTTTCTCGGCTTTCTGGCGCATCATGTCGGGCACAGGCATTGAGAGCGCAACGGTGAGCGCATAACTTATCTCAGTCTCTTCACCAATGCTCTTGAGTTCTTGTTTACCGTCCATGGCAGTAAGTAAATCTGCGCTCTCCAAAGTAAAGGTGAGAGAGGTAGGAAAATTGCTCCAGTCGAAGATCAGCGTTGCCTCGTCGCGGAGCGCGCCAGAAACAAGGGACATTTCGACCTTGGTCGGCTTCATCGCATCGCCCTCTAGGACTTTGACCGCTTTCATCGAACCAGACCAGCTCGGATAAGTGCCTACCGAGGCAATTGCCTCCGCTACCTGGGATAACGGGGCTTCAATGATGATGGTTGATTTGGTTTCACTCATGGACCGAAGGTTACCCTTCTCCAGAAGTGGGTGCCTGGGCTAGCCTCTACCCCTCACGTAACTCACGCCATTACTGGTGAAGTCGCTAAAGGAGCGCGCTATGAAAGAGGTATCTGTACCTGCCCTCGTACCACCCGCTACCGAGGGAAATCTCACCGACTTACTTATAAATAGAGCCCATTTCGAACCCGAGCGAATCATGCTCTCACGCCCAGTTGGCGAAGGGTGGCAACCTGTTAGCGCTCGGACCCTCGAAGCTGAAGTTCGCGCCGTAGCGAAAGGTTTGATTGCCGCCGGAGTAAAGAGTGGCGATCGGGTCGGCTTACTTTCCCGCACGCGTTATGAGTGGACCATCATGGATTTTGCTATTTGGTTTGCCGGTGGTGTTGTCGTTCCCGTGTACGAAACCTCCTCTGCTGAGCAGGTCGAGTGGATTTTGCAAGACTCTGGTGCAGTAGCGATGGTGGTGGAGACACCTGCGCACGCTGCACTCGTGGAATCTGTACGAACCAAGAATCTCGACAACATATGGATCATCACTGAAGATGCATTAGCGCATCTATCACAAAGCGGAAGTAG
This sequence comes from Actinomycetota bacterium, assembly GCA_005787645.1. Classification (GTDB taxonomy): domain Bacteria; phylum Actinomycetota; class Actinomycetes; order Nanopelagicales; family Nanopelagicaceae; genus IMCC26077. The sequence continues at coordinate 2,605 of SYAM01000038.1, read as the reverse complement.
CATCTCCGATGATCAGGTAACGCAGCGACGCAATAGTCTCAAGCCAGAGACGCTTGCCACTCTCATTTACACCTCTGGAACGACCGGTAAGCCCAAGGGCGTTCAACTGACACACGCAAACTTCCTCTCTGAATGTGGCAACGTCGTCGAAGGTGCATCTGATCTCTTCTTGCGACCTGGTGGATCCACCCTCCTCTTTCTCCCCCTCGCGCACGTCTTTGGTCGAATGATCGAAATCGGCGCGATTCGCGCTGGATTGCATCTCGCTCATTGCAGCGATCCGGTGGGGCGATTACTAGGTGATCTAGCAAGTTTCAAACCAAACTTCGTTCTCTCCGTCCCCCGAATTTTCGAAAAGATCTATAACAGCGCAGAAGCGAAGGCCGATGCAGCAGGTAAAGGAAAAATCTTCCGTAAGGCTGCGGGGATTGCCATTGCTTACAGCGAAGGAATGCAACATGGCCACATCTCTCCGGGTTTGCGCGTCAAACATGCGCTCTTTGACAAACTGGTCTACAGCAAGATCCGCCATGTCATGGGTGGAAATGTCGATGCTGCAATCTCTGGCGGTGCACCCCTTGGCGAACGCCTGGGCCACTTCTTCCGCGGCGCTGGAGTGCGTGTACTCGAAGGTTATGGATTAACCGAAACCACCGCTGGAGCAACGCTCAATCTCACCTCCTCAGTAAAGATCGGTTCAGTTGGACGACCTATCCCCGGAACCACCATCAAGATTGATGATGATGGCGAGGTCCTCATCAAAGGTCCGATCGTGATGAACGGCTACTGGCAGAACGATGCCGCAAATAAGGAGGTATTCACCTCTGATGGTTATTTCCGTTCCGGTGATCTAGGTCGGCTCGATGAAAATGGCTTCCTATACATCGTCGGTCGCAAGAAGGAATTGATTGTCACATCTGGTGGCAAAAATGTAGCCCCGGCGGTCCTTGAAGATCGACTTCGCTCTCATCCACTCGTCAGCCAATGCATGGTTGTCGGTGATAACAAGCCTTATATCGCAGCGCTTGTCACCCTTGACCAAGACGCTGTGAAGGTCTGGGCGGCTGCAAATAATAAAGGTGGCGCTGCAATCGAAGACCTTGCAAAAGACTCTGCTCTCATCGCTGTTGTTCAAACAGCCGTCGATGAGGCGAACAAGGCAGTGAGCAAGGCAGAATCGATTCGTAAATTCTCGATCTTGCCCGTGGATTTCACTATCGCTGGTGGACACCTCACTGCAAAACTCTCTGTGAAACGTCACGTGGTCGCCAAAGAGTTCGCAGTTGAGATTGAGAAGCTCTACGACTGATACGAGCGAGCGGCTAAAAGTCGCTCGCGACTTGCATGACACCGTCTCGCAAGAAATTGCTGCCCTGGGTTATGCATGTGATGAGGCAATCGCCCTCTCTGCTATGGGTGACGCGCGCGAATCATTGATTGCTATCCGAACGCGTATCTCTCTAGTGACCCTGATGCTTCGTGATGAGCTTGGTGTTCTTCGGGATAGCGCGTTGCCATTCGGCAGACTACTTGCAAATCTCTGCTCTGAACTTGAATCCTTGAATTCAGTTTCGATAAGCAACGAAATATCTCCAGAACTCCGGGTTGAAAAAGACGTTGAGCTCGAACTTTATCGTGCGGTCCGGGAAATTCTTATGAACATCCTCTCACATTCAGGTGCACGAGGCATCACAATGAATGAAGACTCATCTGACTCAGAATTGAAGATTGCGATAAACGACAATGGGCATGTGAATGATTCTTTTGATAGCGCCCAGAAAAGTAATTATCACTTTGGCATCACAACTATCCGTGAACGAATCGCATCTATTGGTGGAACAATCATCTATCAGCGTACGGGTGAGATAAATTCCTACGAAATTCGGATTCCCCGATGAAAACAGAAGTCAATCTTGAAAATGGACTTCTCATCGTCGAAGACCACCCCATTGTTCGCCAAGGATTAATGCGAGCGCTTGAAGCGCATGGATTTAACAAAATTTTCGAGGCTGCTAGTTGTGGTGAAGGGCGCGGTCAACTTGCAAGGGTCAATCCTGATGTCCTCATTACAGATCTCCATCTGCCTGACGGGCTAAGTTTCCAAATGATTAGTTGGGCCCGAAAAATCAAGCCCTCTATGGCAATCGTCATACTTACCGTCGAAAATAGCCCAGAATTTTTGATCCCTGCTGCCGAATCAGGCGCTAATGCGTTGATTCATAAATCCGCCCCTATCACTACGTTGATTTCCGCGATTGATGTAGCAATAAAAGCCCCGAAGAGTTTTACTGCAGAAGGTTTGGCAAACGCAATCAAGCGAGAGCGAGAGAAACCAAAGCTCACTCCGCGTGAATTAGAGATTCTGGAACGGCTAAGTTCAGGGGCAGAACTTGATGCAATCAGTAAATCTCTCTTCATCAGTTTGCCAACTGTTAAAACGCATCTCTCAAGTATCTACCGGAAGCTAGAGTGCGATAACCGTACCTCTGCAGTTGTTCGTGCGTTATCTCTAGGACTAGTTCAACTCAAGTAGCGTGCGAAAACGTTGGCCGATTACTTGCCAACTCCATTGACTCTCCATCCAAGTTCGGCCTTGTGCGCCCAT
>SYAM01000037.1 GCA_005787645.1 Actinomycetota bacterium | reverse complement strand
CGGATGTGATTGAGTACCCGCCCCCGACTGGCAAACCATTGGGCATCACGCCGTGGTTTCGATTAGGTGCATCAATCATGCGCCCCATCCTCTTTGCGATTGCCAAGCGAGATTGGCGTGGCGCTGAGAACATTCCAAAAAGTGGACCAATTATCTGCATCTCAAACCACATCTCGTATCTCGATCCGCTGGTATTCGCCCACTTCCTTCATGACAACGGACGTGCACCGCGATTTCTCGGGAAAGCCGAACTCTTTCGGATTCCACTCATTGGAACGGTCTTGCGTGGGGCAGGTCAAGTTCCCGTAGAACGAGAGAGTCCAAATGCGCGCCAAGCATTTGAACACGCAATTGCATTTCTTAAGGCAGGCCACCTACTCGGGGTATACCCAGAAGGAACGCTTACTCGCGATCCTGGACTCTGGCCAATGAAGGCAAAAACTGGCGTGGCTCGCCTAGCAATCATGACAAAAACCCAGGTAGTTCCCTGTGCCCAGTGGGGCGCTCAGGCCGTTCTGAAACCCTATAGCCGGAGGATTTCGCTCATTCCACGGAAGACATTCCATGTTTGGGCAGGTAAGCCACTAGATTTTTCAAAGTGGTACGGGCGGGAAGATGATCCGGCAGCAGTAGGAGAGGCAACCGAATACGTGATGAATGCGTTAACTACATTAGTTGCGGAGATTCGCAATGAGGTGCCTCCCGTTACGCGATTTGATCCAGTGAATAGCCCACATCCGCGGGTTGGAAATTACAAGAAGAAAAAGAAGAAGAGTTCCTGATGTCATTGACCATTGCAGTAATGGGTGCGGGTTCGTGGGGCAGTGCATTCGCGCAGATACTTGCCGACAACGCAAACAACCATACGGTGCGAATTTGGGGGAGGAGTCCTGATGTCATCTCGGAGATCAACACCTTTCACACCAATACAAAATTTCATCCAGGGTTGGTGATTCCAGAGAAGATCACTGCGACAACAGATCCAGCAGTTGCGCTCAATGGAGCGCAGGTGGTGATAGTTGCCATTCCTGCACAAACGCTTAGGGATAATTTGAAGAGTTGGGGCACATATGTGCCGAAAAATGCAATCGTGGTCAGTCTGCTCAAGGGTTTCGAACGTGGAACGCATGCGCGGATGAGTGAAGTCATCGAAGAAGAACTTGGTATCGCTTTTGGGCAGATTGCTGTTGCAACTGGACCAAATCTCGCTGGTGAAATCATCAAACGTGAACCTGCCGCTGTTGTCGTAGCCTGTAGCAAAGAAGAGAATGCTGTCCAATTACAAGATGCAATTGCGACTGCATATTTTCGCCCATATACCTCAGTCGATGTGATTGGTTGTGAAGTCGCAGGCACTATTAAGAATGTGATGGCGCTTGCGGTTGGCATGGCTAGTGGACTGGGTATGGGTGATAACACCAAAGCAACGGTGATCACACGTGGACTTGCCGAAACTACACGTTTGGGAATGGCTTTAGGGGCTGACCCCATGACCTTCGCTGGCCTTGCCGGCATGGGGGATTTGGTAGCGACCTGTTCCTCTCCGCTCTCGCGTAATCGTTCCTTTGGCGAACGACTTGGACGCGGATTGGGATTGGCGCAGGCGCAGACTGAAACGAAGACAACTGCAGAAGGTGTTTCCTCTGCACCGGCAGTGCTTGAGCTTGCCCGAGAGCATGGCGTGGATATGCCCATCGTTGAAGCAGTAGTGGATGTTGTTGTCAACGGTATGCCACCCAAGGAAGTGGTCCGTCGATTGATGAGTCGAACCACTCGCTCTGAGCATTAAATAGAGTATCTCTTACCGGTACCCTTTATAACGTGACTACCAGTGCTCCAGGAAAACTCCGAGTAGGCGTGCTCTCTGGTGGTCGAAGCAGTGAACACTCCATCTCCGTGCTCTCCGGCATGAGTCTGCTCGCGGCAATTGACCGTGATCGTTATGAACCTATTCCCATCGGCATTACCGAAAGTGGGAAGTGGGTTCACCTTGAGGGGCTAACTGGACACCTTGGAATAGTCAATGGAAAGTTGCCAGTAGTGCCCTCCGATGCGCCAGCGGTTATCGTGAATAGTGAGGGCATTTTTGTTGGTAGCAAAAACCTGGATATCGATCTGATCTTTCCTGTGCTGCATGGGCCGTTTGGTGAGGATGGGACGATTCAAGGCCTCCTAGAGATGTTCGATATTTCCTATGTTGGTGCGGGCGTGCTCGCTTCGGCTATCGGAATGGATAAGGCAACCTGTAAACGGTTGTTTGTGGAATCTGGGATTCCAACGGTTGAGTTCGATGTTATTTTCTGGGATGAATGGCGGAACTTTAAGAGCGAAATCACCTCACGACTGAAAGAGAAGTTCACGCTCCCGATTTTTGTGAAACCTTCACGCGCTGGTTCGAGTAATGGCATCACAAAAGTTAAATCCTGGGATGAACTAGATAGCGCAGTGACTCTTGCGAAGGATCTCGACGAGAAAATTTTGGTAGAGGCATATGCGCCTGGTCGTGAGTTGGAATGTGGAATCTTGGGGAATCGAGCCTCCCGGGTAGGAGAGATTAGAGTGCTCGGTGATCATGAGTTCTATGATTTCGAAGCCAAGTATTTAGATGATTCGACCGAGCTGATTGTGCCGGCGAAGATTCCCGCAGAGATTGAGCGAGAGATTCAACAGTTAGCGCTCGATGCTTTTGCTTTAATTGATGGAAAGGGAATTGCTCGAGTAGATTTCTTTTTGACTGATGATAGTGAGATTATTTTAAATGAGTTAAACACGATGCCTGGATTTACTGCAACTTCGATGTACCCACGATTATGGGATGCGACTGGGGTTTCTTATAGTGAAGTTATTGCCGAGTTGATAGAGATAAGTAGGCGCTAGTCGTTTACAACGGGGCAGGTCAACGTACGAGTAATCCCTGGCACTGCCTGTACCTTTGCAAGAATCGTGCGACCAAATTCTTCCATCGAGCCAGCTTCAGCACGCATGATGACATCGTATGGACCACCCACGCCCTGAGCGATATTGACCCCTGGAATAGCGCCGATTGCTTTTGCGACAGCTGCTGCCTTTCCCACTTCAGTTTGAATGAGAATGTAGGTCTGGATCGACATGTAAT
>SYAM01000036.1 GCA_005787645.1 Actinomycetota bacterium | reverse complement strand
TCTACCGTAGAACTCTCACGGAATGGGAATTGGGTCTATTTGAGCGCTGAAGGTTTCACCTTCTCTTCTCCAACCTTGAAGGTAAAACTCGTTCAAGATAAGAAGATTGAGACAGCCCCTGCTGCTCCTAGTGAGCCACAAGTAAGTGCGGCAGCCGCACCAAAAGTTGGAGTAAAGAAATTGATTACATGCGTAAAGGGTAAAATCACGAGAAAAATTGCTGGCACCAATCCTAAATGTCCCGCAGGGTTTAAAAAGAAGTAATCTAGATTCGCGAGATCTTCGCGCCTAACGTTCGAAGCTGCTCATCAAAGCGCGGATAGCCTCGATCAATGTGAAATATTTCTTCGATAATCGTCGTACCATCGCAGACCAAAGCAGCAAGTACGAGCGCTGCTCCTGCCCTGATATCTGTGGCTGCCACTGGCGCACTTGAGAGTAGCTCTCGACCTTTTATAAAGGCATGATGGCCATCGGTGGTTATGTCGGCACCTAGGCGAACTAGTTCGTTGATAAACATAAAGCGACCTTCAAAGACATTCTCGGTCACCAATGCAGAGCCCGTTGCAATCGAATTAAGAGCGATGATCATCGGTTGTAGGTCGGTGGGAAAACCTGGATAGGGAAGAGTCATGACATCCACTGCTTTTGGCCGGTGATCCATCCGCACTCGCAAGCCCCCTGGAATCGTAGTGACTACCGCTCCAGAGAGGACCAACTTCTCGAGCGGAATCTCCAAGTGATCTGGATTGGCATTATGAATAGTGATATCGCCCTTCGTCATGGCAGCAGCAAAGGCCCAAGTTCCAGTGACGATTCGATCGGGGAGCGCTTCATGATCTGCAGGATGAAGCGCATCGACTCCATTTACAGTGATGGTTGATGTACCAAGCCCGGAAATCTGTGCACCCATTTTCTGCAGATAGATTCCCATATCCACGATATCTGGCTCACGTGCGGCATTCTCGATAACGCTCTCACCTCGAGCGAGCACCGCTGCGGTAAGAAGATTTTCGGTCGCACCGACGCTGGGAAATTCCAACTCGACCAATGTCCCTCGAAGTCGTCCAGATACGGTTGCGATGATGTAGCCATGCTCATTGGTTACCTGTGCACCTAGAGCTTCTAACCCATTGATGTGAAAATCTAAACCTCGTGAACCAATTGCATCTCCTCCTGGTAACGCAACCTCAGCCCGTCCGGTTCGGGTGAGTAGTGGTCCGAGAACATTGATTGATGCCCGCATCTTGCGTACAAGATCGTAATCGGCTCGATGTTCTAAGTGATCAGGAACAGAAATCGTCAATGTCAATGTGCTCTCGTCGTGTGAAACTTGACACCCAAGTCGGATCAAAAGTTCGCCCATGATAGAAACATCAGCAATGGTGGGTACATTGCCAAGCCGGTGTACTCCAGGGGCCAAGAGAGCGGCAGCCATCAATTTGAGGATGGAATTCTTCGCACCGTATACCTGGACCTCGCCCTCGAGTCGGGCGCCCCCAGTGACTTCAAATCGTTCCATGTGGTTCATCGTAGAGGTTAAGCGTAAGGTAGGAGCATGGTGAATCTGACTCGTATCTATACAAAAACCGGAGATGATGGCACGACCTCGCTAGGGGATATGAGTCGCACCTCAAAGAACGACCCCCGCCTTGAGGCATATGCAACAGTCGATGAGGCCAATTCCAGTATCGGGGTGGTACTCGCGCTTGCAACAGTCTCTGCTGAGGTGCAGAAGCTACTCACCCGAATCCAAAACGACCTTTTTGATGTGGGCGCTGATCTCTGCACACCGATGATAGATAACCCACCACATGAGCAGTTACGAATCCTGGAATCACAGATCTCGCACCTTGAAGAGCAGATCGATCATTTCAATACCGATCTCGCGCCGCTGCGCTCCTTCGTACTTCCAGGAGGAACTGCAGCAGCAGCGTTATTACATGTTGCACGAACCGTGGTTAGACGAGCAGAGCGTTGCACTTGGGCGGCTATCCATGCATTTGGAGCTGGAGTCAATCCATTGACCGCGAAATACCTCAACCGACTTTCAGACTTGCTCTTTGTACTTGCACGTTATGAGAATAAGAGCGTCGGAGATGAGTTGTGGGTCCCTGGAGCTAATCGCTAGCAGATTACTTCTGGCCTAACACTGCTTTAGCGGCGGAGAGTTCCTCGGGAAAAACTAAGAGGGCAATTCCATCTTTTGCTTGCACAAGATTGGCTTTGATATTTGAATCAATTAATTTCTTTCGTTCCATCTCGCCTTCGATGTAGTTTGCTGGACGACTTACCGGTACGAGTAAACCGTACTCATCACTATTTCCGCTCTTTGCCGGCCTGGCTACATGGGATTTTCCGCGGGAGAAGGTCCACTTGAGCAAGGGAATGAGGATAAGGAGCGCGAAGAATCCACCAAAGGCCTGTAAGAAAAGTTGGTTATTGATGCCACCGAGCATAGGTCAAAGAATAAGTGATAGTCGGTTAGCTTGCAGCCGGAGTAGCCGCTGGAGTCGGATCAGGTGTGGCCGCCGGAGTAGGAGAAGGAGTAGGAGTAGAGGTAGGTGCAAGCGCTGGATTGGGAGTGAAGGAATTACTAGGAACTTTTCCATCGCGTTTGTCGTTGCGACAAAAGGCTCTCATATTAAGAATCTCCGCATAGCTCTCAACTGGCTCTTTGCTAATGAGGATTATTGTCTTCATCTCTCTTGCCTTTGAGGTTCCAGCAAGCGTTCGCAGATTCCCTAAAACATCTGCGTATCGTCCTATAACTATCGACTGTACTTCCCACCAATTACATTTGCTCTTCGAAGCCACGTAGACCACAGCACAGACTTTCTTATCGCAGGCTTGAATCTCACTAAGTAAGTTGGTTTTTGCGCTCAATACTCCAACGAGCTCCCGTTCACTCTTTGGGGTGGAGATATATACGCCATCAACTGCTTTGAAACCTTTTGGCGGCCATTTGGGAGAGGGGGAGGGGATAGGTTTTGAAATTTTTCTCGG
>SYAM01000035.1 GCA_005787645.1 Actinomycetota bacterium | reverse complement strand
TTACGCTTCTGTACGTGAGTAAGAGCGCAGCCTTCTTCGATCTCGATAAGACGATTATCTCCCGCTCTTCGCTCCTTGCATTCACTAAACCGTTTAATGAAGCAGGGCTTATCTCGCGCAAAAGAATGATCAAGAATTTCATCGATCAATACTTCTTCTCCAACTCTGGGGCCAATCATGCACAGATGGAGAAAATGCGCCAGACTCTTACCTCGATGGTTGCAGGGTGGGATGTCGAGCAGACCAAAAGCGTGATTAATCAATCGCTTCACTCCGCTATTGATCCGATGATTTATGACGAGGCGGCAGAGTTAATTGAGAAACATATTCGTGATGGACGGGATGTGATTCTTGTTTCCACCTCTGGACGTGAGATTGTCGAACCCATTGGCAAGATGCTTGGTGCGACTGATGTGATCGCTACTGAAATGGAAGTTGTCGACGGTAAATACAGTGGCAAGGTCTCCTACTACGCATATGCTGAGAAGAAGGCGGAAGCGGTCCGTGCGATTGCCGAGAAGAATGATTACGACCTACAGAAATCGTTCGCCTATTCCGACTCCAGTACTGATATTCCACTTCTCTCCATTGTTGGATTTCCATGTGTGGTCAATCCAGATCGGAGCCTTCGTGCGCACGCCGAGAGCAATAACTGGCCGGTTCTCCACTTCACGCGTCCGGTTCCACTCAAACAACGTTTTGCGAAAGTGCCTCCAAAACCTGCGTTAGCGGCCGCTATTGGCTTAGGGGCTATTAGTGCCATAATTTATTTGGCTAATCGAAAGAAGAAATCTGCTGGAGGTAGCGATAACAATGTCACTTGAGAATCTGCTCTCGGAGAATCGAACCTTTCCCCCGACCCCAGAGTTTGCGGCTGCTGCCAATGCGAAGAAAGAGATGTATGCGCAGGCTGACGCCGATCGTTTGAAGTTCTGGGAAGAGCAGGCGCGCTTCTTGCAATGGGATAAGCCGTGGGAGAAGACGCTCGAGTGGGATGTGCCTTTTGCTAAGTGGTTTATCGGTGGGAAGCTCAATGCTTCGGTCAATTGCCTTGATCGTCATGTTGCCGAAGGTCGGGGAAATCGGGTGGCGATTCTCTTTGAAGGAGAGCCTGGCGATACTCGCAAACTCACCTACGCGCAGATGCTTACCGAGGTTAAAAAAGCGGCAAATGCACTGATTGAATTAGGCGTCACAAGCGGTGATCGCGTTGCGATATATATGCCGATGATTCCTGAGGCTGCGATTGCGATGCTCGCTTGTGCACGTCTTGGTGCGATGCACTCGGTTGTTTTTGGTGGATTCTCTGCTGAAGCGCTCCTCTCTCGTATTCAAGATGCTGATGCGAAAGTTGTTATCACTGCTGATGGTGGTTATCGCAAAGGTACAGCGAACGCACTTAAGCCAGCGGTTGATGAAGCGCTAAAGGGTAAGCACAACGTCAAGAAAGTGTTGGTGGTAAAACGAACGGGCCAAGATGTCGCGTGGGATAGCGGAAGAGATGTGTGGTGGCATGAGGTTGTCGAGCGCCAGAGCGCAGAACATAAAGCCGAGGGTTTTGATAGTGAGCATGGTCTTTTTATTCTCTACACATCAGGAACTACTGCAAAACCTAAAGGTATCTATCACACAACGGGTGGGTATCTCACTCAAGCTGCCTTTACTCATCGCAATGTCTTTGATCTCAAGCCCGAGAAAGATATCTACTGGTGTACCGCTGATGTTGGGTGGGTGACCGGCCACTCCTACATCGTCTATGGGCCGATGATTAATGGCGCAACGCAGGTGATGTATGAAGGTACTCCTGATTCACCAACAAAAGGTCGAATGTTTGAGATTATCGAGAAGTATGGCGTCACAATTTTGTATACCGCGCCTACGTTGATCCGTACTTGGATGAAGTGGGGCGATGAGTTCCCCAAGGCATCAAACCTCTCTTCGCTGCGTTTACTTGGTTCGGTTGGTGAACCGATTAACCCTGAGGCGTGGATGTGGTACCGCGAGGTTATTGGCGGTAATCGCTGCCCGATTGTAGATACCTGGTGGCAAACCGAGACGGGCGCAATCATGATCTCGCCGCTTCCTGGCGTCACTGCTACTAAACCTGGCTCTGCAATGGGCACGCTCCCTGGAATCAGCGCAAAAGTCGTTGATGACAATGCAGAGCCCGTGGGTAATGGTGGTGGTGGGTATCTCGTCCTTGATAAACCATGGCCGTCGATGCTCCGTGGGATTTGGGGTGAGCCGGAGCGTTACAAAGAGACCTATTGGTCGCGTTATGACGGGCTTTACTTTGCTGGCGATGGCGCGAAGTTAGACGATGACGGGGCAATCTGGTTACTTGGTCGCGTCGATGATGTGATGAATGTTTCCGGCCATCGCATTTCGACTACTGAAGTCGAATCAGCCCTCGTCTCACATCCAGCTGTTGCTGAAGCAGCAGTTGTTGGTGCTAATGATGCAATGACTGGACAAGCCATTGTTGCCTTTGTGATTTTGCGCGGCGGGGTTCCTAATGTTGGAGGCGAAGAGTTGATTCAGGAACTTCGCAACCACGTGGCGAAAGAGATTGGGCCGATTGCAAAGCCAAAGCAGATTCTTGTCGTTGCCGAGTTGCCGAAGACGCGTAGCGGAAAGATCATGCGCCGTTTGCTTCGGGATGTTGCAGAGAATCGCGCTGTTGGTGATTCCACCACCCTTGCCGATCCCAATGTGATGAAATTGATTTCTGAAGGATTGCAGGCGGGTAAGAGCGAAGATTAATTAGGAAATGGTGGCGAGGAGAGTTTTCATCTCTTCGATTTCGGCCGTTTGAGATTCGATGATTGCCTTGCCAAGCGCCGCTGCCTCTTCATTTGCCGAATCAACGACCATCTCAGCCATATCGATTGCACCTTTGTGGTGCTCAATCATTCCTTTGAGGAATAATCGATCAAACTCTGCTCCTTTGGCATTCTGCAACGCTGCGAAATCCTCATTGCTGAGCATTCCCATCATTCCGTGTCCTGAATGATCTTCACTCTCAGAGCCGTGCCCCATGTGGTTTTCAGAAGAATCAGTTTCTTGCCAGCTTTGCATTTGATCAATCTCTGGCGCCTGTGCTGATTTAATCTCTTCTGCCAGCGCAATAATTTCCGGATTGCTTGAGTTGGTTAGTGCAAGTTCCGACATCTCGACCGCTTGTTGATGATGGGGGATCATCATGTCCGCAAACATCAAATCAGCATTGGAGAAATCGGCGGATCCACTTGAGTCACTTGATTGACTTGATTTG
>SYAM01000034.1 GCA_005787645.1 Actinomycetota bacterium | reverse complement strand
TTTTTGGAATGTTCTCAGCGCCACGCCAATCTCGCTTGGCAATCGCAAAGAGGATGGGGCGCATGATTGATGCACCTAATCGAAACCACGGCGTGATGCCCAATGGTTTGCCAGTCGGGGGCGGGTACTCAATCACATCCGACTTCGTACCCTCGTCCGTCATATCGCCACTTTACTAGGAGAAATGAAAGCGGGGGCCGCGACCTTTCGCGACCCCCGCCTTTGGTTAAAGGTAGGAAAAAGATTTACTTCTTCTTTTTCTTTGCAGCCTTCTTAGGAGCTGCCTTCTTAGCGCCCTTCTTTGCTGCCTTCTTAGGAGCTGCCTTCTTAGCCGCCTTCTTAGGAGCCGCCTTTGCTACTGGCTTAGGAGCTGGCTCCATCTTACGGGTACCAGCGACGATCTCCTTGAGAACCTTTGCTGGAGTAAAGCGTGCAACTGTCTTCGCCTTTACCTTTACTGGCTCGCCAGTAAATGGGTTACGAGCAATGCGCGCTTTGCGCTGAATCTTGCGGAACTTTCCGAAGCCAGCGATGCTGACATCTTCGCCTTTTGCCATGTTGCGAGTAATCGCGTCAATGACGATTTCGACCGCATGGGTGGCTTCTTTCTTACTGTCGTTGAAGTGTGGCACCAACGACTTGATGAACTGGGCCTTATTCATGAATTCCCCTTTTGTATAAGCGTCAGAGTGAAAACCCCAACATTGAGCGCAAAAATACGTATCAGACCGCGAGACGTCCATTACCGCGTTGGCGTGTCGGAAAAGAAAAAAAGCGAATTTTTCCCACTCTCAACAACAAGTTGAGGTAGATCTGGGGTGATTAACTTCGAGCGGGGAGGGTTTTTACCTTGAAAGCAGGGCGTTTTTCCTCATAAGTGGCGATGGAGTCCACATTTCGTAGAGTCAAACCGATATCGTCCAACCCCTCCATCAATCTCCAACGGGTGTAATCATCAAGGTCAAATCTGACGTTTTTCCCACCAAAACGAAGTTCGCGCGCCGCTAAATCCACAGCGATCTCAAGAGCAGGATTGGCTTCTATGGCATCCCAAAGCTCCTCTACCACCGCCTGCGCCACGATGACTGTCAATAAACCTGCCTTGAGTGAGTTATTCCGGAAGATATCTCCATATCGAGGCGAGATAACCACCTCAAAACCGTAATTTTGCAGCGCCCACACAGCATGCTCACGTGATGATCCCGTGCCAAAGTCAGGTCCAGCGACCAGGATTGTCGCCGACTTATATTGAGGTTGGTTGAGAACAAATGTTGGATCTTGGCGCCACGCATTAAAAAGTCCATCTTCAAAACCTGAACGTGTAACCCGCTTGAGGTATTGAGCGGGAATGATCTGATCAGTATCAACATTGCTTCGACGTAATGGAACCGCCGTACCGGTATGGGAAATGAATGCTTTCATCGTCAATCTCCTGATCTACAAATCATCTGGGCTTGAAAGCGTTCCGCGAATCGCGGTCGCAGCTGCTACCAATGGACTTACTAAATGAGTCCTACCGCCTTTGCCTTGCCGCCCCTCGAAATTTCGATTGCTCGTTGATGCGCTTCGTTCGCCAGGTTTCAATTGATCGGGGTTCATGCCAAGGCACATTGAACAACCTGCTTCGCGCCACTCGGCTCCTGCATCAAGGAACACTTTATTCAAGCCTTCGCGTTGCGCTTGTTCACGAACTCGTGCCGACCCTGGGACTACCAACATCCGTAGACCCGCGGCAATTTTCTTACCCTTGATGACCTCAGCAGCGGCCCGCAGATCCTCAATCCGACCATTGGTGCACGAGCCCAAAAACACGGTGTCGATCTTTACCGACTTAAGCGGAGTGTGCGCTTGTAGCCCCATATATTCCAAGGCTCGCTCTGCCGCATTGCGAGATGCTTCATCAGCAAAGTCACTTGGTGCGGGAATATTTGAATCCAGTGGTACGCCTTGACCCGGATTAGTTCCCCATGTCACAAAGGGTGAGAGCGTGTTCGCATCAAGATCCACCTGAACATCAAATTGTGCATCGCTATCGGAGTAAAGGTTCTTCCAATATTCAACTGCGCTCTCCCACTCTCCACTTTCTGGCGCATGGGGGCGACCCTTGATGTAATCGAAAGTCACTTGGTCGGGAGCAATGAGACCTGCACGAGCGCCCGCTTCAATCGACATATTGCAGATTGTCATGCGGGCTTCCATGGAGAGCGCGCGAATGGCACTTCCTCGATACTCGATCACGTAGCCCTGTCCACCGCCAGTGCCGATTTTTGCGATTAAGGCGAGAATGATGTCTTTGCTTGTTACTCCTTTGCGCAGCGTTCCTTCCACGTTGACAGCCATCATCTTTGGTTTTCCTTGCGGCAAGGTTTGGGTTGCAAGAACATGTTCTACTTCGCTGGTACCAATTCCAAATGCGAGCGCACCAAATGCGCCATGGGTAGAGGTGTGTGAATCACCGCAGACAATCGTCATGCCAGGTTGGGTAATGCCCAATTGTGGGCCAACAACGTGGACAATTCCCTGTTCGATATCCCCCAATGAGTGGAGTCTGATACCGAATTCGGCCGCATTTTTTCGCAGGGTATCCACCTGAAGTTTGGAGATTGGATCTGCGATCGGCTTATCGATATCTATTGTGGGAGTGTTGTGATCTTCAGTTGCGATAGTGAGATCTGGGCGGCGAACTTTTCGCCCAGCAAGGCGTAGTCCATCAAATGCTTGCGGACTGGTGACTTCATGAATCAGGTGGAGATCGATGTACAAGAGGTCCGGCTCACCAGGTGCGCTATGGACCACATGGTCTTCCCAGATTTTCTGAGCTAATGTCTTTCCCATCGCTTCACTTCCGTAATCAACGTCGAGTTACATATTGCCGTCTCACCATATGAGATGTTAGTATCATATCATGAAAAATACCAACGCTGCTAGGGGCAGTGGTGTTGGCGTTCTCGACAAAGCCATTGCAATTCTCAATGCATTGGAATCGGGTCCGATGACCCTTGCCGAATTGGTAGCGGCGACAAGTATTGCACGACCTACCTGTCATCGACTCGCGGTTGCGTTAGAGCACCATCGTTTCATCGCTCGCGATCTTCACGGTCGATTCACTATCGGTGCGCGCGAAGGTGAATTAGCACAGAGCGCAGGTGAAGACCGATTGCTGATTATTGCTGGCCCTGCTCTGACTGCTCTCCGTGATGCAACGGGTGAGAGCGCGCAAATCTATCGACGACAGGGAGATATGCGTTTATGTGTAGCGGTCGCTGATCGACATTCAGGATTGCGCGATAGCGTGCCAGTTGGTTCAGCGCTGACGATGAGCGCAGGATCAGCCGCACAAGTTTTACTGGCTTGGGAAGAGCCAGATCGAATCAGCAAGACCCTAAAAAATGCACGCTTTGATGGAGCAACCCTCACGGCAGTTCGTCGCCGGGGATGGGCGCAGAGCGTGGGTGAACGTGAAGCAGGAGTAGCGAGCATCTCTGCTCCCATTCGTGGACCACATAACAGAGTAATTGCGGCCGTGAGTTTAAGCGGACCAATTGAACGATTGGGAAGGCAACCTGGTCGTACTCATGGCGCAGCGGTAATTGCCACTGCCGCACGCATCTCCGAATACTTAAATAAGAACTAGATTTCTAGGAGTAGCCCCGAAGGGATTCGAACCCTCGTAGCTGGCTTGAGAAGCCAGAGTCCTAGGCCGCTAGACGACGGGGCCATGTGCAGAACATATTTAGTTAGAAATTTTTCGCTGGGGTACCAGGATTCGAACCTAGACTAACGGAATCAGAATCC